>NZ_MVOO01000029.1:0-32802 GCF_002156405.1 Pseudomonas sp. SCPG-7 | reverse complement strand
GAGATTCTAGGGTTGCTGAGCAACATAGAATCTCCCACATTAGGATTGCTGCGATTTTTACTAGGGGTTATGCGCCAGATGCTCCGGCTGCAACACCCGCTTGGCACTCAGATACGCCTTCTGCCAATACGCCTTCGACAGGCTGTCCAGCTTCACTGTGCCGCCGGTTGCTGGCGCATGCACGAAGCGACCTTCCCCCACGTAGATCCCCGCATGGCTGACCTGAGAGCCACCATTGGTGGCGAAGAAGATCAGGTCGCCAGTCTGCAAACCCTCTTTGCCGACATTCGGCGCTTGCATCACGATCATCTCGCGGGTGGAGCGCGGCAAGGAGATGCCGGCGGCATCGCGGTAGACGAAGCCGATCAGACCGCTGCAATCAAACCCGGAGTCTGGTGTGTTGCCGCCCCAGCGATAAGGCGTGCCAACCAGGCCCAGCGCGCGAAACAGCACGTCTTCAGCAGCCGGCGAAAAAGCTTGGGAGGGCCCGAACACCACCGGAGCGCGTACCACAGGCGCAGGCGGCGGAGTGCGGCTGGCGCAAGCGCTGAGCAGCGCTGCGAAGAAAATCAATGTGAGGCGGGCCGACATCGTCATAAGCAGAACATCCTGATCTGGCTGCGGCTTTCTCTGCCGAATGGACAGAAACAAAACCGCCTGCGGAGCACGCAGGCGGTTTGCCATCAATATAGATACAGGATTCTAGCGGCTACACGGCAAACTTCAAGTAAGACTTTAACTTCACCTTGTAAAGTCTAGGTCTACTCCCTTGCCGGGAACCGTTTTTGTCGCCACGGACGTGGCGACAACGGGGAATTACTTGCGAGCGGTAACCACGGTCGGTGCCATTGCGAGGGCGCGTTTGGCTTCGATGAAGGTCTTGCTCCAGTAGCTGTCACCCAGGCTGTCAATGCGGACACCGCCGCTGCGACGACTGCTGGAATGAATGAACTGGTTGTCACCCAGGTAGATCCCGGCGTGGCTTACACGACCGCGACGACCATTGGTGGCGAAGAACAGCAGATCGCCCGGCTCAAGATTACCGCGCGAGACCAGAGGCGCATCCACATTGATCATTTCGCGGGTGGAGCGCGGCAGATTCATGCCGGCCTCTTCGCGGAACAGATAACCGATGAAACCGCTGCAGTCGAAACCGGCTTCAGAGGTACCGCCGAAACGGTAACGGGTACCGATCAGGGACATGCCGCGTTCGAGGATGCTGTCGGCCAGAACCGGAAGCTCATAGGGCTTCTTGCCGTTGAAATCGGCGAGTTCTTTTTCGGTAGCCAGCTCTTCCTGGTAAATAACGGAAGACTGGGCGGTGGCAGAATTTTTAACCTGTTGAGGCTGCTCTTGAACTGGAGAATGAGCAGCGCAACCGAACAACAGGGTGACGAGTGCGAGAGGCACGAGGGGTGCGAAGCGATTTAGCATGGGCACGACCGTGGCTGAAGTTGTAAAGAAGCCGAGACTATGCCCGCTATCGGCCTCATTTGCAAATTCAATCGATCTTTTTGTGACTTCCCGGTTTCTCGTTTACATCTAAGCGCTTAAGCCCATTTGACTCGATACGCGGTCTGCATACGTTGCGGAAACGCGGATTTTCTGGCGCCTGAAATATGTCGAAACGTGCTGAAAGCCTCGTATTTCAAGGGCTGGCTACCAGCCGAGGGTTTCCTTCAGGAACGGAATTGTCAGCTTGCGTTGCGCCTGCAACGAGGCCTGATCCAGCTGTTCGAGCAGGTCGAACAATGCACTCATGCTGCGGGTACCGCGAGTCAGAATAAAGTGCCCGACTTCATCGGTCAGGTGCAGACCGCGACGCGACGCGCGCAATTGCAGGGCACGCAATTTGTCTTCATCGGAGAGCGGACGCATCTGGAAGATCAGCGCCAGGGTCAGGCGCGATTTGAGGTCAGCCAGCTTCACCGGCAGCTCGCGCGGCGAGGTTGAAGCGGCAATCAGCAAACGTCGACCGCTGTCACGCAGGCGGTTGAACAGATGAAACATCGCCTCTTCCCAGTCCGGCTTGCCGGCAATCACCTGCAAGTCATCCAGGCAGACCAGTTCGTACTGCTCAAGGTTGTCGAGGATTTCGATACCACGATCCATCAGCTCGGCCAGCGGCAGATACACCGCCGGTTCACCCATCTGCTCGAAACGCAGACACGCCGCCTGCAACAGATGCGTACGCCCTACCCCATGCTTGCCCCACAGGTAGATCAGGCTTTCGGTCCAGCCGGCGTCGGCTTCGCATAGGCGCTCGACATAGCCGAGTGCAGCGGCATTGGCGCCTGGGTAGTAGTTGATGAAGGTGGCGTCGTCACGCAGACGCACACCTAGGGGCAGCTGAATCGGTTTCATGCTGACTGAACAGTTCTCAAGGAACCGTTAGTGGCCTCTGTGTAAAGTTTGCGAAGTTTATACCCGTGAAGCTGAGCGCACAATGCGACAGACCCCAAGCAAAATCAAAGGTTTGCGTTAACACGCTGGTTTTATGACAGTTTCTCTGACGCGTCAGCGAAACAATCCACCGCAAAACACGGGCCAACCCGGCACAATGCCGGACCGCCCGTGATCGGATCACAGCTCGGGCTCATCTGCCCCGCTGTAAATATCCGAGTCCTTGTACAAATCGTGCACGTGACGCACCAGCACCATGATCACCGCCGCCACCGGCAATGCCAGCAGCACACCGGTAAAGCCGAACAACTCGCCGCCGGCCAGAATCGCGAAGATCACCGCCACCGGATGCAGGCCGATCCGGTCGCCGACCAGCAGCGGCGTCAGCACCATGCCTTCCAGCGCCTGCCCGACCATGAACACCGCAACGATGCCGATCATCGGGTACAGGTCGCCACCGAACTGGAACAGCCCGGCAATCAGCGCCGCGCCAATACCGATCACAAAACCCATGTACGGCACGATTGCCGCGAGGCCTGCGATCAGGCCGATCAACAGCCCCAATTCCAGACCAACAATCATCAGACCCGCTGCGTAGATCACGCCCAGCGCCAGCATGACCAGCAACTGTCCGCGCACGAACGCGCCGAGCACTTCGTGGCACTCACCGGCGAGCGAGACGATGGTTTCTTCACGATCACGCGGCAACAGGCTGCGGATCTTGGCCATCATCACGTCCCAGTCGCGCAGCAGATAAAAACTCACCACTGGGATCAGCACCAGATTCGCCAGCCAGCCGATCAGCGCTAGGCTTGAAGCAGTTGCCTGACTCAGCACCACACCAACGATGTCAGTGGTCTGCCCCATGTGTTCGCTGATCGCCGCCTTGACCTTGTCGAACTTCCAGAAGCCGTCAGACAGGCCCAGCTTCGATTGCGCCCACGGCAGCGCCGTGTGCTGCAGCCAGTCAAGCATTTGCGGCGCCAACTCATACAAACGCACCAACTGCTTGGCAAGCATCGGCACCAGCACCAACAGCAACGTGGTGACGATCAGAGTGAACAAGGCAAACACCGCGATCACACCCCAGGTTCGCGACAAACCGATTTTCTCCAGCCGATCCACCAGCGGATCGAACAGATACGCCAGCAGCAACGCCACCAGAAACGGCGTGAGGATCGGATGCAGCAACCACACAAACGCGCAAAGCAGGACTACCCCACCGAGCCAGAACCAACGCCGCGTATCGGCCATGTATCACTCCTGCTTCTATATAAGGAAAGACTTACCAGCGAAACCGCAACGAAGGTGCTACCGGTGCAGGCGCTGGAGCCGCAACAGGCGCTGCACCTGCCACCGCTGGCTGCGGCGCTGCCACTGGCGTCGGTGCTTCAGCCGGCAACTCCTGCAACTTCGCCAGCGACAACTGCGCGCGCAACTGATCGGCACTGCCGTTGACCCGATACACGATGCGATCACCCTCGACACTTTGCAGACGCACACCAAACGGTTCGAGTAACCGCAGCAGTGTGGCGTAATGCTCAAGATTCATGCCCTGCACTTCCAGGGTCTGTTGGCCCGAAGCACCAGGCTTGGCGACAAAGCGCGGCGCCAGACGCTCGGCCACCGCCAGCATCACGGCATCGGCCACGCCAGCCTGATCGGCACCCTGCACGCTGCCGGCCTCTTTCTGATCACCCAGCCACAGATGCCACTTGGCCTGCCACTGCCCACCCTCTTCGTGCGCATGCACCGCCAACAAGGCATCCGCACCGTAACGCTCCGAAGCGCCGCGCAATGGTGCGGGATCGGTGCCATCCAGCACTGGCGCGGTGGCCACCAGTTGCTCACTCAAATCAGCCAGCGGCAAACGCAAGGGCAAACCACGATGCTGAGCCGCCGCACGCAGTGGTGCCGCCGCTGCCTGACCGTCACCGACCAGGCTCGAACCTTCAGTCGAATCGTTCAGCCACCAACTCAGGATCGACGGCCGGCTCGCGCCCCACAACGACAATCCCGCACTACGCAGCGCCTGCTCAGTGGTGGCCGGGTCGAAATCGACTTTCAGCACTTCCGGTGGCCCGGCATCAAAACCGAACTGGCTGATGATCTGCTGCGGGTCTTTGCGAATCGTCGCCAACCCTGGATTTTGCACAGCCTTCGGGTCGCCGGTCAGGCGCAATACCAGCGTATCCAGCGCCGCCTGCGTGGCGCGATCGCGCTCTTCCGGCGCCTGGCTGCTGACCGGCTGACGCACTTGATAGAGACCTTTGAGGTTTTCGGCATGACTCGCCAGGCTGACCAACGACAAACAACCCACAACCAACAATTTACAAAGACGCATGGAAAATTCCCGTCGACAGGAGCGGCTGGAACAGGCCGCGTGAACCGGTTAAGCAAGGCTGTGACAATCTGCCATCGCAAAACATTCACACGGCGGCGGTAAGTTTTTGCACAGGGATAACGATAGACGGTTAATCGATACACCTTATACAGGCAGCCACCCGGCACAATTGCAAAAAATTTCCGCTGATTATGCCCCTGCCCGTCGGCGCGAGGATGGCCGCTGCCCCTCAAGCCTGATAAAATCGCGCGCCTTCGCAGACCGGCAACAGCCGGGCACCCCGAAATTCGCGTGAGGCCATCGCCCTCTCGATTTCGATGTTCCCGCTGAACTCGGTCGTTACCCCTGAATCCCCTCCCCTAAAGGCCTGGATCATGAGCAAGCAACCCTCCCTGAGCTACAAGGACGCCGGTGTAGACATCGACGCCGGTGAAGCATTGGTCGAACGCATCAAGAGCGTCGCCAAGCGCACTGCGCGCCCGGAAGTCATGGGCGGCCTGGGCGGTTTCGGCGCCCTCTGCGAGATCCCGGCCGGTTACAAACAGCCGGTGCTGGTTTCCGGTACTGATGGCGTCGGCACCAAGCTGCGCCTGGCGCTGAACCTGAACAAGCACGACAGCATCGGCCAGGACCTGGTCGCCATGTGCGTCAACGATCTGGTGGTGTGCGGCGCTGAACCGCTGTTCTTTCTCGACTACTACGCCACCGGCAAGCTGAACGTTGACGTGGCCGCCACCGTGGTCACCGGTATCGGTGCAGGCTGCGAACTGGCTGGCTGCTCTCTGGTTGGCGGCGAAACCGCTGAAATGCCTGGCATGTACGAAGGCGAAGACTACGACCTGGCCGGCTTCTGCGTCGGCGTCGTGGAAAAAGCCGACATCATCGACGGCTCGAAAGTCGCCACCGGTGACGCGCTGATCGCCCTGCCATCGTCCGGCCCGCACTCCAACGGCTACTCGCTGATCCGCAAGATCATCGAAGTGTCCGGCGCCGACATCGAAACCGTTCAGCTCGACGGCAAACCGCTGACCGACCTGCTGATGGCCCCGACCCGCATCTACGTAAAGCCGCTGCTCAAGCTGATCAAGGACACCGGCGCAGTCAAGGCCATGGCCCACATCACCGGTGGCGGCCTGCTGGACAACATCCCGCGCGTTCTGCCAAAAGGCGCTCAGGCCGTGGTTGACGTGGCCAGCTGGACTCGCCCGGCGGTCTTCGACTGGCTGCAAGAGAAAGGCAACGTCGACGAGACCGAGATGCACCGCGTACTGAACTGCGGCGTGGGCATGGTCATCTGCGTGGCTCAGGAGCACGTTGAAGTGGCCCTGAACACCCTGCGTGATGCCGGCGAGCAACCTTGGGTCATCGGCCAGATCGCTGCCGCTGCCGAAGGCGCTGCTCAAGTCGAGCTGAAAAACCTCAAGGCTCACTGATGTCCCAGACCTGTGATGTCGTGGTGCTGTTGTCCGGCACCGGCAGTAACTTGCAGGCTCTGATCGACAGCACGCGGACCGGCGACAGCCCGGTCCGCATCGCCGCGGTGATTTCCAACCGCGCCGACGCCTACGGCCTGCAACGCGCCAGTGACGCGGGTATCGCCACCCGCTCGCTGGATCACAAGGCCTTCGAAGGTCGCGAGGCCTTCGATGCGGCCCTGATCGAACTGATCGACGAATTCAAACCGAAACTCGTGGTGCTGGCCGGTTTCATGCGCATTCTCAGCGCTGATTTCGTGCGTCACTACCAGGGTCGCCTGCTCAATATCCACCCGTCGCTGCTGCCCAAATACAAAGGGTTACACACGCATCAGCGGGCGCTCGAGGCCGGCGACGCGGAACACGGCTGCTCCGTGCACTTCGTCACCGAGGAACTCGATGGTGGACCACTGGTCGTACAGGCAGTAATACCGGTAGAGTTGTACGACACGCCGCAGACACTTGCGCAGCGAGTGCATGTCCAGGAACACCTGATCTACCCGATGGCTGTACGCTGGTTTGCCGAAGGCCGACTGGCACTCGGTGAGCAAGGTGCTTTACTGGATGGCCAGTTACTCGCGGCCAGCGGCCACTTGATTCGACACTAGGAGATTTTATGCGTCGCGCCCTGCTCTTCGCTTGCGCTCTGCTCGCCCTGCCCTTCGCGCAGGCGGCAGACCTTCAACCGTTCTCCGCGAGCTACACCGCCGACTGGAAACAGTTGCCCATGAGCGGCACTGCCGAACGCAGCCTGACCAAGGAAGCCAACGGCGTCTGGAAACTCAGCTTCAAGGCGTCGATGATGATCGCCAGCCTGACTGAAGAAAGCACCCTGACCCTGGACAAGGACACCCTGCTGCCGCAGTCCTACCACTTCGAACGTGGTGGTCTGGGCAAAGCGAAAAAGGCTGATCTGGACTTCGACTGGAACAGCAAGATGGTCACCGGCACCGACCGTGGCGACGCGGTGAAGATCCCGCTGAACCGTGGCATGGTCGACAAATCGACCTATCAACTGGCGCTGCAGCACGACGTCGCCTCCGGCAAGAAGACCATGAGCTACCAGGTGGTCGATGACGGTGAAGTCGATACCTATGACTTCCGTGTACTGGGTGCCGAGAAAGTCGACACCAAGGCCGGCAAGATCGATGCAATCAAGGTCGAGCGCGTGCGCGATCCGACACAAAGCAAGCGCACTACCGTGCTGTGGTTCGCCAAGGATTGGGATTACCTGCTGGTCCGCCTGCAACAGGTTGAAACCGACGGCAAGGAGTACAACATCATGCTCCAGGACGGCACGGTCAACGGCAAAACCGTTAAAGGCAGCTGATCCGCCGCTACAACCAAAAGCCCCGCAGATGCGGGGCTTTTTTGTGCCTGCAGTTTTCGCGACGACACATATCCCCTGTGGGAGCGAGCCTGCTCGCGAAGACGTCAGTTCAGCCGACATGTTTGTGGTTGATACACCGCTTTCGCGAGCAGGGTTCAGCTCGATCTTCAGCGGTCAGATCAGACCGAAAATTTGGCCACCATATTGTTCAAATCCACCGCCAGCCGCGACAACTCCTGGCTCGCCGCACTAGTCTGATTAGCCCCGGCAGAAGTCTGCGTCGCCAGATCGCGGATATTCATCAGATTGCGGTCCACCTCCCGCGCCACTGCCGCCTGCTCCTCCGAGGCGCTGGCGATCACCAGGTTGCGCTCGTTGATCAAGGTGAACGCCGAGGCGATTTCTTCCAGCGCCTCACCCGCCGCCTTCGCCAGTTCCAGCGTTGAATTGGCGCGAAGGCTGCTCTGCTGCATCGAATTGACCGCCGAATCGGTGCCCTGCTGGATACCGCCGATCATCTGTTCGATTTCCTGGGTCGATTGCTGCGTGCGATGCGCCAACGCCCGCACTTCATCGGCCACCACCGCGAAGCCGCGACCGGCATCGCCGGCCCGCGCCGCCTCGATCGCAGCGTTTAGCGCGAGCAGGTTGGTCTGCTCGGCAATCGAGCGGATCACATCCAGCACCTTGCTGATGCCGTGAACCTTCCGTGCCAGATCCTCCACCTGCGTGGCATTCGACGTGACGTCATCTGCCAGGGATTCGATTGATGTCACGGTCTGTCGGACCTGCTCGCGACCACGCTGGGCGATGCGATCAGATTCGCGTGACGCCTCGGACGTCGCCACCGCATTGCTCGCCACTTCCTCAACGGCAGCCGTCATCTGATTGACCGCCGTGGCGGCCTGTTCAATCTCCAGGCTCTGCTGGTGCAGCCCACGTGTGGCGTCTTCGGTGACACAACTCAGCTCCTCCGAAGCCGAAGCCAACTGACTGGACGACTCGGAAATCTGCCGGATGGTGTCGCGCAGGTTATGCTGCATGCTTTTCAGCGCCTGCAGCAGCCGCGCCGGTTCGTCCTTGCCGGAGATATTGATATCGCCCGTCAGATCGCCACCGGCCACCACTTCCGCCACGCCCAGCGACTGCGTCAGAGGCAAGACGATGCTGCGGGTCAGCAACAGCGCCAGACCGATGGTGATCAGTGCAGTGATGCCGATCATCACGCCGACCCAGACCCGCGAATTGATGAAGACCAGGCGCGCCGCTTCGGTGGCAAGGTTGGCGTTGTGCTTGTTCAGCTCGACCAACTCTTTCAGAGTGACCGCCATGTCGTCGGCCAACGGGCTCATCTCACCGTTGAGAATGGCCGCCGCCTCCTCCACCCGATTCTGCGCGGACAACTGCATGACCTGCGCCTGAAACTCCAGATACTGGTGCTCGGCGACCTTGAAGCGGTCGAACAACTTGCGCTCTTCGGGCAGCACGATCAACACGTCATAGCGTTGCTGGGCTTCGCTCAATACACCGCGCAGGTCATTGAGCTTGGCGACATTCTGCGCCAGCGCCTGCGGATCCCGATTGAGCAACAGGCGCATGGTCAGCGCACGCAGGCGCAGCATGTCCTGACTCATCTCGCCAACCGCCATCACGCTCGGCAGCCAGTTGTTGTCGACCTCATCCGACTGGGCGCGCATGTTCGCCATTTGCAGCAGGGCGAACGCCCCCAAGGCAAACACCATCAAGGCCAACACACCAAAACCCAGGCCGGCACGCGGCGCAATATTGAGACTACGGATGCTCATTACTCTGGTTCCTTCCAAAAGCGCTGCATCAACCCTGCAGCTGGTTGCTCTAGAAGGTATCGGCCCCGCGCAAATTTGCGTAAGACGAAAAGGTGATATCAAAAGGCCTTGATACTTCGAACCTTCGGCATTAACGATTCAGCGCGGATTTCGCGGACTTTGCTGCTGTTCGCGGCAATATCGCCAGGAAATTATCCCGGGCGACTTTACGCGCCACGTCTTCGGGCAAGGCATCAAGGAACGGCGTGAAACTGCGCATTTCCTCACCGAGCTTGTTGAATCGGCCTACAACATCCGAACCCAGCATAAAGCGCTCAGGGTATTTCTCCACCAATGCCAGCCATTGCGCACGCGGCTTGCCCTGCTCATCCAGCAGATACGGCGTGAGCATGCTCCACGACAGATCGATGAACAGATTCGGGTAAGCCTCCAACATCCGGCTGACGGTGGGCAGAAGGAATTCCAGCTGCGTCTGGTGCCGATGGATCTCCGCACTGGTGCCGGCGTGCGCCCAGATGAACCGGGTGTGCGGGTGATTTCGCAGCGGTTCTTCAACTTCCTTCAGGTACAGCGGATTTTTCTCACGCTTGGAGGTGATGTTGGAATGCAGCATCACCGGCAGATCGTTTTCGGCGGCCAGGTGATATATCCGCTTCATCGCTTCGTTATTGGCCCGAGGGGTATCGCCAGCGGTCAGTGCCGTCAGGTCATCATGGCGGGTGAACACTTCGCCGATGCCCTGCCACAGACCCGGATACAGATCGAGCAGGCGCTGAAGGTGTGCGGCAGAGTTCTTGTCGTTAGGGTTGAAGCCCGAGAGGAATGGATGAAAGTGCAGACGCTGCTCCGGCGTCAGTTTCTGCACGGCATCGGCAACGATCATATCGGTGGCGCTGTACCAGTAGGCGTCGGCGTCATCACCGGCGTAATAGCGCGGACGTTTGGGTTCGTCTTCATGCCATTTCTTCGCCACGGGAATGCCGGAAATCATCACATGGTCGATGGAATTGTCCTGCATGGCCGTGAGCAATTTCGCCATGCCGGCGGTTTCCTGGAAAAAATCCACATAGTGCAGGTGCGCATCGCTGTAAGTGTAATCGCGGGCGCTGGCGGTACCGGCATATGCCAGCAGGCAGGCAAGACTCAAACGAAACAGGGACACAAGTAATCTCCGACAGGTAGGCATAGCCTAGACCTTGAGCCGACAACAAGGGTTCATCCTGCAGGAAAGTGGAACGCGCCTCCGTAGGAATGCTCTATAACTGCAAGGTCTTTTTTGATCGCACGACTTTTTCCTACTGCCAGTGAGGTTGCCATGACTGTTACCGTCAATACCGTCTCCGCCGAAGGTTTTCGTCACACCGTACAGATCGATGACCACGAATTGTTTGCCGACGTGCAGAAGTCTGCCGGCGGCGAAGGCTCGGCACCCGAGCCACACGACTACTTCGACGCCGCGCTCGGTGCCTGCAAAGCCCTGACCCTGAAAATGTACGCGAAGAAGAAAGACATCCCGCTGACCGGCGTGGGTGTCGAGGTCAAACGCGACAACAGCGAAGAGCAGAAAGGCAAATATGTCCTGCATGTGACGCTTACCCTCAAGGGCGTCCTCACCGATGCCCAGCGTGAAGAACTGCTGCGCGTCGCCGATCGCTGCCCGATCCACAAACTGATGACCACCACCGACGTCAGCATCGAAACCCACGCTCCACAAGGCTTCGACAGCCAGTAATCACCCTCTTGCCAGCGGCGGGTTATGCTTCTGGCATCACCCGCTCAGCCTGGAATGCACCATGGATACGCAACCACTGATCATCCGCCCGCGCGCCGAAGACGTCGAAGGCCAGCCGATCCTGCGCCCACTGCCGTCAGCCAAATGCCGCAGCGTCGGGCCATTTGTATTTTTCGACCACATGCTCGAGACGGTTTATCCGACGGGCAAAGGCATGAACATCCGACAGCATCCACACATTGGTCTGTCGACCCTGACCTACCTCTTCGAAGGGCAGATCCAGCACAAGGACAGCCTTGGCTCCGATCAAGTGGTCAGCGCCGGCGATGTCAGCTGGATGACCGCCGGCAGTGCGATTGCCCATATCGAGCGCACGCCCGAGCCGTTGTGGGCGCAAAGCTTCACGATGCACGGTTTGCAGATCTGGCTGGCTTCGCCCAAGGATCATGAGCAAGGCCCTGGGCATTACAGCCATCACCCGGCCGCAACCTTGCCGGTCAGCGATAACCTTGGCGTGCAGATTCGGATGATTGCCGGGTCAGGCTTTTGCCTGGAATCGCCGGTGCCGGTGCTTTCTCCTACGCTGTATGCCGAAGTGAAGATGCAGACCGCGACCACACTGCTGATCCCGACCGAGCACGCAGAACGCGCGGTGTATGTGCTGAGTGGCGATGCGCAATTGAATGGCGAGCCCCTCGAACCCCACGCGCTGGCGGTGTTGCCGGGCGGGGAAGCGATGAGTCTGTTTGCCGAGAGCGATGTGCACGCGGTGGTGTTTGGCGGCGCAGCACTGGACGGGCCACGGCGGATCAACTGGAATTTCGTCGCGAGCGATCCGGTGGCGATCGATGAGGCGCGGCGCAAGTGGGCGGCCGGGGATTGGCCGACGGTACCGGGGGAAGTTGAGCGGATTGAATTGCCTTAGCTCTGTGTCGCCTGTTAGTCAGCCATCGCTGGCAAGCCAGCTCCCACAGGTTTAGCGCCGGACAAATATCCAGCAAACGAATCGAACACTGTGGGAGCTGGCTTGCCAGCGATGAGGCCAGATCAGGCACCGACCGAGTCAATGCCTGACTGCACGATCAGCCTTTGAACACTTCTTCCAGCAAATCATGCATCGACTTGAACGCACGCTGGGCGGTCTTCGCGTCGTACATCATCTTGCCTGGCACATTGGCATGCGGATCGGTGAATGAGTGCACCGCACCGCCATAGCTGAGCAACTGCCAATCGACCTTCGCCGCGTTCATTTCATCTTCGAACGCCGGCAATTGCTCTTTCGGCACCAACGGGTCGGAAGCACCGTGCAGCACCAGCACCGAGCCCTTGATGTTCTGCGCATCGGCCGGGTTCGGCGAGTCAAGCGTGCCGTGGAACGACACCGCCGCCTTCACCGGTGCACCGGTACGCGCCAGATCCAGCGCACAGCAACCGCCGAAGCAGAAACCGAACACTGCCAGCTTCGAGGTATCGACCGCCGCCTCGCCCTGCTTCTGCAGTTGTTCGAACGCCGCCTGCATACGCTTGCGCAGCAGTGCACGATCGTTCTTCAGCGGCATCATCGCCGCGCCGGCCTCGTCAGCGTTCTGCGGACGTACTGCCTGGCCATACACGTCAGCAATCAACACCACGTAGCCCTTGGCCGCGACCGATTTGGCGATTTCTTCCGCCCCGGCGCTGACGCCCATCCAGTTCGGCGCCATCAACAGGCCCGGGCGCGCGCCCTTGTGCTCGGCGTCGAACGCCAGACGACCTTCATAGGGCTGGCCATCCAGCTGATAGACCACGGAACGAACAGTAACTTGGCTCATTTCTGACTCCTGATTAGTTAAACACCAGAATGAAAAAACCCGCCGAAGCGGGTTTTTCTACATCGTGATTAGGCTGACAGCTCAACCAGCAGCTTGTTCAGACGGGTCACATAAGCGGCTGGGTCTTTCAAGCTTTCGCCAGCCGCCAGAGCGGCCTGATCGAAGAGGATGTGCGACAGGTCGCCAAAACGCGCTTCGTTCTGCTCGCCATCGAGTTTCTCGATCAGCGGGTGGCTCGGGTTGAATTCGAAGATCGGCTTCGACTCCGGCACTTTCTGTCCGCTGGCTTCGAGGATCTGGCGCATTTGCAGGCCCAGGTCCTGTTCGCCGATGGCCAGAATGGCTGGCGAGTCGGTCAGACGATGAGAGACGCGAACCTCAGCAACGGAATCGCCCAGCGCGGTTTTCAGACGCTCGACCAGACCTTCCTTGGATTTCGCGACTTCTTCTGCGGCTTTCTTGTCCTCTTCCGAGTCCAGGTTGCCCAGATCGAGGTCACCACGTGCCACGTCGACAAAGGTCTTGCCGTCGAATTCGCTGAGGTAGCTCATCAGCCACTCGTCGATACGGTCGGTCAGCAGCAGCACTTCGATGCCTTTCTTGCGGAAGACTTCCAGGTGCGGGCTGTTCTTGACCTGCGCGTAGGTTTCGCCGGTGAGGTAGTAGATCTTGTCCTGACCTTCCTTGGCGCGCGCCAAGTAGTCAGCCAGACCGACAACTTGCTCGCCGTCGTCGCCTTGGGTCGATGCGAAACGCAGCAGACCGGCAATTTTTTCCTTGTTGGCGAAATCTTCTGCCGGGCCTTCTTTCATGACCTGACCGAAGTTTTTCCAGAAGCCCTTGTATTGCTCAGGCTCGTTCTTCGCCAGTTTTTCCAGCATGTCCAGCACGCGCTTGGTCAGCGCCGACTTCATCGAGTCGATGATCGGATCTTTCTGCAGGATTTCCCGCGACACGTTCAGCGACAGGTCGTTGGAATCGACCACACCTTTGATGAAGCGCAGGTACAGGGGCAGGAACGACTCGGCCTGATCCATCACGAACACGCGCTGCACATAGAGCTTCAGGCCTTTCGGCGCTTCACGCTGGTACAGGTCGAACGGCGCGCGGGCCGGCACGTACAGCAGCGAGCTGTACTCGAGTTTGCCTTCGACTTTGTTGTGGCTCCAGGCCAGCGGGTTTTCGAAGTCGTGGGCGATGTGCTTGTAGAACTCCTGGTATTCCTCGTCCTTCACTTCAGTGCGCGGACGGGTCCACAAGGCGCTGGCGCGGTTGACGGTTTCCCATTCAACGGCTGGTTTCTCTTCGCCCTCGGCAGCAGCCACCTCTTTCGGCAGCTCGATCGGCAGCGCGATGTGGTCGGAGTATTTCTTGATGATGTTGCGCAGACGCCAGCCATCGGCGAACTCGTCTTCACCGGACTTCAGGTGCAGGACGATGCGGGTGCCGCGTTCTGGCTTGTCGATGGTGGCGACTTCGAATTCGCCCTCGCCTTTCGACGACCAGTGCACGCCTTCGCTGGCAGGAGTGCCGGCGCGACGGCTGTACACATCGACTTTGTCGGCAACGATGAAGGCGGAGTAGAAGCCCACACCAAACTGGCCGATCAGGTGCGAATCTTTTTTCTGATCGCCCGAGAGATTCTTCATGAAATCGGCGGTGCCCGACTTGGCGATGGTCCCCAGGTGGGTGATCACATCGTCACGGTTCATGCCGATACCGTTGTCTTCGAGGGTGACGGTCTTGGCGTCCTTGTCGAAGCTCACACGGATTTTCAGTTCAGCGCCACCTTCGAGCAATTCCGGCTTGGCCAGAGCTTCGAAGCGCAGCTTGTCGACAGCGTCAGAGGCGTTCGAGATCAATTCGCGAAGGAAGATTTCCTTGTTGGAATACAGCGAATGGATCATGAGGTGCAGCAGCTGCTTTACCTCGGTCTGGAAGCCCAGGGTTTCCTTTTGAGTTTCCACACTCATGGTCATCAAACTCCAATCAGATGGCAGTGGCCGCGACCCGGAGGGTCGGCGGCGGGTTGTTCACTGAGTTGGGGGCACCGTTCAGGATTTCAAGGGCTCATCGATTTTGAAGTGTGCACGGGCGGTGGCGATCGGCTCGCTCTCGGTACTTTGCCAGGCCGTGATGGCGACGTTGGCCACGCGCCGGCCCTGACGGCAGACCTGACATTTGGCCCAAGTGTCGCGAAACTGCCCGGCGCGCAGGTAATCCAGGGAAAAATCGATGATCTTCGGTACCCCGGGCGCTCCGGTGAAGATCAACAAATGCAACGCGGCTGCCAGCTCCATGAATCCGGCGATCACCCCGCCATGGATCGCAGGCAATAAAGGGTTACCAATGTTGTCCTTGTTCGCCGGCAGCTTGAACAGCAGGTCATCACCGACTCGCGAGCATTCGACGCCGATCAGCCCGGCGTAGGGAATCATCTGCAGCAAAGGCGCGTAATCGCCCTGGGCGTGAGCCAGCAGCAGTTGTTGCTTCCAGTCATCGCTCATCGAAGTTCTCCTTTGATCCTGCCACCAAATCCCTGGGTGCCTTTCAGCCCCTTGCCCATGCGCATGAATGTGCCAACAACATGGGCTATGGGTCGCTGCGGATCATCCTGATAGGCAAAACCGCGAGCGAAGATCACATCGGTGGTGACCCGATAACACTCGGCGAAACCGTAGACGTCCTTGTTCGGCTCGGCGGCGTGCATGTAGTCGATGCGCAGGTCCAGGGTCGGGCAGACTTCGAATTCCGGGAGCACGCACAATGTGGACATGCCGCATGCGGTGTCCATCAGCGAAGTAATCGCGCCGCCGTGGATGACCCCGGTTTGCGGATTGCCAACGATTTGCGCGCTGTACGGCAGCTTCACCGTCAGCCCTTCGCTGCTGGCGCTGTGCACCGTCAAACCGAGCACCTGACAATGGCGCAGGGCGGAGAGAAAGCGTGTCGCGCGCTCAAAAACGGGGTTTTCAGCCATTTGATAATTACTCTCGTTAGAGCCTTTTGCCAGTAGTAAGCAATACGGCAAAAGTTCCACTGAAAAACAAACTTATATATCTGAACAAAATGAGGAACTTAACCTTTGGCGCTGCGCTCTTAAGGCCAGTAGTTATTTTCCATAAGGAGAAACACCCCATGCGTAAGACTTTAGCTATTGCCTTGATGTTGACCGCTTCCCTCGGTCTCGCTGCCTGCGATAAAAAATCCGAGGACAAAGCTCAAGATGCCAACCAACATGCTGAGCAAGCTCAGCAAGACATGAACAAAGCTCAGGATAAAGTGAACGACGCAGCAAAAGAAAACGCCGAAGCTGCCAAAGCTCAGGCTGAATCGAATCAAGCTGCTCAGGAAGAAGCTGCCAAGAAGCAATAATTGCGACTTGATGCAGAAAAAGAAAACCCGCCAAGTGCGGGTTTTCTTTTGCCTGTGATTTTTGGTCAGTCTTGGCTTAGAGGCTTTCTTAGAGCAATACGGTTCTAAAAGTCGGACTAATCATCAGCAACAAACTGCAGAGCAGGCCGACCAGCCACACCAGACTGCGCAGGGCTGGTTTATCCGCCAGGTACAACCACACGTAAAGAATCCGCGCGATCACAAAGATGATTGCCAGAGCATCAATCAACCAGCCTTGGGTTTGCGTGGTGTGCGCCATCAGCACACCCACGGCGAACAGGATGAACGCTTCGATGCAGTTCTGATGCGCCGCCAGCGCCCGCGCGCCATAACCAGTGAGTTGCGCCTGTTGTTGGCGCGGCAGGTGGTTGTTGTAACCGCCCTGCTCTTTCATGGCTTTACCCACCGGCATACGCGCGATGTAGATCAACAATGCACTGATAAACACACACCAGAACGGAATACTCATCAAGCGGCCTCTTTATTGGTTTCGGGCAATGGCGCCTCTGTAGGGGTATAGACCATCACATCGAGCACGTCGGAATGAAACTCGCGGCGGTACAACACTAGAACCACACCGGCACTCATCAACATGAACAACCACGGGCTGACAAACCACGCCAGCATGCTCATGCCGAAGTAGTAGGAACGCAGACCGAAGTTGAACTGGTTGGCCGCCATCGAAATCACCCGTGCCGCCCGCAGTGCGAACGCCTTACGCTCCTGCTCGGACACTTGGCGCTCGCCGATCATTGGCGCTGAGCCGACCAGTACCGCGGCAAAGTTGTACTGACGCATGCACCAACTGAACGTGAAAAACGCATAGACGAACACCAGCGCCAGGCACAGTAATTTAATCTCCGACATGCCCTGCGATGCCTGTTGCACCATCGGGATATCCGCCAGCAACGACACTGCGCGTTCGGACGCACCGAGCACGGTAAGAATGCCAGCGAGGATGATCAAAGTGCTGGAGGCGAAGAACGAGGCGTTGCGTTCCAGATTGCCGATGACGCTGGCATCGGCGATGCGGTTGTCACGCAGGAGCATGCGGCGCATCCAGTCTTCGCGGTACAGGTGCAACACACTGGCCAGGCACGCGGTATCGCGGGCCTTCCACGACGCATAACGGGTGTAGCCGCCCCAGCAGATGACAAACCAGAGCGCGGCCAGCAGGTGGATCAGGTTGGCTTGGATAAACGACATGCAATTCCCTGTGGAGTATGGATGCTACCTGTGTGCGAGCCTGCTCGCGAAAGCGGCGTATCACACAACATTGATGGCGGCTGACACAACGCTTTCGCGAGCAGGCTCGCTCCCACATTTAGACTTCGGCAACCTTTCGACGTTAGCTCGCGAAAAAAGACACTGCCAGACGCCCATAAAAAATGCCCCGTATCGATTGATACGGGGCATTTCTGTTTAAGCGTTGAAGACCCGCTTGTGGCGGGTCAGGCAACGTCAGGCAACCGCTTCGCTGCGCTTGCCCAGCAGGCGATCGCAGACCACGGCGACCACCAGGGTCATCACGCATGGCACCAGCCAGGCCAAACCCTGCTCGCTCAGCGGCAGGTGCGCCAGCTGCGACGGCATCCAGTCAGCCAGACCGGCGCCCTTGAGCGCGTCGATGGTGCCGAACAGGAACGACACCAGCATGACCGGGCCGAGGATCCGCCCGTGTTCGTGCCAGAAGTCCTTGCAGAAGCTCAGGGCCACCAGAACGATGCACGGCGGGTAGATTGCGGTCAGTACCGGGATCGAGAACGCGATCAGCTTGGTCAGGCCCAGGTTCGACACCAGCAGCGAGAACGCGGCCAGGATGATCACCAGGGTCTTGTAGGACAGTGGCAGTACGCGACTGAAGTATTCGGCGCAGGCGCAGGTCAGACCGACCGCTGTGACCAGACAGGCCAGGGAGATCAGCACCGCGAGGAAACCGCTGCCCAGCGAACCGAAGGTGTGTTGCACGTAAGCATGCAGCACTGCCGCGCCGTTAGTGGCACCGACCGCGACTTCATGGCTGCCGGAGCCGAGGCGGAACAGGCTGATGTACACCAGCGCCAGACCGACACCGGCGATCAGGCCGGCAATGATCGCGTAACGGGTGATCAGCGCAGGCGACTCGACGCCACGGGAGCGGATCGCGTTGACGATGACGATGCCGAAGACCAGCGCGCCGAGGGTATCCATGGTCAGGTAACCATTGATGAAGCCCTGGGAGAACGGTGCCGCGACGTATTCAGGCGTGGCCTGGCCAATATCACCGGCCGGCAATGCGAACGCGGCGATGCCGAGTACCGCCAGGGCGATGATTTTCAGCGGCGCGAGGAAACGCCCCACGGTATCGAGCAGACGGCCCGGATACAGCGAGATGAAGAACACCAGCAGGAAGTACACCGAGCTGTAGAGGAACAGCGCCAGAGGGCTTTCGCCGGTCAGCGGCGCCAGACCCACCTCGAATGACACGGTCGCGGTCCGCGGGGTGGCGAACAGCGGGCCGACCGCCAGGTAGCATGCCGCGGCGAGCACACCGCCGGCGATCTTGCCGATCGGGCTGCTCAGCGCATCCATCGCACCACCGACCTTGGCCAGGGCGACGACGGTGACCACCGGCAGGCCGACTGCCGTGATCAAAAAGCCCAGCGCCGCCATCCAGACGTTAGGTCCGGACTGCAGGCCGACGATAGGCGGGAAAATGATGTTGCCGGCCCCGACGAACAGGGCAAATGTCATAAAGCCCAGTGCCAGGATGTCCTGACCTTTCAAAACTTTCATTAAGGAAATACCACACTACTGAATCGGAATTTAGAGGGGGATTTCCCTTTTGGGTCAGGGAAATGCTGTCAGTCCGTATGGGGCTGACCCGTTTAGCGCGTTGCATGCCTTGTGGGCGGCAGACGCAAAAATGGCTGCTAGCCTAACGAATTTGTCTGACAAACGCACTGTTTGAGGGCGAACTATCCGATACACGACGTGTCGGTGTCGCGTTTACGCATCTATTTTTCCTAACCACAACCCTGTGGCGAGGGAGCTTGCTCCCGCTGGATTGCGAAGCAGCCCCAATGCAGACGATTGGGATCTCGTTGTTAGATGGTTTTACGCCTGCTGCGCAGTCGAGCGGGAGCAAGCTCCCTCGCCACAAAAGCTCGTATATTTTCCAGATTGCAGAAACAACAAAGGCCACCCGAAGGTGGCCTTTGTCTGGTGAAGCGTCAGTCAAGCACGAGGCTTACTTGACAGCCCAACCGGTCAGCTCGGCCAAGGCCTTGCCGATGTCTGCCAGCGAACGCACGGTTTTCACGCCTGCGTCTTGCAGCGCAGCGAATTTCTCGTCTGCAGTGCCTTTGCCGCCAGAGATGATTGCGCCAGCATGGCCCATGCGCTTGCCCGGAGGAGCAGTCACACCCGCGATGTAGGAAACAACCGGCTTGGTCACGTGTGCCTTGATGTAGGCAGCCGCTTCTTCTTCAGCCGAACCACCGATCTCGCCGATCATCACGATCGCTTCGGTCTTCGGGTCTTCCTGGAACAGCTTCAGGATGTCGATGAAGTTCGAACCCGGGATCGGGTCACCACCGATGCCGACGCAAGTCGACTGACCGAAACCGGCGTCAGTGGTCTGCTTCACAGCTTCGTAGGTCAGGGTGCCGGAACGCGAAACGATACCGACCTTGCCTGGCAAGTGAATGTGACCTGGCATGATGCCGATCTTGCATTCGCCTGGAGTGATCACGCCTGGGCAGTTAGGGCCGATCAGGGTAACACCCAGCTCGTCGCACTTAACTTTAGCGTCCAGCATGTCCAGGGTAGGAATGCCTTCGGTGATGCAGACGATCAGCTTGATGCCGCCGAACGCTGCTTCCAGGATCGAGTCCTTGCAGAAAGGAGCCGGGACGTAGATCACGCTGGCGGTAGCGCCAGTGGCAGCGACTGCGTCTTTAACGGTGTTGAACACTGGCAGACCCAGGTGCTCGGTGCCGCCTTTGCCCGGAGTTACACCACCAACCATCTTGGTGCCGTATTCGATGGCTTGCTGGGTGTGGAAACTACCTTGCGAACCGGTAATACCCTGGCAGATAACTTTGGTGTCTTTATTGATCAGGACGCTCATTATTTGCCCTCCGCAGCTTTGACAACTTGTTGAGCAGCGTCGGTCAGGCTGGTAGCAGCGATGATGTTCAAACCGCTTTCTGCCAGTACTTTAGCGCCCAGCTCAGCGTTGTTGCCTTCAAGGCGAACAACAACCGGGATTTTCACGCCGACTTCTTTCACGGCGCCGATGATGCCTTCGGCAATCATGTCGCAACGAACGATGCCGCCGAAGATGTTAACCAGTACTGCAGCGACGTTGGTGTCGGACAGGATGATCTTGAAGGCTTCGGTCACGCGCTCTTTGGTAGCACCACCACCTACGTCGAGGAAGTTGGCTGGCTTGCCGCCGTGCAGGTTGACGATGTCCATGGTACCCATGGCCAGGCCGGCACCGTTGACCATGCAGCCGATGTTGCCTTCCAGGGCTACGTAGTTCAGTTCGAACTTGGCAGCGTGCGCTTCGCGCGGATCGTCTTGCGACGGATCGTGGAAAGTCTTCAGCTTAGGCTGACGGTACATGGCGTTGGCGTCGATGTTGATCTTGGCGTCCAGGCAGTGCAGATCGCCGTCAGCCTTGATCACCAGCGGGTTCACTTCCAGCAGGGCCAGATCGTGATCCTGGAACAGTTTGGCCAGACCGACGAAGATCTTGGCGAACTGGGCAACTTGCTTGCCTTCCAGACCCAGTTGGAACGCCAGCTCGCGACCCTGGAATGGCTGAGCGCCAACCAGTGGATCGATAGTGGCTTTCAGAATTTTTTCTGGAGTGTCGTGAGCGATTTTCTCGATGTCCACGCCACCTTCGGTGGAAGCCATGAACACGATGCGACGGCTCGAACGGTCAACGACAGCGCCCAGGTACAGCTCTTTAGCGATATCAGTGCACGATTCAACCAGGATCTTGGTGACTGGCTGACCATTGGCGTCAGTCTGGTAAGTCACCAGACGCTTGCCCAGCCACTGCTGTGCGAAGGCCTTGGCGTCTTCTTTGTTGCGAACCAGCTTGACGCCGCCCGCTTTACCGCGACCACCGGCGTGGACCTGGGCTTTGACAACCCACTCGCTGCCGCCGATTTTGTCGCAAGCTTCTGCTGCTGCTTCCGGGGTGTCTACTGCGTAACCAGTGGAAACTGGCAGGCCGTATTCAGCGAACAGCTGCTTACCCTGATACTCGTGAAGATTCATGCTTTTTACCGTCTTCGTTAGGTACTGCGCATTCGGCGCTGCGCTCTTGATGAGTGCCGCGCCACCTGTGACTGCTGCTTGCGTAGCCTTCCGGTTACCCGGTTCAGCTACGCAAGACTGCGTCCAGCGGACATTCCGCGGTGAGACTTGCTCGCAAGGCTCACGACGGGCCGTTACCGCCGTGGTTTCTTATTGTGTGTCTTAACGCTTCTTGCGGTTGGCAATGTGGATGGCGCCGCCATTCACAGCCAGAGCAGCTTCGTGCAAGGCTTCAGACAGGGTCGGATGGGAGAAAACCATCATGCCCAGGTCTTCAGCGCTGGTGCCGAATTCCATACCGATCGCGCCCTGCTGAACCAGTTCTGCAGCGCTCGGGCCAATCACGTGCACGCCCAATACGCGGTCAGTCTTGGCATCAGCGATGACCTTGACGAAACCACCGGTATCGTTGGCGGCCATGGCACGGCCGGAAGCGGCGAACGGGAAGGTGCCGACGTTAACTTCAACGCCTTCGGCTTTCAAGGCCTGCTCGGTTTTGCCAACCCACGCGATTTCCGGGTGAGTATAAATAACCGAAGGGATCAGGTCATAGTTCATCTGAGCCTTGTGGCCCTTGATGCGCTCGACAACCATGATGCCCTCTTCCGAGGCCTTGTGCGCCAGCATCATGCCGCGCACCACGTCACCGATGGCGTAAACGCCCGGTACGGTGGTGGCGCAGTGATCGTCAACGTGCACGAAACCGCGCTCGTCCAGGGTCACGCCGCTGTCGGCAGCCAGCAGATCAGTGGTCACCGGACGGCGACCAACGGCTACGATCAGCTTGTCGAAAGTGATGGTCTGTTCGCCGTTGGCATCGGTGTAGTTAACAACGACTTCGTCGCCGTTCACTTTCGAACCGGTCACGCGAGCGCCCAGCTTGATGTCCAGACCCTGTTTGGTCAGGGTTTTCAGCGCTTCCTTGGAAACAGCGGTGTCGGCTGCCATCAGGAAAGTGTCCAGGGCTTCCAGGACAGTCACTTCTGCACCCAGACGCGACCACACCGAACCCAGTTCCAGACCGATCACGCCAGCGCCGATAACGCCCAGACGTTTAGGGACGGCCTGGAATTCCAGAGCGCCAGTCGAATCGACGATGACTTTCTGATCGACCGGAGCCGGTGGAATGTCGATCGGACGCGAACCTGGAGCCAGGATGACGTTTTCGGCTTCGATGACTTCAACCGAACCGTCCGGCTTGGTGACTTCGACCTTCTTGCCAGCCAGCAGCTTGCCGTGGCCCTGGATCGAAGTCACGCCGTTGGCCTTGAACAGGGTGGCAACGCCGCCAGTCAGGTTCTTGACGATGCCAGCCTTGCGGCCAACCATCGCAGCGACGTCCATTTTGACTTCGCCGGTCGAGATACCGTGAACGTTGAAGCTCTCTTTTGCTTCCTTGTACTTCCAGGAGCTGTCCAGCAGCGCCTTGGACGGAATGCAGCCGACGTTCAGGCAAGTACCGCCGAGGGCCTGTTTGCCTTCAGCGTCGGTGTACTTCTCGATGCAGGCAGTGGTGAGACCCAGCTGCGCGGCCTTGATGGCAGCAACATAGCCGCCAGGGCCGGCACCGATCACTACTACGTCAAATTTCTGCGACATTCAAAAAATCCTCTTTAGCGAAAAGCTTCAAGCCGCGCGCTGCGGGCCGTACCGCCGTTGCCGACGGTACGCCACCCGCAGCGCATGGCTGCTTCTATCAGATATCCAGCAACAGACGAGCCGGATCTTCCAGCAGGTTCTTGATGGTCACCAGGAAGGTTACAGCTTCTTTGCCATCGATCAGACGGTGATCGTAGGACAGTGCCAGGTACATCATCGGACGGATCACGACCTGACCGTTGATGGCCATAGGACGCTGGATGATGTTGTGCATGCCCAGAATCGCTGCCTGCGGCGGGTTGACGATCGGAGTCGACATCATCGAGCCGAAGGTACCACCGTTGGTGATGGTGAAGGTACCACCGGTCATCTCTTCCATCGACAGTTTGCCGTCACGGGCTTTTTTGCCGAACGTGGCGATGCCGCCTTCGATTTCAGCCAGGCTCATCAGCTCGGCGTTACGCAGAACCGGAACAACCAGACCACGGTCGCTGGAAACGGCAACACCGATGTCGGCGTAGCCGTGGTAGACGATGTCCGCGCCGTCGATCGAAGCGTTGACTGCCGGGAAGCGTTTCAGCGCTTCGGTGGCCGCCTTGACGAAGAACGACATGAAGCCCAGGCGTACGCCGTTGTGGGACTTCTCGAACAGGTCCTTGTACTTCGAACGCAGGGCCATGACTTCGGTCATGTCGACTTCGTTGAACGTGGTCAGCATGGCCATGTTCGACTGGGCTTCAACCAGACGCTCGGCAACCTTGGCACGCAGACGGGTCATCGGCACACGTTTTTCAACGCGGTCGCCAGCGGCGAACACAGGAGCAGCAGCGGCTGGAGCAGCAGCTTTTGCAGGCGCGGCAGCCGGAGCGGCTTTCTTCGCGGCAACAGCAGCCACCACGTCTTCCTTGGTCACACGACCGCCTTTGCCGGTGCCGGCAACGGAGGCGATGTTGATGCCGTTCTCTTCAGCCAGCTTGCGCGCAGCCGGAGCAGCAACAGGATCGTCTTCGCCTTCGGCAGCAGCCGGGGCAGCGGCAGCAGCGGCCGGAGCAGCAGCGGCGGCTGGGGCAGCGGCAGCAGCGCCGCCTTCAACGATGGAGCCCAGGACTTCGTCGGACAGAACGGTGTCGCCTTCGTTCTTGACGATTGCGCCCAGCACGCCGTCGGCGGTAGCCAGCACTTCCAGTACGACTTTGTCGGTTTCGATGTCGACGATCAGTTCGTCACGTTTGACGGCGTCGCCCGGTTGTTTGTGCCAGGTGGCAACGGTGCCATCGGCAACCGATTCCGGGAAAGTGGGGGCTTTGATCTCGATAGCCATTATCTGTGGTTCCTTAAATTCGGTTTCAGGTGCGCGAAGGCGTTAAACGGTAAACGCGTCTTGCAGCAGTTTTTCCTGCTGCTCGGCGTGCATCGATGCGTAACCACATGCAGGTGCAGCAGAAGCCTCACGACCCGCGTACTCGAGTACGAGAGATTTGTTGAGGTTACCGATGCTGCGACGCAGGTGGTGCTGGCTGCAGTACCAGGCGCCCTGGTTCATTGGCTCTTCCTGACACCAGACGGCCGCTTTGGCGTTGGTGTAAGGCGCCAGGACTTCTTTCAAGTCGTCCTCAGGGAATGGATACAGCTGCTCGATACGCACGATGGCGATATCGTCACGGCCTTCGGCACGACGTTTTTCCAGCAGGTCGTAGTAGACCTTGCCGCTACACAGAACAACACGCTCGACCTTTTTCGGGTCCAGGGCGTCGATTTCCGGAATCACGGTCTGGAACGAACCTTCGGCCAGATCTTCCAGGGTCGAGATGGCCAGTTTGTGGCGCAGCAACGACTTTGGAGTCAGAACGACCAATGGCTTGCGCAGCGGGCGAATCACCTGACGGCGCAGCAAGTGGTAGATCTGCGCCGGAGTGGTCGGCATGCACACCTGAATGTTGTGCTCGGCGCACAGTTGCAGGTAACGCTCAAGACGTGCCGAGCTGTGCTCAGGACCCTGACCTTCGTAGCCGTGCGGCAACAGCATGGTCAGACCGCAGAGACGACCCCACTTGTGTTCGCCGCTGGTGATGAACTGGTCGATAACAACCTGTGCACCGTTGGCGAAGTCGCCGAACTGGGCTTCCCAGATCACCAGCGCGTTTGGCGTGGTGGTCGAGTAGCCGTATTCGAAGGCCAGTACCGCTTCTTCCGACAGGAACGAGTCGTACAGGTCAAAGCGTGGCTGACCTTCGTACAGGTGCTTCAGCGGAATGTAGGTGCCGGCATCTTTCTGGTTGTGCAGCACAGCGTGACGGTGCGAGAACGTACCGCGACCGATGTCCTGACCGGTCATGCGGATCGGGTGACCTTCGAACGCCAGGGTCGCGTACGCCATGGTTTCGGCGTAACCCCAGTTGATCGGCAGGCCGCCGGCTTGCATCTTCTGACGGTCTTCGTAGATCTTCGCAACCTGACGCTGAACCACGAAGCCTTCCGGAATTTCCAGCAGCTTGGCGGACAGTTCCTGCAGGGTCTTCAGGTCGAAACGCGTGTCGTGACGCGCAGTCCAGGCGTGGCCCAGGTACGGACGCCAGTCCACGAACAGCTCTTTGTTCGGCTCTTTGACCAGCGATTTCACCACGTGCAGACCGTTGTCCAGCGCGTTGCGATACTCGTCGACTTTCGCCTGTACACGCTCTGCGTCGAGCACACCGGCCTGAGTCAGACGATCAGCGTACAGCTCACGGGTGGTGCGCTGCTTGGTGATCTGCTGATACATCAGCGGCTGGGTGCCGCTTGGCTCGTCGGCCTCGTTGTGGCCGCGACGACGGTAGCAGACCAGGTCGATCACCACGTCACGCTTGAACTGCATGCGATAGTCGATGGCCAGCTGAGTGACGAACAGCACGGCTTCCGGATCATCCCCATTCACATGGAGGATCGGCGCCTGGATCATCTTCGCAACGTCGGTGGCGTACTCGGTGGAACGCGAGTCCAGCGGGTTGCTGATGGTGAAACCGACCTGGTTGTTGATCACGATGTGCACGGTACCGCCGGTCTTGAAACCGCGGGTCTGCGACATCTGGAAGGTTTCCATGACCACGCCCTGACCTGCGAATGCAGCGTCACCGTGGATGGAGATCGGCAGAACCTTCTCACCGGTCGGGTCGTTACGACGATCCTGACGGGCGCGAACCGAACCTTCTACCACCGGGGAAACGATTTCCAGGTGGGACGGGTTGAACGCCATAGCCAGGTGAACTTCACCGCCGGCGGTCATCACGTTGGACGAGAAGCCCTGGTGGTATTTAACGTCACCGGAACCCAGCTCGACCTTTTTCTTGCCTTCGAACTCGTCGAACAGCTCGCGCGGGTTCTTGCCGAAGGTGTTGACCAGCACGTTCAGACGGCCACGGTGGGCCATGCCGATGACGACTTCCTTGGTGCCGTAGGAACCGGAACGCTGGATCAGTTCGTCGAGCATCGGAATCAGGCTTTCGCCGCCTTCCAGACCGAAACGCTTGGTGCCCGGGTATTTGGTGCCCAGGTATTTTTCCAGGCCTTCACCGGCAGTCACGCGCTCAAGCAGGTGGCTCTTGATGTCGGCGGAGTACGTCGGACGACCGCGCACGCTTTCCAGACGCTGCTGGAACCACTGGCGCTGCTCGGAATCGGTGATGTGCGTAAATTCAGCGCCGATGGTGCGGCAATATGTCTGCTGCAACGCTTCGTGAATTTCGCGTAGGCTCGCTTCCTCTTTGCCGATGAACAGGTCGCCGGCACGGAAGGTCGTATCAAGATCGGCATTGGTCAAGCCGTAATGATTGATCGACAGGTCTGCAGGTGCAGGACGCTGCCACAGCCCCAGCGGGTCAAGCTGGGCTGCCTGGTGGCCACGCATACGGTAGGCCTGGATCAATCGCAGCACTTCAACTTGCTTCTTCTCGTGCTCACTGCTCACGCTCCCGGCGGAAACCGGTTGAGCGCGGCGCTGGTTCTTTGCCAGCAGCACGAAATGATCGCGAATTGTGGAGTGCGAAACATCAGTGGCAGAGCTGCCGTCGGCAGGCAGCTTCTGAAAGTAGGTGCGCCACTCTTCTGGCACAGCGTTAGGGTCGTGCAGGTAGAGCTCATAAAGCTCTTCCACATAGGCAGCGTTTCCACCTGAAAGGTAGGCGCTGTTCCACATGCGCTGCATCACGCTTTCTTGCATGCTTGGTCACCCTCGGTTAGGGGAACACCATCGGCGTCAATACCGAGCAAACTTGCAGAAGTCCGAATGCAGCGACCAAAACAAGCCACTTAGGATCACGCTGATAGTCCGGGTACCAGCCCGGATGCCCCTGCTTGTCTCATTTCTTCAAAATAAGAGCGGCAGCTTGTGGCTACTGCTCTGGTTATAGCCATGACGCGGGTTGAAGCCCGCGCCACAGCCTCTTCGTTACAGCGGTTCTACGGTTACAGCAGCTGAATCACACGCCGCTCGAAAGCAGCATGTTACGGATGTGACCGATGGCCTTAGTCGGGTTCAGGCCTTTCGGACATACGTTGACGCAGTTCATGATGCCCCGGCAGCGGAAAACGCTGAACGGGTCATCGAGCGAAGCCAGACGCTCGGACGTCTTGGTGTCACGGCTGTCTGCCAGGAAGCGGTACGCTTGCAGCAGGGCAGCTGGACCCAGGAACTTGTCCGGGTTCCACCAGAAGGACGGGCACGAGGTCGAGCAGCAGGCGCACAGGATGCACTCGTACAGACCGTCGAGCTTTTCACGCTCTTCAGGGGACTGCAGACGCTCGATGGCCGGAGCCGGCGTGTCGTTCTGCAGGTAAGGCTTAACCTTCTCGTATTGCTTGTAGAAGATGCTCATATCGACAACCAGGTCACGGATAACCGGCAAACCTGGCAGCGGACGAACGATCAACTTGTTGCCTTTTACGACAGCGGACAGCGGCGTGATGCACGCCAGACCGTTCTTGCCGTTGATGTTCATGCCGTCGGAGCCGCAGACACCTTCACGGCAAGAGCGACGATAGGAGAAACCCTCGTCCTGCTCTTTGATCAGGGCCAGCACGTCCAGCACCATCAGGTCTTTACCACCGGTATCAACCTGGAATTCCTGCATGAACGGCGCAGCGTCCTGATCAGGGTTGTAGCGATAAACACTGACTTGCAACATGGCGATCACCCTTAATAAGTCCGGACTTTAGGTTCGAAAGTCGGAACAGTCTTCGGCGAGAAGTTTACGGCACGCTTGGCGACGCGTTTCTCACCCGGGAAGTACAGGGTGTGGCACAGCCAGTTTTCGTCGTCACGGTCTTCGAAGTCTTCACGGGCGTGAGCGCCGCGGGACTCTTTACGTACTTCGGCCGCGATGGCGGTAGCCTCAGCCACTTCCAGCAGGTTTTGCAGTTCCAGAGCTTCGATACGCGCAGTGTTGAACGCTTGCGACTTATCGTTGATCTTCACGTTGGCGATGCGCTTGCGCAGATCGGCCAGCTGAGCGATACCCTTCTGCATGTATTCGCCAGTACGGAATACGCCGAAGTAGTTCTGCATGCAGCTTTGCAGCTCGCGACGCAGGGTTGCCACGTCTTCGCCATCGGTACGGCCGTTCAGCGCGTTCAGACGCGACAGGGCTGCTTCGATGTCGGCTTCGGTAGCGTCGTCGTATTCGATGCCGTCGGTCAGCGCCTTCTCCAGGTGCAGGCCGGCAGCGCGGCCGAATACCACCAGGTCGAGCAGCGAGTTGCCGCCCAGACGGTTGGCACCGTGTACCGATACGCAAGCCACTTCACCTACGGCGAACAGGCCAGGAATGATCTGGTCCACGCCTTCGGCGTTCTGGGTGATCGCCTGACCATGAATGTTGGTGGCAACGCCGCCCATCATGTAGTGGCAGGTCGGAACAACCGGAACCGGCGCAACCACCGGGTCAACGTGTGCGAAAGTCTTCGACAGTTCGCAGATGCCTGGCAGACGGCTGTGCAGCACTTCCTCGCCCAAGTGGTCGAGTTTGAGCATTACGTGATCGCCGTTCGGACCGCAACCGTTGCCGGCGATGATTTCTTTAACCATCGAACGGGCAACCACGTCACGACCAGCCAGGTCTTTCGCGTTCGGAGCATAACGCTCCATGAAACGCTCGCCGTGCTTGTTGATCAGGTAACCACCTTCACCACGGCAGCCTTCTGTAACCAGTACACCGGCGCCGGCGATGCCGGTCGGGTGGAACTGCCACATTTCGATGTCTTGTACCGGCACGCCAGCACGCAGCGCCATGCCAACGCCGTCACCGGTGTTGATCAGGGCGTTGGTGGTGGAGGCGTAGATACGGCCAGCACCACCAGTGGCCAGTACGGTGGCCTTGGCACGGATGTACGAAGTTTCGCCTGTTTCGATGCAGATCGCGATCACACCGACGAACTCGCCTTCCTGGTTTTTCACCAGGTCGACAGCGTAGTACTCGTTCAGGAACGTGGTACCGGCTTTCAGGTTGCCCTGATAAAGGGTGTGCAGCAGTGCGTGACCGGTACGGTCGGATGCTGCGCAGGTGCGAGCAGCCTGGCCGCCTTTACCGTAGTCCTTGGACTGACCACCGAATGGACGCTGGTAGATACGGCCTTGCTCGGTACGCGAGAACGGCAGACCCATGTGGTCCAGTTCGAAAACGGCAGCCGGGCCTTCCTGACACATGTATTCGATAGCGTCCTGGTCACCGATGTAGTCGGAACCCTTGACGGTATCGTACATGTGCCAGCGCCAGTCATCGTTCGGGTCAGCGGACGCGATCGCGCAGGTGATGCCGCCCTGGGCGGATACAGTGTGCGAACGGGTCGGGAAAACCTTGGTGATCACCGCAGTCTTGTGACCGCCCTGTGCCAGCTGCAGCGCAGCGCGCATGCCGGCACCGCCACCACCAATAATGATGGCGTCGAAAGAAATCGTTGGAATGTTAGCCATGACTCAGATACCCCAGAGAATCTGCACACCCCAGACGAAGTAAGCGAACATCGCGACGCCGCATACTGCCTGGAAAAGGAAACGTATAGCCGTCGCGGACTTGCCGAACGCCATTGGCGTCAGGTAGTCAGTCGCGATGGTCCACATGCCGACCCAGGCGTGAGCGCCGAGAGCAACAAGGGCCAGGAGGCTGAAAATACGCATCCCGTTGTGGGCGAACAGTTCATGCCACTGGGCGTACTCGAGGCCTGGGTGGGCCACGACGTATCCGATCAGAAAGATGAAGTAAGCCGCGAGAACGACCGCCGACACACGTTGCGCCATCCAGTCATAGAGGCCCGAACGCGAGAGGTTCGTGACGTTAGTTACCATATCCAGACTCCTGCCAGAACGATTACCACCACGGAAACGGCGATAACGATTTTCGAGCCCAGTTTGCCGCCTTCCAGCGTCTCACCGATGCCCATGTCCATGATCAAATGGCGCACACCGGCTACCAAGTGATACAGCAGAGCGGACAGGATGCCCCAAATCACTAGCTTGGCTAGCGGACTGGTCAGACACGCTTTCACCTGACCGAAGCCTTCCTCGGAGCTCAGCGACTTGTCCAATGCGTAAAGCATGATGGCAAGGCACACGAAGAGGATGACACCGGAGATACGGTGAAGAATGGACGTGTAAGCAGTGACTGGGAGTTTGATGGTCCTTAGGTCTAGGTTTACAGGTCGTTGGCTTTTCACGGCTTTTTTTTCACACTGAAGAGCCCCTAACAATCAGGGCAAAGTTGTTGGGGAGTGCACTGGTCAGGTAACCACCACCCAGGGATGCGACCCCCAATGAAAGCAAGCCCAAAAGCCCTTGGCGGTCGGTGGCCGAGTATAGACAGTTAGGCTACTAATGACAACGCAATCACCTACCCCAAATAGCTGATTGCACAAGTCGTATAAAAGGCGTAAATGGCAGTCAATTTCGAGGAAAAAGTGCGCTTAAAGCCTTCTGGAGCAAGACTTTAGGCAAATTGACATTCGAATTTATCTCACTATAGTGGTGCGGGCCCTGCGTGGGGGGTCTGTCTGATGGTTCAAGCATAAATAGGAGGCCACATGGCTGACAAAAAAGCGCAGTTGATCATCGAGGGCGCAGCCCCCGTCGAGCTGCCCATTTTAACCGGCACCGTTGGTCCCGATGTAATCGATGTTCGGGGCCTGACGGCCACGGGCCGCTTCACTTTCGACCCGGGTTTCATGTCGACCGCCTCGTGCGAATCGAAGATCACCTATATCGACGGCGACAACGGCATTCTGTTGCACCGCGGCTACCCGATCGAACAGCTGGCTGAAAAGTCGGACTACCTGGAAACCTGCTACCTGCTGCTCAACGGCGAACTGCCGACCGCAGAACAGAAGGCCCAGTTCGTCAGCACCGTGAAAAACCACACCATGGTTCACGAGCAGCTGAAAACCTTCTTCAACGGCTTCCGTCGCGACGCCCACCCGATGGCCGTCATGTGCGGCGTAGTCGGCGCCCTTTCGGCCTTCTACCACGACTCCCTGGACATCAATAACCCGCAGCATCGCGAAATCTCCGCGATCCGTCTGGTTGCCAAGATGCCGACCCTGGCAGCGATGGTTTACAAGTACTCCATGGGCCAACCCATGATGTACCCGCGCAACGACCTGACGTACGCGGAAAACTTCCTGCACATGATGTTCAACACCCCGTGCGAGATCAAACCGATCAGCCCGGTACTCGCCAAGGCCATGGACCGGATCTTCATCCTCCATGCCGACCACGAGCAGAACGCATCGACCTCCACCGTGCGCCTGGCTGGCTCTTCGGGTGCCAACCCGTTCGCTTGTATCGCCGCCGGCATCGCCGCACTGTGGGGCCCTGCCCACGGTGGTGCGAACGAAGCCGTTCTGACCATGCTTGACGAAATTGGCGATGTGTCCAACATCGACAAGTTCATCGCCAAGGCAAAGGACAAGAACGATCCGTTCAAGCTGATGGGCTTCGGTCACCGCGTTTACAAGAACCGCGATCCGCGCGCGACTGTGATGAAGCAGACCTGCGACGAAGTACTGAAGGAACTGGGCATCAACAACGATCCGCAACTCGAACTGGCCATGCGCCTGGAAGAGATCGCCCTGACCGACCCGTACTTCATCGAGCGCTCGCTGTACCCGAACGTCGACTTCTACTCGGGGATCATCCTCAAGGCGATCGGCATTCCAACCAGCATGTTCACCGTGATCTTCGCTCTGGCGCGTACTGTGGGCTGGATTTCGCACTGGAAAGAAATGCTCTCCAGCCCGTACAAGATTGGCCGTCCGCGCCAGTTGTACACGGGCTACGAGTCGCGTGATATCACCAAGCTGGAAGACCGCAAGTAAGGCTTGTCTTGCGATAACGTCTTGAAGTTGTATCGGGAACGGCCTCTTATATAGAGGCCGTTTTTGTTTGTTTGGTCGCAGCGGCCTGTGGGCCGACTGGCTTTTGGGCATTTGTGGGCATATCCGTTGCTGCGAGTGCTGCCGCTGGCGGTTTCGCTCTTACAGCGAGTCACCTTTTCCAAACGCCGAAAAGGTAACCAAAAAGGCACCCCGGTATGACTCACCCACATAGGTAACAAAACAGTTCAAGCACAT
>NZ_MVOO01000028.1:0-37547 GCF_002156405.1 Pseudomonas sp. SCPG-7 | reverse complement strand
GTTTATTCCCTTACTCAGACACAAGCGGGCTTGCCCGCGATGAGGCCGGAAATCCCACTACACAATCCGCCCATCAAGTACTCGACTTTTGTGGCACCTCGCTCGCTACCCATTCCCCCTCACCCTGCCGCTTGGGCAACAAAACCTGCTGTGGATAAGTCTGCGCGAAATGCACCTCGGCGCTGTTATCCACAAGCTTTTTCAAACGCTGATTGAACGCCCGGCTCACCGCATACTGCCCGCCCGACACGGTACGGAATTGCGCGGTCAGCACAACGCCGTTCAAGTCCATTCTGTCCACGCCAAATACATCCAGCGGCCCTTGCAGGTTGTACTTGAGGAACGGGTCTTCGCGAATTGAATCACCGGTCTGGCGGATCAGTTCGATGGCCTTGTCGACATCGGTGTCGTAGGTGAACTGCACCGAGAAAAACGCGAAGGCAAACTGGCGTGATTGGTTGGTGACTGCCTTGATCTGACCGAACGGGACCGAGTGCACAAATCCCTTGCCGTCGCGCAGGCGCAGGGTGCGAATGGTCAGGCCTTCTACCGTGCCGGCATGCCCGGAATCGAGCACCACCCAGTCGCCGATCGACAGCGTGTCTTCGATGATGATGAACAGCCCGGTGATCACATCCTGCACCAGTTGTTGCGAGCCGAAACCGATGGCCAGACCGACCACCCCGGCACCCGCCAACAGTGGTGCGACGTTGATGCCGAGGTTAGCCATGGTGGTGATCGCGCAGATCACCACCAGGATGATTTTGATTGCGTTGCGCAGCAGCGGCAGGATGGTTTTCACCCGGGTGCTGGGCTGGCGCGACGAGCGTTTGCTGACCGGTGGTTTCAGCGCTTCCTGAATCGCCGTGTCGAGCACCACCCACAACAGCCAGGTGACGAGGAAGATCAGGCCGATGCTGCTCAACGCATTGCTGATCGCCCGGCCGACGGTGCTGCTCTGGGCAAAATCGAGCAGCGAAACGCCCCAGATCCGCCCGAGAATATCGATGAAGGCAATCGCCATGACGATCCGCAGCAAGGCGTGCAAAAGGCTGAGAAAGCGTTCCTTGTAGGCGCTGCTGCGCTGAATCGCTTCGGCTTTGCGCGACTTGAACAGGTGCTGGAGGATAGTGCTGAGGAACACCGTGCCGATCAGCAAAACCGTGGTGAACAACGCGCAGCGCAGGGCCTTCTGGTTGTCCTCGCCGATGCCGATCAGATTGACCGCCGAAACCAGCACCATCAACACAATCGGCCAGTACCAGAGCCCGGAAAAAATCCGCAGTGACTCCTGCATCGACGGCTGCTTCAGGCGATGGGCCAGCGGCCGGTTGCGGATCAGATGTGCCACCGGCCGGCGCAAGCGAATCACCAGCAGACCGAAGATGATCGAGGCGATCAGCCCGGTGAACACCGCGACGCTGCTGGTGATGTTGCCGCCCAACTGACGGGCGATCTGCGGGCTGGTCAACGCGTCACTGAGGGCCGCGAGGAAGCCGATCAGGAACAGCGGTTTCGGGCAGTAGTCGCGGATGATCCGCGCGGCAGGCCGTTTGTGCCCGACGTTGAACATCACCACCACACACAACAACATTGAGGTGGAGAAAATACCGCTGCTGGTGGCATACGCCAGACACAGCGCCAGCGCCCGTCCCACCGAGGCTTGCAGAAAGTGGCTGACGTACAGCGTCAGCGGCAGACAGATCAGCGCCGGCAGCGTGTACGGCAGCAGGTAGCCGACCAGGTCCTGACTGCGCTGGCGGGTCCGCAGCCAACGGCCCTGACTCAGCCGCTTGGCCAGCAGGCTGCCGACCACGGTCAGCAGCGCAAACGCGCCGAGCCAGACGCCGGACAACATCAGGAAATCCCCGGCGACGCTCCAGCCGGACCGGTTCGACGGCTGGTTGACCAGTTTGTCGACCTCGTCCGCCGCACGGTCGGCACGCAGGCGCCAGGCATCGACCAAATGTTCATTGAGATCGAGTTTGTCTTGCACGTCGTCGATGCTCGAACTGATCGCGCCGAGCAGACCGCCCTGCACAATCGGCTCGGGTTTGGCCGGCTCTTCAGCGGCAACCGGAACCCCCGGCAGCGCGGCGGCTTCGAGTTCGCTGGCGCCGAGAAACAGTAGCGCTCCCAGCAGAATGGCGATCCTGAACTTGATCAAAACTGCGATCCCTCTTGGCTGAACCTGTAAGGAACTGATCGGTGAATGGCGGACAAGTTCGGTTTTTGCCTGAATAACCCCAGTGCCCACTGCATTCCCCTCACCACAGGGTTCACAGCAGACTGTGGATATTTGCGTCAGCGGCAAATATCAAATACCTGGCCCCGTATTTTTCCGCACGAGCCAAACCTCGACACTGCGCTCCATTCAAACCTCTACCGGAGTGCTGTCATGCCCATTGCCTTGCTCGCGCTGACCCTCAGCGCCTTCGCCATCGGGACGACCGAGTTCGTCATCGTTGGCCTGCTACCCACCATCGGCGCCGACCTCGGTGTCAGTCTGCCGTCCGCCGGCCTGCTGGTTAGTCTCTATGCCCTGGGCGTTGCCATTGGCGCGCCGGTGCTGACCGCCCTGACCGGCAAAGTCCCGCGCAAACTGTTGCTGTTGTCGCTGATGGTGCTGTTCACCCTCGGCAACCTGCTGGCCTGGCTGGCGCCCAGTTATGAATCACTGGTGCTGGCGCGGATCGTCACGGGCCTGGCGCACGGGGTGTTCTTTTCCATCGGCTCGACCATCGCCACCAGCCTGGTGCCCAAGGAAAAAGCCGCCAGCGCGATTGCGATCATGTTCACCGGCCTCACCGTGGCGCTGGTCACCGGCGTACCGCTGGGCACGTTCATCGGCCAGCATTTCGGCTGGCGTGAAACCTTCCTCGCGGTCTCGGCGCTGGGTGTGATCGCCTTCATCGGCAGCCTGCTGTATGTGCCGAACAACATCGCCCACAGCAAACCGGCGTCGCTGTTGCAACAACTGCAAGTGCTGAAACAACCGCGTCTGCTGCTGGTGTACGCCATGACCGCGATCGGTTACGGCGGCTCGTTCATCGCCTTCACCTTCCTGGCGCCGATCCTGCAGGACATCTCCGGCTTCAGCGCCGGTACCGTCAGCCTGGTGCTGCTGGTGTACGGCGTCTCGGTGGCGGCCGGCAACCTCTGGGGCGGTAAAATGGCGGACAAGCGTGGGCCGATCAGCGCCCTGAAAATCATCTTCGCCCTGCTCGCCGCCGTGCTGTTCGTACTGACCTTTACTGCCGGCAACCCATGGCTGGCGCTGGCCACGGTGCTGGTGTGGGGCGCGGTGGCGTTCGGCAATGTGCCGGGGCTGCAAGTGTACGTGGTGCGTCAGGCTGAACATCACACGCCGCAGGCGGTGGACGTGGCATCGGGGCTGAACATCGCGGCGTTCAACCTGGGGATTGCCGGTGGCGCATGGGGCGGCGGGCTGATCGTCGAACACCTTGGCCTGATTCACACAGCATGGATCGCCGGGCTGGTGGTGTTGGTGGCACTCGCGCTGACGGCGTGGAGCGGGCGACTGGATCGCCTTGGTCCGACCTATGCCGAAAGCACTACACGAGTCGTCACCGGTCACTGATCAAATAGCTGTCTCAATGATATCCCCCTGTAGGAGCTGCCGAAGGCTGCGGTCTTTTGATCTTGAAAAACAACATCAAAAGATCGCAGCCTCCGGCAGCTTCTGCAGGGGTGATGGTGTCTCCAAACTACCGTCCGTAACGCCACCGAAACTTTCCCGAACCGCCCACAGTCATCAACAGACACAGGCTGTATGAGGACTGACGACGGGAGGGGCTGCATGGCAACGATTCACATCGGTATTTCCGGCTGGCGCTACGCTCCGTGGCGCGGGGATTTCTACCCGAAGGGACTGGCCCAGAAGCACGAACTGCAATTCGCATCACGGGCGGTCAACAGCATCGAAATCAATGGATCGTTCTACGCCCTGCAACGGCCCGAACGTTATGCGCAGTGGTACAGCGAAACGCCGGACGACTTCGTCTTCAGCGTCAAGGCGCCGCGCTTCATCACTCACGTGCGCCGCTTGCGCGAGATCGAAAAACCGCTGGCGAATTTCTTCGCCTCCGGGGTGCTGGAGCTCAAGGAAAAGCTCGGGCCGATCCTCTGGCAGTTTCCGCCGAACTTCAAATTCGACCCCGAGCGCTTCGAACACTTCCTTTCCTTGTTGCCCCACGATACCGAGGCGGCCGCCGCCCTCGCCCGTCAGCACGACGCGCACCTGCACGGCCACGCCAGCCTGAAAGCCTGGCGCAAAAAACCGCTGCGCCATGCCGTCGAAATTCGCAACGACAGCTTCATCGATCCCGACTTCGTGCGCTTGTTGAAACGCTACAACACCGCCCTGGTGATCGCCGACACCGCCGGCAAATGGCCGTATCGCGAAGACCTCACCAGCGACTTCATCTACCTGCGCCTGCACGGTGCCGAAGAACTCTACGCCAGCGGCTACAGCGAATCGGCGCTGCAGAACTGGGCCAAACGCATCGACGCCTGGCACCACGGTCAACAGCCCGGCGATGCGCACCTGATCGCGCCACGCCTCAAGCCCCGGGCGCGCAAGTCCCGCGAAGTGTTCTGCTATTTCGACAACGACATCAAAGTCCGCGCGCCCTACGACGCGCGCCGGTTGCTCCACTGTTTTGAGCTGGATAAAACACTCGCCACCGCCCCCGGCGAACCCGCTGCCGAAGGGGTGCTGACATGAGTATTCCAGAGCCGGTCGGGTTCACCGACGAGCAGACCCGTGTCGAAGCCTCGGTGCGCCGTTTCACCGTGCTGACGGTCAACACCCACAAGGGTTTCACCGCGCTCAATCGACGCTTCATCCTCCCGGAGTTGCGCGAAGCCGTGCGCAGCGTGGCCGCCGACGTGGTGTTTCTGCAGGAAGTCCACGGCACCCATGAACATCATCCCAAGCGCTACAGCAACTGGCCGACGATGCCGCAGTACGAGTTCCTCGCCGACAGCCTGTGGCCGCAATTCGCCTACGGACGCAACGCGGTGTACCCGGAGGGCGATCACGGCAATGCGCTGCTGTCGAAATTCCAGATCATCCGCCACGACAACCTCGACGTGTCGATCAGCGGCCATGAGAACCGTGGCGTGTTGCATTGCGTGCTGCGCCTGCCGGGCGATGGCGTCGAGGTGCATGCGATCTGCGTGCATCTGGGCCTGCGCGAAAGCCATCGCAATGCGCAACTGAAACTGCTCGGCGAGCGCATTGCGCAACTGCCGGCTGATGCGCCAGTGATCGTCGCCGGCGACTTCAATGACTGGCGCCAGCGCGCCGATGCGCTGCTCGAACCCTGCGGCCTGCGCGAGGTGTTCGCCGAGCATCACGGCAAACCGGCGCGCAGCTTTCCGGCGCGCCTGCCGACGCTGCGGCTCGATCGTATTTACGTACGCAACCTCAAGGCCAGCCAACCGAAAGTCCTGGCCAACCGGCCCTGGTCACACCTTTCCGACCACGCCCCGTTATCGGTGGAGATAGAACTATGAGCAGCGCACCGCTGGAGAAATCCGCCGTGGAACCGATCAGCATCAACCCGCCGGTACGCGAGCCCGGGCCTGTCGATGTCGAGTACAGCTGGCAGGGCAACAACCGCGTCGAATTGCTGGAAAACGGCGAGGAATATTTCCCTCGGGTGTTCGACGCCATGCGTGCGGCGAAGAGTGAGATTCTGCTGGAGACCTTCATCGTTTTCGAAGACAAGGTCGGCGCAGAGTTGCAGCAGATCCTGATCGACGCCGCCCGGCGCGGCGTGCGCACCACCGTCAGCCTTGACGGTTTCGGCTGTGGTGAGTTGACCACTGGTTATCTCGCGGCATTGAGCGACGCCGGCGTGCACTTGCAAATGTTTGATCCGGCGCCCAAGCACCTGGGTTTTCGCACCAACTGGTTCCGCCGTCTGCACCGCAAGATCGTGGTGGTCGACGGACTGATTGCGTTCATTGGCGGGATCAACTTTTCCGGCGATCACCTGGCCGACTTCGGCCCCGAAGCGAAACAGGATTACGCGGTACAGGTTCAAGGGCCGGCGGTCGCTGACATCCATCATTTCGCCCTGCTGCAAAGTGGTCGGCCGGGCCGCGCACGCTTCTGGTGGCAACGTCGGCGCCAGCGTCGGGCAGACATGGCTTTCAACGATCACGACGGTCAGGTGCGCCTGGTGTTTCGTGATAACGATCAGCACCACACCGACATCGAAGACGTGTACTTGCACGCATTGCGCCGGGCCAAACGCCGGGTGGTGATCGCCAACGCCTACTTCTTCCCCGGCTACCGCCTGCTGCGCGAGCTCCGCAACGCGGCGCGCCGTGGCGTCGAGGTGCGCCTGATCCTGCAAGGTCAACCGGACATGCTGGTGGCGAAACTGGCGGCGCGCATGACCTACGACTATCTGCTCAAGGCCGGGGTGCAGATCCACGAATATTGCCAGCGCCCGCTGCACGGCAAAGTCGCCTTGGTGGATGAGGAATGGAGCACGGTCGGTTCTAGCAATCTCGACCCGTTGAGCCTGTCACTGAACCTGGAAGCCAACGTGCTGATCCGCGATCGCACGTTCAATCAGCACTTGTTCCAGCGTCTCGAAGACCTGAGCCACAACCACTGCAAGGCGATGGACCCGAGTAAGGTGCCACGCGGACGGATCTGGCACATGACCGTGGGGTTTCTGGTGTTCCACTTCCTGCGGCATTTTCCGGCGATGGCCGGTTGGCTGCCGGCGCACAAACCACGGCTCAAGCCGTTTCGGGGGCGCATGTCATGAGCCATTCCCCAGCGCAAGCAGCGCCCGCCGTGCATTCTCGATGGAGTCGCTGGAAACGCCCACTGACGCTGCTGTTCTTCCTCGCGTTGATCGTGTTGCTGACGATGTTTGCCACCCGCATCGAATGGGCGGAAGTGCTGCAGACCCTGGCCGACTTCAAGGTGGGCACACTGCTCATCGCCGCCGGCGTGACCCTGTTGAGCTTTCTCACCTACGCCAGCTTCGACCTGATAGGGCGCACCTACATTCGCCAGGACCTGACCTGGAAACAGATCCTCCCGGTGGGGATCATCAGCTATGCGTTCAACCTCAATCTCAGCGCCTGGGTCGGCGGAATCGCCATGCGCTATCGGCTGTATTCGCGCCTGGGGGTGAGCAAAGGCAACATCGCCAAGATTCTCGGTTTGAGCCTGGCCACCAACTGGTTCGGCTACATGACGATCGCCGGCGCGGTGTTCAGCAGTGGCCTGGTGAGCATGCCGCCGGGCTGGAAAATCAGCAGCGATGCGCTGCAGGGCATTGGCGTGCTGTTGCTGCTGCTAAGTGCCGGTTACCTCGCCGCGTGCCAGTTCTCCAAGCGCCGCGAGTGGTCGATTCGCGGGGTGGAAATCAACTTGCCGTCCCTGCGCATGGCCGTTCTGCAACTGCTGCTGGGTGCGCTGAACTGGTCGTTGATGGCGGCGGTGATTTTCACCTTGCTGCCGGGCAAGCTGGATTATCCATTGGTGCTTGGCGTGCTGTTGATCAGTGCGATTGCCGGGGTCATCACGCACATTCCGGCGGGGCTCGGGGTTCTGGAAGCGGTGTTCGTCGCGCTGCTGCAGCACGAAGTTTCGCGGGGCAGTCTGGTGGCGGGATTGCTGGCGTATCGGGCGATTTATTTTCTTTTGCCGTTGTTGATCACCGTGGTGATGTACCTGCTGGTCGAGGCCAAGGCGAAGGCGTTGCGGATCGAGAAGAAGCCCTAGTCATCCTTCGCCACAGGGGGATGTGCTCAGCCGGACTGAATGATGCTCAACCGCTCCCCGACCACCATCTCGGTAATCCAGTCCACCAGAATCGAGGTGTAGGCCTGCTGCGAAACCGGGTCGCTCAGCGCATGGTCAGCACCGTCGATTATCCGGTGCGTCAGCGAATGCGTCTGCTGACACGCGGCGCGATAACTCATGATCGTGGCGTGGGGCACGTAGTCATCGGTTTCCGATTCCACCAACAACACATCCCCGGTGAACTGCGAACAGGCGTGCAAGGCGCGGTTACTGTCGGCACGCACCAGCGTCGCCCGATAGTCGCGCAGATCAGCCTTGTCCAGATCACGCTTGGGCGTATGCCATTGTTCGTCGCGATACAGCGCCGGCACCCGCAACGCCAGCCAGCGCACCGGGCGCAATGAGGTGAGAATCGACGCGAGATAGCCGCCATAACTGGTGCCGACTACCGCAATCGCCGAGGTGTCGAGCGCCGGATGCGCCAACAGGCGATCGTAGGCCGCGAGCAAGTCACGCAGGTTGTCTTCGCGCGTGACCCGGGTCAGCGGAATGCCGGTGCCACCGGTGTGTCCGCGCAGGTCGAAGGTCAGGCACACACAACCCAGCCCGGCGATGCCCTTGGCGCGTTCCAGATCACGCTCCTGGCTGCCACCCCAGCCGTGCACAAACAACACGCCGGGGACTTTCGATTTGGGACTGAGAAACGTCCCGCTCATCTGTTCGTCATCAATGTCGATCTGAATGCTTTCGCTTCTAGCCGTCATAGGATTTGACCGTTACGTATTTGAGGAGAAAGTCGCTGTTCTCGGCCGGGCCGCGATAGATTTCGATGGCGTCCGCCGGCAGGCTTTGATCACCGTAGGTTTCTACGGTCGAGACACGGATCGCCCGCATCTGCGGAGCGTTGACGAAGCTCTGCAGCGCTGCCAGTTCAGCGCTGCTGGCACCGCCCATACGCCAGGATTGTTCGAGCACACCGCTGCGCGGTTTGCCATTGCTGTCCAGGCCTTGAGCGATGTCGTAGTTGCGCCGCGAGGCGTAGAAATCTGGATAAGCCTCATCCGCCGCCCGGTCGAAAATCTGCGCCTGCTTGATGGCCAGTCGCACGTCATCCGGCAAGTCCAGCGCCAGCAGATCTTCGTAGCCGCCCTGCACTACCAACAGATTCGAACCACCATAGACGTCTTCGCCATGGGCATCCTTGGTCAAGTATTGATCACCGCAGTAGCTCAGCACTTTGTCGCCGATGAATGACTGGCCGACGCTGTGGGTGACGACCTTGCTCAAGTCCTGCTCCAGCACCACGCCATCGCGAAACAACGCTGCTGCATCCACTCGAGCGAGGACCTCGTCGAACGCGTCGAGGCTGTTGATAACTTCCTGACCGCGACCGGCACAAGCGTGAATCGGTTTGAGGCGAATGGGGCCGCTGTACAGCAAGTGCTCGGCGGCGGGCCGCGCGTCTTTCAGGGCAAACACGGTCAAGCCATCGAGCACCACGTCGCGCACTCGCTCGCAGAACTGCGGCGCCCAGCCTTGCGGCGCGTAGGCCAGATGGCTGCGCAGGCCGTGACTGATGGCTTTGGTGCAGATGAAATCGTGTTCGACGAATCCGCCCCATAAATCATCCGCGCTTTTGATGCCCAAGGCCTGTGCCTGTCCGGCGCCGACAATGGTTTGCGTCGGCAGCCAGTACAGATCACGGCCGCGGTGTTGTTCCGGGACGTAGCTGCCAGCAAATCTGAGCCCGAGAATCTGCGCCAGCCAACGGGCCAGCGCCTTGTTGGTCTGCACTTCATGGTGTGGCGCGCCAGCGCGCACCGAGTGCGCGACGACGATTTTTCTGCCTGGCGTCGGGGTCATGCGTCCCCCTTGCAGCGGATGGGTGAATGGAGTGATGAACGGTGCAGAGATCAGGCCAATCGGGGGGCTGTGGAAAACTTCGGTGAATCAAATGCTTGCCGAAAACGTGATGGCATCAGGCCCGTTTCAATCTGCACGACCGGGCGCCAGGGCCCGGTAATTTGCACGATTTCAGCAGCCCCAGATTTCAATGTGGGTGGGGGCTTGCTCCCACTGGTCATGGCGCGTCTGGACTATCCCGAGACACCAAACCGCGCCCGATAATCACTTGGCGTCAGCCCGGTGATTTTCTTGAAGATCGCGCGAAACGCTCCCGGGTCCTGATAGCCCACCGTCCATGCAATGTGGTCGATGGTGCCATTGGTGAATTCGAGCAGTTCTCGCGCCTTGCCAACCCGCAGATGCTGGCAATATTCGGTGGGTTTCAACCCGGTCGCGGCACGGAAACGACGCAGAAACGTGCGCTCCTCCAGCCCCGCCCGCTCTGCCATCGAGGTCAGCGAAACATCAGTGGCGCCGGTGCTTTGCAGCCAATGCTGAACCTTGAGAATCGCCGCGTCACCATGACTGAGGATCGGTGCAAAATTGCTCCCGCAGGCACTGGCGCTGTCGCTGTGCTCCATCACCAGAAAGCGCGCGGTGCCGCTGGCGATGCTCGGCCCGAGCAGCCGGTCGACCAGGCGCAAACCCAGCTCCGACCAGGCCATCAGCCCGGCAGTGGTGATCAAGTCGCCGTCATCGACAATCGGCGTATCCGCCTTGAGCCGGATGTTCGGATAACGCTCGGCAAACGCCTTGGCCGAGGTCCAGTGCGTGGTGGCGCTACGCCCGTCGAGCAGGCCGCTTTCGGCCAGCAGCATCGACCCCACACAGACACCGCCGAGGGTTGCACCACGGGCATGCTGATCACGTAGCCATTGCAACCATTGCGCTGAAACGCTGGCCGCAGAAAAGCTGCCGAGGGACGGTGGAATCAGCACTGCCAGCAAATGACTGTCAGCGCCGGGATGACTGTCGTACACCCGCTGCGGCGTCTGCCCGGCGTCGGCTTTCCAGTGACTGACGCGCAGCACCGGTAACTGCGCCGCCTGACGCTCGGCAGCTATCCGGTTGGCGACCGCAAACAGATCGTTCAGCCCATGCACCGCCGCCAGTTGTACGCCGGGGTACATCAGTACGCCCAGTTCCACCGTGGCGGCCCTTTCTGCGCCCATGTCAGTTTTCCCCTGCTTATTGTCGGTCCGGCCAATCCTCGAAACGTCGGCCAGCGCCAATACTGAATCCACTTCCAGCCCATGCATCGAGGACACACCCATGACCAGACAAGCGCTCATCGTAGTCGATATCCAGAACGACTACTTCCCCCAAGGCAAGTGGCCGCTGGTGGGGGCTGAAGCCGCCGCCGACAACGCCGCACGACTGCTCGCCGCGTTCCGCGAAGCGGGCGATCCGGTGGTGCACATTCGCCACGAATTCACTTCGGCCGACGCACCGTTTTTCACCCCGGGCTCGGACGGCGCAAAACTGCATCCCAAAGTACTCAATCGTCCGGACGAACCGGTGGTGCTCAAGCACTTCGTCAATTCGTTCCGGGAGACCGAGCTGCAATCGATTCTCGATGAACAAGGCATCAGGGATCTGGTGATTGTCGGCAGCATGAGCCACATGTGCATCGACGGCATCAGCCGTGCGGCGGCGGACCTGGGCTACGGCGTCACGGTAATCCACGACGCCTGCGCCTGCCGTGACCTGGAATTCAACGGGGTCACGGTGCCTGCCGCTCAGGTCCACGCGGCATTCATGTCGGCACTGGGTTTCGCTTACGCCAGCGTGGTCTCGGCCGAGGAGTTTCTGGAGCGCTGATCCATCACGAAACACTCGGTAAAAACTTGCGCCCGCCACGTTGCGGGCGTTTTTTCGTCTGTCATGAAAATCTCACGCGTGAGCCATTGATGGCACTTTGAATTGGTTGTAGTGTGGCTCACGCGTGAGATGTTCATAACGGAGTCATTGCCATGAAAAGCCGCTCCCCCACTGTTGCGTCAGAGAGCCAAAAGGGAGAGCGCTCGAAACCGTCCGCGAAAAAACCGTCGAGCTTCTACATGAAGCAGATGCGCGCGGGCCTGGCTGCCGCCGGTTATGTGAAACACGAAACTTGGGTGCTTCCGGAAAACCGAAGCTTGCTCAAGCAGATGGAGCAACAGCTACGCCAACCGATTCTGGCTGGCTCATTCATGTCGGAGAATTACATGAGCGCAGGCAACAACTGGAACATCGATAGCCTCTTCAACGCCCTCAAGGCACTGGACGAGGTGGCTTCGCACGAGATCACACTGTCTCTGATCCAGAGCTCCGAACCCAGCATCAAGCTGGAAATGAACGAATTCGGCGGTCTGCCGATTCACATCGCCGTGGCCGGTCAGCAGATCATCGTCGACACCGTGCTGGTGGACATCGATTCGATCACTGACGTGCGCGCCTTCAACGACGCCGTGCTGCGCAGCCGGGAAATGTTCCCGCTGTCGTCGATCGGCATCGAGTCGATGCCCAACGGTCAGACCGTTTACAACATGTTTGGCGCTCTCAGCGCCGACTCGAGCCTGACCAACGTCGTCACCGAGGTGAAAACTCTGGTCGACAACGTGCAGCGCGCGAGCGAAGCCTTCGAACACTTCTTCAAGTAATCAACAGGGAATATCCAATGACTCAGTCCATCTGGAGCAAGTTGTTCACCGCTCTGCGCGGCGGCGCCAATGAAGTCGGCGAAGCGATCGTCGACCAGCAGGCCCTGCGCATCCTCGATCAGGAGATCCGCGACGCTGACACCGCGCTGTCGAACGCCCGCCGCGAGCTGGTCACCATCATGGCCAAGCACAAGCTGGCCGCCGACCGCGTGAGCGAGTACGACGCGAAGATCAAGGACCTGGAAGCCAAGGCGGTTGCCGCACTGAACGCCGGCCGCGAAGACCTGGCCATGGAAGTGGCCGAAGCGATTTCGACCCTGACCAACGACCTGACCGCCGAGAAAGCCCAGAGCGACGAATTCGGCACCTACGCCGAAAACATGCGCAAGGACATCACCAAGGCCGAGTCGCGAATCAAGAGCCTGCGCCAGCAAGTGGACATGGCCAAGGCCCGTGAAAGCGTGCAGAAGGCGCAGGTCAGCGCGTCCATCGCCAGCGGCGGCGCCAACGGCAAACTGGAAACCGCCGTCGGCACCCTGAACCGTCTGCAGGCCAAGCAGCAGCAACGCGCTGCCGAGCTGAGCGCCGCCGACGAACTGGCCGACGCTTCGACCGGCAACGACCTGGAGCGCAAACTGCGCGACGCCGGCATCACGCCGAACGAAGGCAGCGCCAATGCGATTCTTGAGCGGCTGAAACAGAAGTCCGCGCAGTAAAATCGCTCTCCTGTAGGAGCTGCCGCAGGCTGCGATCTTTTGATCTTCAATCCAGATCAAAAGATCGCAGCCTGCGGCAGCTCCTACAGTTTTTTTGCACCCAGAATATTTGCATTGTGCCTGCTCGTTCGTCGCCCGGCCCGGTACACTAGCGACGTTTTTTTACCGACGAACACCTCCACCCGCCTCAAGGAATGTACCCATGGGATGGTTAAAAGATTTGCTGGGCACCAGCAACTGGCAGCCGGCTGCGCCCGCTCCGGTAGCCGGCGGCCCACTCGGAATGGCACAGGGCAAAGGCGTGCGATTCGATTCGACCCTGGCCTTGCTGCTTGATGGCAGCACCTCGGTGCAGGTTCCGGCGGCAGAGGCAATCTGGAGCGCTGGCTGGATCGACCTTGGCCAATCCAACAAATTGCATCGCTACTACCTCAACAACGAGGATTTCTGGCTGCAGATCCACGTCACCGGTGACGACCAGATCGAGTCGGTCACCCTGTTCAACTACCTCAACTACGTGACCGTCAACAGTGACGCCGAACTCCAGCGCCTGGCCGGACCTGCAAGCCCGATCGGCCTGCCGACCTACACCCACGACGGCGTCCAGTACAGCCGCGAATGGGGCACCGAGCTGGGCCAGACCGAACTGGTCCCGCTGACCGAACACGTGGTCAATCCGGACGAGAGTTACACCATCGAACACCACTCCATGCTTTATGCGCGCGAAACCGGCCTGACCGATCGCCGCGAATTGCTGCTGTTCTCCGTCGAACAAGACGAAGAAGGCACCGTCAGCCTGAGCACCTCGCTGGGTATTTCGCTGTACACGACTGATCTGAGCACCATTTAAAAAGGAAGTTTTCCATGCTGGAAGTGCTGGCCGTTTCCCTGAACAAGACCGCGCTGGTCGGTTTCGTCGTCTACCTGATCGGCGCCGTGCTGCTGTTCATGCTGTTTCAGTTCGTCTACACGCGCATCACGCCCCACAAAGAATTTGAGCTGATCCGCTCCGGCAACATCGCTGCTGCGATCGCTTTGTCCGGCGCGATCATCGGTTTTGCGATTCCGGCCAGCAATGTCATCGCGTTTTCGGTCAACGTCCTCGATTTCGTGCTGTGGGCAGTGATTGCGGCGGTGGTGCAATTGCTCGCGTTCCTCGCCACCGGCCTGGTTCTCAAAGGCACCTCCAAGCGGATCGCCAACGGTGAAATCGCTTCGGGTATCTACGTGGCCGCAGTGGCCATCAGTGTCGGCATGCTCAATGCCGCGTGCATGACCCCGTCCAACTGATCGGCAGGAAGCCTTCGATGAAACGCAGCAAGTACGTTCAACTGTCCCTCGCCGCTTCGGTGGCGCTGGCGATTTCCGGCGAGGTTGCCGCGCAGGATCAGCAACGCTTCCAATCGGTCGAGGAGTGCGTCGGCGCCGAAGTGGCCGCCGATGTCTGCTCCAACGCCTACGTCGCGGCATTGACCGAGCACCGACGCATTGCCCCGGCCTACGCCGACAAGGCCACGTGCGACGCTGACTTCGCCGCCGACTGGTGCCAGAAGAACTCCGACGGCCGCTTCGTGCCCAAACTCGGCGGTTTCAAGGTACCGCAGAACGGCGAAACCCCGCAGGACCTGAATGCGCTTGCCAACGCGCAGATGCCTGCCGGTGAAGCAGCGGCTGCGCAGAACGCGCAAAGCACTTCCCACGCCTCTGGTGGCGGCGGCAACGGCTGGCTCACGGGCTGGCTGATCGGCAATGCGATGAGCAACAACGCCAACCGCACCGTTTACCGCGATCGCGACACGCGTCAGCCCTACAACACCTCGACGCAGTACCGCAAAATCGAATCGGCGCCGCGCAGTCAACCGGACTACGAGAGCAGCAAAAGCAAACCGGTGAACGTCGCCTCGTCGACCTCCCGTGGCGGCTTCGGCAGCCAGTCTTCCGCTCGCAGCGGTTGGGGTGGCTGGGGCAGCAGTTCCGGACGCTCGAGCAGCTGACCATGAAGAAGATCCACTGCGCCGAGCGCCCAGACTGGAAACAGACAGCCGAAAGCCTCGGCTTTCTGTTTCACACCATCGACGACGAGCCGTACTGGGACGAAAGCGCCTACTACCAGTTCACGCTCGCGCAGATCGAAAACGATCTGGAGGACCCGACCACCGAACTGCACGAGATGTGCATGGATCTGGTCGACCGCGTGGTGCACAGCGAAGAGCTGCTGGATCGCCTGAGCATCCCGGCGTCGTACTACGACATGATTCGTACTTCCTGGCTGGAAGGTCATCCGCATCTGTACGGACGCATGGACTTTTCCTACAGCGGCAATGGCCCTGCCAAACTGCTGGAGCTCAACTACGACACGCCGACCAGCCTCTATGAGGCGGCGGCGTTTCAGTGGGGTTGGCTGGAGCAATGCATCGAGCGCGGAATGTTGCCGCGCCACGCCGACCAGTTCAACAGCATCGACACCAAGCTGCATCAGGCGTTTGCCGAGTTGCAGCTCAAGCGGCCGTTCTACTTTGCGTCGATGAAAGACTCGGTCGAAGACAAGGGCACCACCGACTACTTGCGCTTGATCGCGGAAAAGGTCGGCATCGAATCCCGGCACATCGACATCGAAGACATCGGCCTGACCGCCGAGGGTCGCTTCGTCGACCTTGAGGATCGCTGGATCCCGCACCTGTTCAAGCTGCATGCCTGGGAATTTATTTTCCACGAGCCATTCGGTGCAGCAATCGCCGAAAGCGATACGCAGTTCTTCGAACCGGCATGGAAAGCGATCCTGTCGAACAAAGGTGCACTCCCACTGCTATGGGAACTGCACAAGGGCCACCCGAACCTGCTGGCGGCGCACCTTGATCCGAATCCGGCCAGTGCGGTGCCCAAGGGTTGGGTACGTAAACCGTACTTCTCCCGGGAAGGCGCCAATATCGAACTGCACACGGCAGAAGGTCTGATCGTCAAAGAAGACGGGCCCTACACCGATGCGCCATTCATCCTGCAGGAATTTGCGCCATTGCCGAAGTTCGACGACAGCTACACGCTGATCGGCTCTTGGGTGATTGGTGATCAGGCGGCGGGGATCGGCGTGCGGGAGGACAATAGTCTGATTACCAAGGATTCGAGCCGGTTTCTGCCGCACCTGATCCTCGACTGAGGCACACGCATCCGCTCCCACAAAAAAGGCCCGTCGTTTTGAACGACGGGCCTTTTTTATTCAGCGTGGATGCAGCATTCAATCAGAACGGAATGTCGTCATCGAAGCTGTCGAAATCCGGAGCCGGTTGCGGTGCGGCCTGCTGTGGAGCCGGGGCTGGACGCTGTTGCGGAGCCGATTGCTGCGGACGCGGAGCCTGTTGGCGTGGCGCCTGCTGCTGGTAGTTGTTGCCACCGCCTTGTTGGTCGCCCTGTTGTGGACGGCCGCCGAGCAGTTGCATGGTGCCTTGCATGTCGACCACGATTTCAGTGGTGTAACGCTTGATACCGTCTTTTTCCCACTCGCGGGTCTGCAGCTTGCCTTCGATGTACACCTGCGAACCTTTACGCAGGTATTCGCCGGCGATTTCCGCAACCTTGCCGAACATCGAAACACGGTGCCACTCGGTCTTCTCGACCTTCTGACCGGTTTGCTTGTCGGTCCACTGTTCGCTGGTTGCCAGACTCAGGTTGGTCACGGCGTTACCGTTAGGCAGGTAGCGAACTTCGGGATCCTGGCCGCAAGTGCCGACCAATATGACTTTGTTAACCCCACGGGCCATAACGTTCTCCTAGGCTTCGCAAGCAGCCTCGGCCGGGTTGTTCACCAGGCGTTCGAGGGTGTCGCGATCCACTAATTCTTTGTCCAGTTTGATGTAAACAGCTGCTTCATCAGCAACTATCACTGCATCTGTTACCCCTACGAGGGCCTTGAGGCGCTCGACCAGACCCGCTTCACGGATCGCCTCGGGCGACAACGGCAAGCGCAGGCTCGTCACGTAGGGAGGTTCGCGCATGGTAACAGCAAAGGCCAGCCAGATGGCAGCCAGCCCGGCACATCCAAGGAACACAACCGACAGACCGCCATGCTGAAACAGCCAGCCGCCGAGTATCCCGCCGAGTGCCGAACCGAGGAACTGACTGGTGGAATACACGCCCATCGCCGTGCCCTTCCCGCCTGCCGGTGAAACCTTGCTGATCAGCGACGGCAACGAAGCCTCCAGCAGATTGAACGCGGTGAAGAACACCACCGTACCGATCACCAGCGCCCGCAAGCTGTCACCGAACTGCCAGAAGAATAGCTCAGTGAGCATCAGCGTCAGGACGGCGCCGAGCAAAATTCGTTTCATTTTGCGTTTCTTCTCGCCGTAGATGATGAACGGAATCATGGCGAAGAAAGAGATCAGCAGCGCGGTGAGATAGACCCACCAGTGCTGCTCCTTGGGCAACCCGGCTTTTTCCACCAGTGCCAGCGGCAAGGCAACGAAGCTGGACATCAACATGGCATGTAACACAAAGATGCCGAGGTCCAGGCGCAACAGATCCGGATGCTTGAGTGTCGGCATCAAGGCCTGACGCGCCACGCCGGATTCACGATGGCTCAGCGGCCCGGTGGATTTCGGCACCATGAACATAATGATCAGGATGCCGACCAGCGCCATGCCGCCGGTGGCGAGAAACAGTCCGGACAGGCCGAAGGCCCGGGTCAACAACGGCCCGACCACCATCGCCACGGCGAACGACAGACCGATAGTCATGCCAATCATGGCCATGGCTTTGGTCCGGTGTTGTTCACGGGTCAGGTCGGAAAGCAACGCCATCACCGCCGCAGAAATCGCCCCGGCGCCCTGCAGGATGCGTCCGGCAATCACGCCCCAGATCGAATCGGCCTGAGCCGCCAGCACACTGCCGAGGGCGAAGACCACCAGCCCGAGGAAAATCACCGGACGCCGGCCGATGCGGTCGGAAATGATCCCGAACGGAATCTGGAAAATCGCCTGGGTCAGGCCGTAAGCGCCAATCGCCAGCCCGATCAGGGCCGGGGTCGCTCCCGCCAGGTCCATGCCGTAGGTCGCCAGGACCGGCAACACCATGAACATGCCAAGCATACGGAAGGCGAACACCAGGGCCAGACCGCTCGCTGCGCGGGTCTCGCTGCCACTCATGCGTTCGCTGTGGGGATCGTGCATGGAAAAACCTCGTGTGAACCGGCGGCGATTCTACCAGTCCCATCGAAAGACGGGGTATATCGCGACGCTATGACGCGTATAGATGAAACTCTCTTCATGCAAGGCAAAAAACCCTTCGTTTGATAGTGTGCATCCATCCAGTATTTGCCCGTATACTCCTACGTTTTCGACGCCCGCCGAGCGAGGCCACTTTGGACAAGATCCTGATACGTGGGGCCCGTACCCACAACCTGAAGAACATCGACCTGACCCTGCCACGGGACAAACTGATCGTCATCACCGGCCTGTCCGGATCCGGCAAGTCGTCCCTGGCCTTCGACACGCTGTACGCCGAAGGTCAGCGCCGCTATGTCGAATCCCTGTCGGCCTACGCCCGACAGTTCCTGTCGATGATGGAAAAACCCGACGTCGACACCATTGAAGGTTTGTCGCCGGCCATCTCCATCGAGCAGAAGTCGACCTCGCACAACCCGCGCTCCACGGTCGGCACCATCACCGAAATCTACGACTACCTGCGTTTGCTGTATGCACGCGTCGGTACGCCACGCTGCCCGGATCATGACATTCCGCTGGAAGCGCAGACCGTCAGCCAGATGGTTGACCTGGTGCTGGCGCAGCCGGAAGGCAGCAAGCTGATGTTGCTGGCGCCGGTTATTCGCGAACGCAAAGGTGAACACCTGTCGGTTTTCGAAGAGCTGCGCGCCCAAGGCTTCGTTCGGGCGCGGGTCAATGGCCGCATCTGCGAGCTCGACGAGCTGCCGAAACTGGACAAACAGAAGAAGCACTCGATCGATGTCATCGTCGACCGTTTCAAGGTCCGTGCCGACCTGCAGCAGCGCCTGGCCGAATCGTTCGAAACCGCTCTCAAGCTGGCGGACGGCATTGCCTTGGTAGCGCCGATGGACGATGAGCCGGGCGAAGAGATGATCTTCTCCGCGCGTTTTGCCTGCCCGATTTGCGGCCACGCGATCAGCGAGCTTGAGCCGAAGCTGTTCTCCTTCAACAACCCGGCCGGCGCCTGCCCGACCTGCGATGGTCTGGGCGTGAAGCAGTTCTTCGACATCAAGCGCCTGGTCAATGGTGAACTGACCCTGGCCGAGGGCGCGATCCGCGGCTGGGACCGGCGCAACGTCTATTACTTCCAGATGCTCGGCTCACTGGCCTCGCACTACAAGTTCAGCCTGGAGAAGCCATTCAACGAACTGACCGCCGAACAGCAGAAGCACATCCTGCACGGCAGCGGCTCACAGAATGTCGACTTCAAGTACCTCAACGACCGCGGCGACATCGTCAAACGTTCGCACCCGTTCGAAGGCATCGTGCCTAACCTTGAGCGTCGCTACCGCGAAACCGAATCGGCCAGCGTCCGCGAAGAGCTGGCCAAGTTTCTCAGCACTCAGGCTTGCCCGGATTGCCGTGGCACCCGTCTGCGTCGTGAAGCGCGGCACGTTTGGGTCGGCGAGAAAACCCTGCCGGCGGTGACCAACCTGCCGATCGGCGATGCCTGCGAGTACTTCGGCGAGCTGAAAATGACCGGGCGGCGTGGCGAGATCGCCGACAAGATCCTCAAGGAAATCCGCGAACGTCTGCAGTTCCTGGTCAACGTCGGCCTGGACTATCTGTCTCTCGACCGCAGCGCTGACACTTTGTCCGGCGGCGAGGCACAGCGGATTCGTCTGGCCAGCCAGATCGGCGCCGGTCTGGTGGGAGTGCTGTACATCCTCGACGAACCGTCCATTGGCCTGCACCAGCGCGATAACGACCGCTTGCTCGGCACCCTCAAGCACCTGCGCGATATCGGCAACACGGTGATTGTGGTCGAGCACGATGAAGACGCGATTCGCCTGGCCGACTATGTGGTGGATATCGGCCCGGGTGCCGGCGTGCATGGCGGGCAGATCGTGGCGGAAGGAACGCCCGCCGAAGTCATGGCGCACCCGGACTCGCTGACCGGTAAATACCTGTCGGGCCGGGTGAAAATCGAAGTACCGGCCAAACGCACGCCGCGCAACAAGAAGCTGACGCTGTCGCTCAAAGGCGCGCGCGGCAACAACCTGCGCAATGTCGATCTGGAAATCCCGATCGGCCTGCTGACCTGCGTGACCGGCGTTTCCGGCTCCGGCAAATCCACGCTGATCAACAACACGCTGTTCCCGTTGAGCGCTACTGCACTCAACGGTGCCACCACACTGGAAGCGGCTGCGCACGACAGCATCAAGGGCCTGGAGCATCTCGACAAGGTCGTCGATATCGACCAGAGCCCGATCGGCCGCACGCCGCGCTCCAACCCGGCGACCTACACCGGGCTGTTCACCCCCATCCGCGAATTGTTTGCCGGCGTGCCCGAGTCACGCTCCCGTGGTTACGGCCCTGGGCGTTTCTCGTTCAACGTCAAGGGCGGGCGCTGCGAGGCTTGTCAGGGCGATGGTCTGATCAAGGTCGAAATGCACTTTCTGCCGGACATCTACGTGCCGTGCGATGTGTGCAAGAGCAAGCGCTACAACCGCGAAACCCTTGAGATCAAATACAAGGGCAAGAGCATCCACGAAACCCTCGAGATGACTATCGAAGAGGCGCGGGAGTTCTTCGACGCGGTGCCTGCGCTGGCGCGCAAGCTGCAGACGTTGATGGATGTGGGGCTGTCATACATCAAGCTCGGGCAGTCTGCGACCACGCTGTCCGGTGGTGAAGCGCAGCGGGTCAAGCTGTCTCGCGAGCTGTCCAAGCGTGACACCGGCAAGACCCTGTATATCCTCGACGAGCCGACCACCGGCCTGCACTTCGCGGATATCCAGCAATTGCTCGACGTGTTGCATCGCCTGCGCGACCACGGCAACACGGTGGTGGTGATCGAACACAACCTGGACGTGATCAAGACCGCCGACTGGCTGGTGGACCTGGGGCCGGAAGGCGGCTCCAAGGGTGGGCAGATCATCGCCACCGGCACGCCGGAGGAAGTGGCCGAGATGAAGCAATCTCACACCGGTCACTACCTCAAGCCATTGTTGATTCGCGATCGGGCTTGATCTGAGGGCATGAAAAAGCCCCTGTCACTTGTACAGTGACAGGGGCTTTTTTTGTGTCTGCGCAATCAGGTGTGCGATTGCAGGTAATTCTCGAGACCGATGAGTTTGATCAGGCCCAACTGCTTTTCCAGCCAGTAGGTGTGATCTTCTTCGGTGTCGTTGAGCTGAACACGCAGGATCTCGCGACTGACGTAATCCTTGTGCTGCTCGCACAACTCAATGCCTTTGCACAGAGCGGCGCGAACTTTGTACTCGAGACGCAGATCGGCTTCGAGCATCTCCGGCACGGTGGTACCGACGTCGAGATCGTCCGGACGCATGCGCGGCGTGCCTTCGAGCATCAGGATCCGGCGCATCAGTGCGTCGGCGTGACCGGCTTCTTCTTCCATCTCGTGGTTGATTCGTTCGTAGAGCTTGGTGAAACCCCAGTCCTCATACATCCGCGAGTGAACAAAATATTGGTCACGCGCGGCCAGTTCGCCGGTCAGCAACGTGTTGAGGTAATCGATAACGTCTGGGTGGCCTTGCATCGCCCTACATCTCCCTGCTTGAAAGTCTGTAGTTTGAACCAAGCTGACCGGAAGGTCACCCGTTTCGCGCAATAAAAGCGAAGAAGTTCTGAGAAAAGTTGGCTAAATAACGCAAAAACCGCCCTCAATGAGGGCGGTTCTGCTTCTCGTTTAGACTTCGTTAAGCTGTACGTCCAGCAGCTTTGCGATTGCTTCTCCATACGCCGGATCGGCTTTGAAGAAATGCTGCAACTGACGGTCAACCACGTCGGGTGAAACACCGCTCATGGCGCCGGCGATGTTGCTGACCAGAAGCGCTTTCTGTTCGTCATTCATCAATCGGAACAACGCACCGGCGTGGCTGTAGTAATCGCTGTCCTCGCGATGATCGTAACGATCTGCCGGACCGCTCAAGGCCAACGAAGGCTCAGCATAACGCGGCGCCTGCTTCGGTGATTCCACGTAGCTGTTGGGCTCATAGTTAGGCGCTGCACCACCGTTGCTGCCGAACGCCATCGAGCCGTCGCGCTGGTAGGTATTGACCGGGCTGCGCGGCGCATTGACCGGCAATTGCTGGTGGTTGGTGCCGACGCGGTAGCGGTGTGCATCGGCGTAAGCGAATACGCGACCTTGCAGCATGCGATCCGGCGACAGACCAACACCTGGCACCATATTGCTTGGACCGAATGCGGCTTGCTCGACTTCGGCGAAATAGTTCAGCGGGTTGCGGTTCAGCTCCAGTTCGCCGACTTCGATCAGCGGGAACTCCTTCTGCGACCAGGTCTTGGTCACGTCGAATGGGTTCTCATAGTGTGCTGCAGCCTGAGCCTCAGTCATGATCTGAATGCACACGCGCCACTTCGGGAAGTCACCACGCTCGATGGCTTCGAACAGATCACGCTGAGCGTAATCCGGATCGGTACCCGCCAGGCGCGCAGCATCGGCCGGTGCCAGGTTCTTGATGCCCTGCTTGGTTTTGTAGTGCCACTTCACCCAGTGACGCTCACCTTTGGCATTGATCAGGCTGTAGGTGTGGCTGCCAAAGCCATGCATATGACGATAGCCGTCGGGAATCCCACGATCCGAAAACAGAATGGTCACTTGGTGCAGCGCTTCAGGCGAATGCGACCAGAAGTCCCACATCATTTGCGCGCTTTTCAGGTTGCTCTGCGGCAGACGCTTCTGGGTGTGGATAAAGTCAGGAAACTTCAGCGGGTCACGAATGAAGAACACCGGAGTGTTGTTGCCAACGATGTCCCAGTTGCCTTCTTCGGTGTAGAACTTCAGGGCGAAACCACGTGGATCACGCTCGGTATCAGCCGAGCCGCGTTCACCGCCTACAGTGGAGAAGCGCAGGAACGTCGGGGTTTGTTTACCGACGGCCTCAAACAGTTTGGCGCTGGTGTATTCAGTGATATCACGGGTCACGGTGAACGTACCGTAAGCACCCGAGCCCTTGGCGTGCACGCGGCGCTCAGGAATGTTTTCACGGTTGAAATGGGCAAGCTTCTCGATCAGATGAAAATCGTCGAGAAGCAGCGGGCCACGGGGGCCGGCGGAGCGAGAATTCTGGTTATCGGCGACAGGTGCGCCACTGGCGGTCGTAAGCGTTTTGATCTGGCTCATACGGTCTTCTTCCTCTGTCAGTCTTGAAACTGCCGGCTAATCGGCTTGCTGGGAAGTATTGATCATCGATGAGACACCTACAAATTCATTAACTTGCAGTCATCGATAGATAATTACTAATTATGTTTCCCTGCACATAGTGGCAACAGAACAATGTCAGAAGCTTGTACGAACAGCGCATTTCTTGCGGGCACAAAAAACCGGGCACTAGGCCCGGTTTTTCGTTTCAGACTGACGTCTTACTCGGCGGATACAGCTTCGCCAGCAGTAGCACGATCAACCAACTCGACGTACGCCATAGGCGCGTTGTCGCCAGCGCGGAAACCGCACTTGAGGATGCGCAGGTAGCCACCCTCACGGGTAGCGTAACGCTTGCCCAGGTCGTTGAAGAGCTTACCAACGATAGCTTTCGAACGAGTACGGTCGAAAGCCAGACGGCGGTTAGCCAGGCTGTCTGTCTTGGCCAGAGTGATCAGCGGCTCGGCAACGCGGCGCAGTTCTTTGGCTTTTGGCAGAGTAGTCTTGATCAGCTCGTGCTCGAACAACGACACCGCCATGTTCTGGAACATGGCCTTGCGGTGCGAGCTGGTGCGGCTCAGGTGACGCCCACTTTTACGATGACGCATGGTTCATTCCTTACCAAACACTACGTTCGGTGATTACGACGATCAGGCAGTCGCCTTGTCGTCCTTCTTAAGACTTGCAGGCGGCCAGTTGTCGAGGCGCATGCCGAGGGACAGACCGCGGGAGGCCAGAACGTCCTTGATTTCAGTCAAGGATTTCTTGCCCAGGTTCGGAGTCTTCAACAGCTCTACTTCGGTACGCTGAATCAGGTCGCCGATGTAGTAGATGTTTTCCGCCTTAAGGCAGTTAGCCGAACGTACAGTCAGTTCCAGATCGTCAACCGGGCGAAGCAGGATCGGATCGATCTCGTCTTCCTGCTCGACAACCACTGGCTCACTGTCACCTTTGAGGTCGACGAACGCAGCCAACTGCTGTTGCAGGATGGTTGCAGCGCGGCGGATAGCCTCTTCAGGATCCAGAGTACCGTTGGTTTCCAGATCAATAACCAGCTTGTCCAGGTTAGTACGCTGCTCGACACGGGCGTTTTCCACCACGTATGCGATACGGCGAACCGGGCTGAACGAAGAGTCGAGCTGCAAGCGACCAATGCTGCGGCTTTCGTCTTCATCGCTCTGACGCGAGTCGGCTGGTTCATAACCACGACCACGAGCTACGGTGAGCTTCATGTTCAGGGCGCCGTTAGACGCCAGGTTAGCGATTACGTGATCGGGGTTAACGATCTCGACATCATGATCCAGCTGAATATCGGCAGCGGTAACCACCCCCGAACCCTTCTTCGACAAGGTCAGCGTAACTTCGTCACGACCGTGCAGCTTGATGGCCAGACCTTTAAGGTTCAACAGGATTTCAATTACGTCTTCCTGTACACCTTCGATGGCGCTGTACTCGTGGAGCACACCGTCAATCTCGGCCTCGACTACTGCGCAGCCGGGCATTGAGGACAACAGGATGCGGCGCAGCGCGTTGCCCAGGGTGTGGCCAAAACCACGCTCGAGAGGCTCGAGAGTGATCTTGGCGCGGGTTGGACTGACAACCTGCACATCAATGTGGCGGGGTGTCAGGAACTCATTTACCGAAATCTGCATGGATGCACCTATTTTCTAGCCCTTACTTGGAGTAGAGCTCGACAATCAGGCTTTCGTTGATGTCGGCGGACAGATCACTGCGAGCAGGAACGTTCTTGAAAACGCCCGACTTCTTCTCAGTGTCTACTTCTACCCATTCTACGCGGCCACGTTGGGCACACAGATCGAGAGCTTGGACAATGCGAAGTTGGTTTTTTGCTTTCTCGCGAACTGCGACCACGTCACCAGCACGAACCTGATACGACGGAACGTTTACGGTCTGACCGTTAACGCTGATCGACTTGTGCGATACCAGCTGACGGGATTCGGCACGAGTCGAACCAAAGCCCATACGGTATACAACGTTGTCCAGACGGCATTCGAGCAGTTGCAGCAGGTTTTCACCGGTTGCACCTTTCTTGCCAGCAGCTTCTTTGTAGTAGCCGCTGAACTGACGCTCGAGAACGCCGTAGATACGACGGACCTTCTGCTTTTCACGCAGTTGGGTGCCGTAGTCGGACTGGCGACCGCGGCGTTGGCCGTGGATACCAGGTGCTGCTTCAATGTTGCACTTCGATTCGATCGCGCGCACGCCGCTCTTCAGGAAGAGATCGGTGCCTTCGCGACGAGCGAGTTTGCATTTTGGACCAATGTAACGAGCCATTCTTTACAATCTCCTGGATTACACGCGGCGCTTCTTCGGCGGACGGCACCCGTTGTGCGGGATTGGCGTCACGTCGGTGATGCTGGCGATCTTGTAGCCACAGCCGTTCAAAGCGCGGACTGCGGATTCACGACCTGGACCTGGACCCTTGACGTTAACGTCGAGGTTTTTCAGGCCGTATTCCAGCGCAGCTTGACCAGCACGCTCAGCGGCTACTTGAGCAGCGAACGGGGTGGACTTGCGGGAACCGCGGAAACCCGAACCACCGGAGGTAGCCCAGGAAAGAGCGTTACCTTGACGGTCGGTAATGGTCACGATGGTGTTGTTAAAAGAAGCATGGATGTGGGCGATGCCATCAACCACTGTCTTTTTAACTTTTTTACGAGGACGAGCAGCAGGTTTTGCCATGATTAAATTCCTGTCGATTCGCTGGGGCGATTACTTGCGGATCGGCTTACGCGGACCTTTACGGGTACGCGCGTTGGTCTTGGTACGCTGACCGCGTACTGGAAGACCGCGACGATGACGCAGACCGCGATAGCAACCGAGGTCCATCAAGCGCTTGATTTTCATGTTGATTTCGCGACGCAGGTCACCTTCAGTGGTGAACTTCGCCACTTCGCCACGCAGCTGTTCAATTTGCTCGTCGCTCAGATCTTTGATCTTCGCTGCTGGGTTTACCCCAGTGTCTGCACAGATTTTCTGCGCAGTAGTGCGACCGACACCATAGATGTAGGTCAGCGAGATAACAGTATGCTTGTTATCTGGAATGTTAACGCCTGCAATACGGGCCATTCAGTGGGACTCCAATTGACAGCTACCTACGCCCCGGAAGCCAAGAAATAGGGCGCGAGATAATATCGCTGTAATAACAAATAATCAACCCGGCAGCGCACTAGCTGCCGGGCTTGAAGCACAATCACACTCAGCCTTGGCGCTGTTTGTGACGCGGTTCCGCGCTGCAAATTACTCGAACAACACCTTCGCGGCGAATAATCTTGCAGTTACGGCACAGCTTTTTCACCGATGCACGAACTTTCATCACCAACTCCTCGAACCTTATGGGTACTCAGCGCAACATGCCGCTGCCGTAACCCTTCAGGTTGGCTTTCTTCATCAGGGATTCGTACTGGTGCGAAACGAGGTGCGATTGTACTTGGGACATGAAGTCCATCACAACCACGACCACGATCAGCAACGAGGTCCCGCCAAGGTAGAACGGAACGTTTGCTGCAACCACCAGGAACTGGGGCAACAGGCACACGGCCGTCATGTAAAGAGCACCGAACATGGTCAAGCGAGTCAGAACGCCATCAATATAGCGTGCAGACTGCTCACCTGGACGGATGCCCGGAATAAAGGCACCGGACTTCTTCAGGTTTTCCGCTACGTCTTTCGGATTGAACATCAACGCCGTATAGAAGAAGCAGAAGAAAATAATCCCTGCACTAAACAGCAGAATATTCAACGGCTGACCAGGAGCGATCGACTGCGAGATGTCCTGCAACCAGCCCATACCTTCAGACTGACCAAACCAGGCACCCAACGAAGCCGGGAACAGCAGAATGCTGCTCGCGAAAATAGCCGGAATAACACCGGCCATGTTCACCTTCAGCGGCAAGTGGCTTGTCTGCGCAGCAAAAACCTTGCGGCCCTGCTGACGCTTGGCGTAGTGAACAGCGATACGACGCTGACCACGCTCAATGAACACCACGAAACCGATAATCGCTACTGCCAGCAAACCGATGGCAACCAGGGCGAAGATATTGATATCACCCTGACGCGCAGACTCGAAAGACTGCCCGATTGCTCTCGGAAGACCGGCGACGATACCCGAAAAAATCAACATCGAGATACCGTTGCCTACACCACGCTCAGTAATCTGCTCACCCAGCCACATCATGAACATCGCACCAGCCACAAAAGTGGATACCGCGACGAAATGGAAGCCAAAGTCACCAGTGAACGCAACGCCCTGCCCCGCCAAGCCAATGGACATGCCAATAGCCTGAACGAGAGCGAGAACGACGGTGCCGTAGCGGGTGTACTGGCTGATCTTGCGACGGCCAGCTTCACCTTCCTTCTTCAACTGCTCCAGCTGCGGGCTGACGGCGGTCATCAGTTGCATGATGATCGATGCCGAAATGTACGGCATGATCCCCAGTGCAAAGATGCTCATCCGTTCCAGCGCGCCGCCGGAGAACATGTTGAACAAGCTAAGAATGGTCCCCTCATTCTGTCGAAACAGGTCTGCGAGTCGGTCCGGGTTGATACCTGGAACCGGGATGTGTGCGCCTATTCGGTAGACGATAATCGCCAGGAACAGAAAACGCAGACGAGCCCAGAGTTCAGACATACCGCCTTTGCCGAGCGCAGAGAGAGCACCTTGCTTAGCCATTTATTCCTCGAACTTGCCGCCAGCTGCTTCGATAGCCGCACGCGCACCTTTGGTGGCGCCGATTCCCTTGCCGATAGTGACAGCGCGAGTCACTTCACCGGACAGCATGATTTTCACACGCTGTACGTTGACGTTGATCACGTTGGCATCTTTCAGGGACTGCACGGTGACGATGTCGCCTTCCACTTTGGCCAGCTCGGACAGACGCACTTCTGCGCGGTCCATGGCTTTCAGGGAAACGAAACCGAACTTCGGCAGGCGACGATGCAGCGGCTGTTGACCGCCTTCAAAGCCTGGAGCAATAGTGCCACCGGAGCGGGAGGTTTGACCTTTGTGGCCACGGCCACCAGTCTTACCCAAACCGCTACCGATACCACGGCCCGGACGATGCTTTTCGCGACGGGAACCCGGCGCTGGACTCAGATCATTGAGTTTCATCGATTAACCCTCGACACGCAGCATGTAGTAAGCCTTGTTGATCATCCCGCGATTCTCGGGAGTATCCTGGACTTCTACAGTGTGACCGATGCGACGCAGACCCAGACCCTTAACGCACAGTTTGTGGTTAGGGATGCGGCCGGTCATGCTTTTGATCAGCGTAACTTTAACGGTAGCCATGATCAGAAGATCTCCTTGACAGTCAGGCCACGCTTGGCAGCAATGGACTCAGGAGATTGCATAGCCTTCAGACCCTTGAAAGTGGCGTGAACCACGTTTACCGGGTTAGTCGAGCCGTAGCACTTGGCCAGAACGTTCTGAACGCCAGCAACTTCGAGGACAGCACGCATAGCGCCGCCAGCGATGATACCGGTACCTTCAGAAGCAGGCTGCATGTACACCTTCGAAGCGCCGTGAGCGGACTTCATTGCGTACTGCAGGGTGGTGCCGTTCAGGTCAACTTGAATCATGTTGCGGCGAGCAGCTTCCATTGCCTTCTGGATCGCAGCAGGCACTTCACGCGACTTGCCACGGCCGAAGCCAACACGCCCTTTACCATCACCAACCACGGTCAACGCGGTGAAAGTGAAGATACGGCCGCCTTTAACGGTTTTGGCTACGCGGTTAACTTGAACCAGCTTCTCGATGTAGCCTTCGTCGCGCTTTTGGTCGTTATTTGACATAACTTAGAACTCCAGCCCAGCTTCACGAGCAGCATCAGCCAGCGCTTTAACGCGGCCATGGTACTTGAAGCCAGAGCGGTCGAAAGCCACTTGCGAGACGCCAGCGGCCTTAGCACGCGTAGCGACCAGCTGGCCAACCTTTGTGGCCGCGTCGATGTTGCCAGTGGCGCCATCACGCAGTTCTTTATCCAAAGTCGAGGCACTTGCCAGGACTTTGTTGCCGTCGGCCGAGATGACCTGGGCGTAGATGTGCTGCGACGAGCGGAACACGCAGAGACGCACGACTTCGAGTTCGTGCATTTTCAGGCGTGCTTTGCGAGCGCGACGCAGTCGAGTAACTTTTTTGTCGGTCATTTGCTATGCCCTACTTCTTCTTGGCTTCTTTACGACGGACGACTTCGTCCGCGTAGCGCACACCTTTGCCTTTGTACGGCTCTGGTGGACGGAAGTCGCGGATCTCAGCGGCCACTTGACCTACCAGCTGCTTGTCGATGCCCTTGATCAGGATATCGGTCTGGCTAGGAGTCTCAGCGGTGATGCCTTGCGGCAGTTCGTAATCCACTGGGTGCGAGAAGCCAAGAGCCAGGTTCAGCACCTGACCTTTTGCTTGCGCCTTGTAACCAACACCGACCAGCTGGAGCTTGCGCTCGAAGCCTTGGCTTACGCCTTGGACCATGTTGTTTACCAACGCACGCGTGGTACCGGCCATTGCGCGAGTCTGTTGATCGCCATTGCGAGCAGCGAAACGCAGCTCACCAGCTTCTTCAACGATCTCAACGGACGAATGGATGTTCAGTTCAAGAGTACCCTTGGCACCCTTCACCGAAAGCTGTTGGCCTGCGAATTTGACTTCGACACCGGCTGGCAGCTTAACGGGGTTCTTAGCGACGCGAGACATGCTTATCCCCCCTTAGAACACAGTGCAAAGAACTTCGCCGCCGACACCGGCAGCGCGCGCAGCACGATCCGTCATCACACCTTTGTTGGTGGAGACGATAGACACGCCAAGACCGCCACGAACTTTCGGCAGATCTTCAACGGACTTGTACTGACGCAGGCCTGGACGACTAACGCGCTTGACTTCCTCGATGACCGGACGGCCTTCGAAGTATTTCAGCGAGATGGACAACGACGGCTTAGCGTCGGTGGTGATCTGAAAATCCGCGATGTAACCTTCGTCCTTCAGGACTTTTGCTACAGCCACCTTCAACGTGGAAGACGGCATGCTTACGACAGACTTTTCAGCCATCTGGGCATTACGGATTCGAGTTAGCATGTCCGCTAACGGGTCCTGCATACTCATGGGCTAGACGCTCCTAATACAGAAAAATTAGCCTTGCGGCTACTACTTGTCGCCGAGAAATTCCGGGCACGAAAAACACGGGCTCAGGCGAGCCGGTCATTCTAGACACACCCCAGAAATGAATCAAGCCCCAAAAGGGGCTTGATTCAAATTCAAGGCCACCGATGGTCAGGTTCTTGCGACCCCGACCATCAAGGCTTTGACAGCGATTACCAGCTGGCTTTAACCAGACCTGGAACGTCACCACGCATTGCCGCTTCACGCAGTTTGTTACGGCCCAGGCCGAACTTGCGGTAAACGCCGTGCGGACGACCAGTCAGGCGGCAACGGTTACGCATGCGCGAAGCGCTTGCGTCACGTGGTTGCTTCTGCAGAGCTACGGTCGCTTCCCAACGCGCTTCTGGACTTGCGTTCAGATCAACGATGATAGCTTTCAGCGCTGCACGCTTGACGGCGTACTTGGCAACAGTGAGCTGACGCTTCAGCTCACGGTTTTTCATGCTCTTCTTGGCCATTTTCCTACTCCAATCAGTTGCGGAACGGGAATTTGAAAGCACGCAGCAGAGCGCGGCCTTCATCATCGTTCTTGGCAGTGGTGGTCAGGGTAATGTCCAGACCGCGGAGAGCATCGATCTTGTCGTAGTCGATTTCCGGGAAAATGATCTGCTCTTTCACGCCCATGCTGTAGTTGCCACGACCATCGAAGGACTTGGCATTCAGGCCGCGGAAGTCGCGAACCCGAGGCAGGGAGATCGACAGCAGACGATCCAGGAACTCGTACATACGCTCACGGCGCAGAGTCACTTTGACGCCGATCGGCCATCCTTCACGGACTTTAAAGCCAGCGATGGATTTACGAGCGTAGGTCACAACGACTTTTTGGCCGGTGATCTTTTCCAGGTCAGCAACAGCGTGCTCGATGACTTTTTTGTCGCCGATCGCTTCGCCCAGACCCATGTTCAGGGTGATTTTGGTAACGCGCGGAACTTCCATCACGTTCGAAAGCTTAAGTTCTTCCTTAAGTTTCGGAGCGATTTCCTTCCGGTAAATCTCTTTTAGTCGTGCCATGGTCTTCTACCTAGCAGTGTTCAAGCATCAACCGCTTTTTGGGTCGACTTGAAGACACGAATTTTCTTACCGTCTTCTACTTTGAAACCAACGCGGTCAGCCTTGTTGGTTTCGCCGTTGAAGATGGCGACGTTGGAAGCGTGCAGTGGCGCTTCTTTCTCGACGATACCGCCCTGTACGCCCGACATCGGGTTAGGCTTGGTATGACGCTTGACCAGGTTCAGACCACCAACAACCAGACGGTTGTCAGCAAGAACCTTCAGCACCTTACCGCGCTTACCTTTGTCTTTGCCGGCGATCACGATGATCTCGTCGTCACGACGAATCTTTTGCATGTCGGATCTCCTTACAGCACTTCTGGGGCGAGCGAGACGATCTTCATGAACTTCTCAGTACGAAGTTCACGGGTCACTGGCCCAAAGATACGGGTGCCGATCGGCTCTTGTTTGTTGTTCAGAAGAACAGCAGCGTTGCCATCAAAGCGGATAATGGAGCCATCAGCACGACGTACGCCGTGACGAGTGCGGACTACAACAGCAGTCATCACTTGGCCTTTTTTCACTTTACCGCGAGGAATTGCTTCCTTCACGGTAACTTTGATGATGTCACCGATACCAGCGTAACGACGATGGGAGCCACCCAGCACCTTGATGCACATAACACGGCGAGCGCCGCTGTTATCGGCCACATCGAGCATGGATTGAGTCTGAATCATATAATTTCTCCGACCCCTAGCCCTTAGACTTCCACAGCGCGTTCGAGAACATCAACCAGCGCCCAAGACTTGGTCTTGGCCATCGGACGAGTTTCACGAATAGTGACTTTGTCGCCGATGTGGCACTGATTGGTTTCGTCGTGCGCGTGCAGCTTAGTCGAACGCTTAACGTATTTACCGTAGATCGGGTGCTTAACGCGACGCTCGATCAGAACGGTGATGGTTTTGTCCATCTTGTCGCTGACAACACGGCCAGTCAGCGTACGGACAGTTTTTTCGGCTTCAGCCATGATCACTTACCTGCCTGCTGGTTGAGCACAGTCTTCACGCGAGCGATGTCACGCTTAACTTGCGAGAGCAGATGAGACTGCCCCAACTGGCCAGTTGCTTTCTGCATGCGCAGATTGAACTGGTCGCGCAGCAAGCCGAGCAGTTGCTCGTTCAGCTGCTGTGCGGATTTTTCACGAAGTTCATTCGCTTTCATCACATCACCGTCCGTTTAACAAAGGAGGTGGCGAGCGGCAGCTTTGCAGCAGCCAGGGCGAAAGCCTCACGCGCCAGCTCTTCAGAAACACCCTCGATTTCATACAGGACTTTGCCTGGCTGAATCTGGGCAACCCAGTATTCCACGTTACCCTTACCTTTACCCATACGAACCTCGAGAGGTTTCTTGGAGATCGGCTTGTCCGGGAATACACGGATCCAGATCTTGCCACCACGTTTTACGTGACGGGTCAGAGCACGACGCGCTGACTCGATCTGACGAGCGGTGAGACGACCACGAGCAACAGACTTCAGCGCGAACTCGCCGAAGCTGACTTTGCTACCGCGCAGTGCCAGACCACGGTTGTGGCCGGTCATCTGCTTGCGGAACTTCGTACGCTTAGGTTGCAACATTTGGCGTACCCCTTACTTAGCAGCTTTTTTACGAGGCGCTGGTGCTTGTGGCTTCAGCTCTTCTTGGCGACCACCAATTACTTCGCCTTTGAAGATCCAAACCTTTACACCGATCACACCGTAAGTGGTGTGAGCTTCGTAGTTGGCATAGTCGATGTCGGCACGCAGGGTGTGCAGTGGCACACGACCTTCGCGATACCATTCAGTACGTGCGATTTCAGCACCGCCGAGACGACCGCTCACTTGGATTTTGATGCCTTTGGCACCAATGCGCATGGCGTTCTGTACTGCGCGCTTCATAGCGCGACGGAACATTACACGACGCTCCAGCTGCTGAGCTACGCTCTGCGCAACCAGCATACCGTCGAGCTCCGGCTTGCGGATCTCTTCGATATTGATGTGCACAGGCACACCCATTTGCTTGGTCAGGTCCTGACGCAGTTTCTCAACATCTTCACCCTTCTTCCCGATAACGATACCTGGACGAGCGGTGTGGATGGTGATGCGTGCAGTTTGAGCCGGACGATGGATATCGATACGGCTTACGGACGCGCTTTTTAGTTTGTCTTGGAGATACTCACGCACCTTCAGATCTGCGAACAAGTAGTCCGCATAAGTCCGACCGTCTGCGTACCAGACGGAGGTGTGCTCCTTGACGATTCCCAGGCGAATGCCAATGGGATGTACTTTCTGACCCATCTCTTCGACTCCGTTACTTGTCAGCAACCTTGACAGTGATATGGCAAGACCGCTTGACGATGCGATCAGCACGGCCTTTGGCACGTGGCATGATGCGCTTCAGCGAACGCCCTTCGTTGACGAAAACGGTGCTGACCTTCAGGTCATCAACGTCTGCGCCTTCGTTATGCTCGGCGTTGGCTACGGCCGACTCCAGCACTTTTTTCATGATCTCGGCGGCTTTCTTACTGCTGAAAGCCAACAGGTTGAGCGCTTCGCCCACCTTCTTCCCGCGGATCTGGTCGGCGACCAAGCGGGCTTTCTGGGCGGAGATTCGAGCGCCCGACAACTTAGCGGCTACTTCCATTTCCTTACCCCTTAACGCTTGGCTTTCTTGTCAGCCACGTGCCCACGATAAGTGCGGGTACCGGCGAACTCGCCCAGTTTATGGCCAACCATGTCTTCGTTCACGAGAACTGGGACGTGCTGACGGCCGTTGTGTACAGCAATGGTCAGACCGACCATTTGTGGCAGGATCATCGAACGACGCGACCAAGTCTTAATTGGTTTGCGATCGTTCTTTTCCGCCGCCACTTCGATCTTCTTCAGTAGGTGAAGATCAATAAAAGGACCTTTTTTCAGAGAACGTGGCACTGTCGTATCCCTCTATTTACTTGCGACGACGGACGATCATTTTGTCGGTACGCTTATTACCACGAGTCTTCGCGCCCTTGGTCGGGAAGCCCCATGGCGATACCGGATGACGACCACCAGAGGTACGACCTTCACCACCACCATGTGGGTGGTCAACCGGGTTCATGGCAACACCACGAACGGTTGGGCGAACGCCACGCCAGCGCTTGGCACCAGCTTTACCCAGCGAACGCAGGCTGTGCTCGGAGTTCGAGACTTCGCCCAGGGTCGCACGGCATTCAGCCAGGACTTTACGCATTTCACCGGAACGCAGACGCAGGGTAACGTACACGCCTTCACGAGCGATCAGCTGAGCCGAAGCACCAGCGGAACGAGCGATCTGTGCGCCTTTACCTGGCTTCAGTTCGATGCCGTGTACGGTAGAACCGACTGGAATGTTGCGCAGTTGCAGAGCGTTGCCTGGCTTGATTGGAGCCAGAGCGCCTGCGATCAGCTGGTCGCCAGCACTCACGCCTTTAGGGGCGATAATGTAGCGACGCTCGCCGTCTGCGTAGCAGAGCAGTGCGATGTGAGCGGTACGGTTTGGATCGTATTCGATACGCTCGACAGTGGCGACGATGCCATCTTTGTCGTTGCGACGGAAATCGACCATACGGTAATGCTGCTTATGACCACCACCGATGTGACGAGTGGTAATACGGCCATTGTTGTTACGACCACCAGTCTTCGATTTTTTCTCGAGCAGCGGTGCGTGAGGAGCGCCTTTATGCAGCTCCTGGTTGACCACCTTGACCACAAAACGGCGGCCAGGGGAAGTCGGTTTGCATTTAACGATTGCCATGATGCACCCCTTCCTTACTCAGCACTGCTGCTGAAATCGAGATCTTGGCCTGGCTGAAGGGAGATAACTGCCTTCTTCCAGTCATTACGCTTGCCCAGACCGCGAGCAGTGCGCTTGCTCTTACCCAGAACGTTAAGGGTAGTGACGCGCTCTACTTTCACGCTGAACAGGCTTTCGACGGCCTTCTTGATTTCCAGCTTGGTTGCATCAGTAGCAACCTTGAAAACGAACTGGCCTTTCTTGTCTGCCAGAACCGTAGCCTTCTCGGAAACGTGCGGGCCAAGCAGAACTTTAAATACGCGTTCCTGGTTCATCCCAGCAGCTCCTCGAATTTCTTCACGGCCGACACGGTGATCAACACCTTGTCGTATGCGATCAGACTAACTGGATCGGAACCTTGCACGTCACGTACATCTACGTGTGGCAGGTTACGAGCAGCCAGGTACAGGTTCTGATCAACAGCGTCCGACACGATGAGAACATCGGTCAGGCTCATGTTGTTCAGCTTGCCCAGCAGATCTTTGGTTTTCGGAGTTTCAACAGCGAAATCCTGAACCACGACCAGACGATCAGTACGCACCAGCTCAGCAAGGATGGAACGCATTGCTGCGCGATACATCTTCTTGTTCAGCTTCTGGGAGTGATCCTGTGGACGAGCTGCGAAAGTGGTACCGCCGCCACGCCAGATTGGGCTACGGATAGTACCGGCACGAGCACGGCCAGTACCTTTCTGACGCCATGGGCGCTTGCCGCCACCACGAACGTCGGAACGGGTCTTTTGCTGCTTGCTACCTTGACGGCCGCCGGCCATGTAGGCCACGACTGCTTGGTGAACCAGCGTCTCGTTGAACTCGCCGCCAAATGTCAGTTCGGAAACTTCGATCGCTTGAGCGTCATTTACATTTAATTGCATGTCAGCTTCCCCTTAACCGCGAGCCTTGGCTGCTGGACGTACAACCAGGTTGCCGCCAGTAGCGCCAGGAACAGCGCCCTTGACCAACAACAGATTGCGTTCAGCGTCCACGCGCACTACTTCCAGGGACTGCACGGTCACGCGCTCAGCGCCCATATGACCGGACATTTTTTTGCCCTTGAATACACGACCAGGAGTCTGGCACTGGCCGATAGAGCCTGGGACGCGGTGGGATACGGAGTTACCGTGGGTGTTATCTTGCCCGCGGAAATTCCAACGCTTGATCGTACCCTGGAAGCCTTTACCCTTGGACTGACCGGTTACATCAACCAGTTGACCAGCGGCGAAGATTTCAGCGTTGATCAGATCGCCAGCCTGGTACTCGCCTTCTTCAAGACGGAATTCCATGGTGGTACGACCAGCGGCAACGTTCGCTTTAGCGAAGTGACCAGCTTGAGCTGCTGTTACACGCGAAGCACGACGCTCGCCGACAGTGACTTGCACTGCACGATAGCCATCGGTCTCTTCAGTTTTGAACTGGGTGACGCGATTCGGCTCGATCTCAATGACCGTGACCGGAATGGAGACACCTTCTTCGGTGAAAATACGGGTCATACCGCATTTACGACCGACTACACCAATAGTCATGTTGTAAACCTCATGAGTGTACGGGGCTTTCACCCGCTATGGCCGCCCATTTCAGAGCGTTACACGACCAAGACCGAGTCTTAGCCGAGGCTGATCTGCACTTCCACACCGGCCGCAAGATCAAGCTTCATAAGAGCATCAACGGTTTTATCCGTTGGCTGGACGATGTCCAGAACGCGCTTATGAGTGCGGATTTCGTACTGGTCACGCGCGTCTTTGTTGACGTGCGGGGAAACCAGAACGGTGAACCGCTCTTTACGGGTAGGCAGTGGAATTGGACCACGCACTTGAGCACCAGTACGTTTCGCGGTTTCCACGATTTCCTGGGTTGATTGGTCGATCAGGCGATGGTCGAAAGCCTTCAACCTGATACGGATTTGCTGATTTTGCATTGGATTTCAGACTCCGGCTGCTATTCCCACCGGGCGCAATACGCCCGTTAAAAGGAGGCGCAATTCTATAGACGCCCCAGATAGGTGTCAACCCAATAAAAAAGCCCCCGCTGAGCGGGGGCTTTTTCAATTCATCAAGCAGACTCTATAAAAGAGAATTACTCGATGATTTTGGCTACGACGCCAGCGCCGACGGTACGACCGCCTTCACGGATAGCG
>NZ_MVOO01000027.1:0-38515 GCF_002156405.1 Pseudomonas sp. SCPG-7 | reverse complement strand
CCCACCCCTTCAAGTCTAAACATACAAGCGAGCCTGCTCGCGAAGAGACCACCCCAATCACAGCAATTCTGTCTGCCTGAATGCCCCGCGAACGAGCAACCCGCGTCGATTCGGTGCAAAAAATCCCGTCTATAACCGCTTCCGCCTAATAAACACGCCATCCTGCCACTTGGCACAACCACTGCATTACCCGTTTCACCATACATAAAGCCCAACCTTCAACGACGAAGGTTGCGCTTCCCGAGAGAACGGGACCAGGACAAAGGCGTCCTCGCTAGGCAACTAGCGGGACGCCTTTTTTTGTTTGCGCAACTTTTGTCGAGCACGGCCTGACTGCCCACAAGAGGCCAGCCACCGCTCCCCGGAGAACCTGATGAAAAAACTCAAACTGGTGATGATCGGCAATGGCATGGCCGGGGTTCGCACCCTGGAAGAACTGCTCAAGCTGAGCAACGAGCTGTACGACATCACGGTCTTCGGTGCCGAACCGCACACCAACTACAACCGCATCCTGCTGTCGCCGGTGCTGGCCGGTGAGCAGACCTTCGAAGAGATCGTCCTCAACGACCTCGACTGGTACCTGGAAAACCACATCAAATTGCTGCTCAACCGCAAGGTGGTACAGATCGACCGGGTCAAACGCCGGGTGATCGCCGAAGACGGCACCGAGGCCGAATATGATCGCCTGCTGATCGCCACCGGTTCGACACCGTTCATTCTGCCGATCCCCGGCAATGACTTGCAGGGGGTGATCGGTTACCGCGACATCGCCGACACCCAGGCCATGATCGACACCGCCCGAACCCACAAGCACGCGGTGGTCATCGGCGGCGGCCTGCTTGGCCTCGAAGCCGCCAACGGCCTGATGCTGCGCGGCATGCACGTCACGGTGGTGCACATCGGCGAATGGCTGCTGGAGCGGCAACTGGACAAGACCAGCGGGCAACTGCTGCAAAGCGCCCTCGAAGCCCGTGGCCTGCACTTTCGTCTGTGCGAGCAGACCCAGGCTCTGCACGACGCGGGCAATGGCCGGGTCGGCTCGGTGCAGTTCAAGAACGGCGAGATCATCCCTGCCGATCTGGTGGTGATGGCGGCCGGCATCCGCCCCAACACCGAACTGGCGGAACGCGCCGGCATCCCGTGCAATCGCGGGATTCTGGTCAATGACACCCTGCAAACCTACGATCCGCGCATCTATGCCATTGGCGAGTGCGCCAGCCATCGCGGCATCGCTTATGGCCTGGTGGCGCCGCTGTTCGAACAGGCCAAGGTGTGCGCCAACCACCTCGCGCAACTGGGTTTCGCCCGGTATCAGGGTTCGGTGACCTCGACCAAATTGAAAGTCACCGGCATCGACCTGTTTTCCGCCGGCGATTTCATGGGCGGCGAAGGCACCGAAACCATCACCCTCTCCGATCCAATCGGCGGCGTGTACAAAAAACTGGTGATCAAGGATGACGTGCTGGTCGGCGCCTGTCTGTACGGCGATACGGCAGATGGCGGTTGGTATTTCCGACAGATTCGTGAGAATCACGCCATCGGCGAGATCCGCGATCACCTGATGTTCGGTGAAAATTCTATCGGCGACGTAGGACATCAGGGCCAGGACAAAGCCATGGCCATGGCCGACACCGCCGAAGTCTGCGGCTGCAACGGCGTGTGCAAGGGCACCATCGTCAAGGCGATTCAGGAACACGGCTTGTTCAGCGTCGATGACGTGAAGAAGCACACCAAGGCTGCAAGTTCCTGCGGCTCCTGCGCCGGGCTGGTCGAGCAGATCCTGATCAACACCGTCGGCGGCGCGGCGGACGTCAAACCGAAAAGCGAAAAAGCCATCTGCGGTTGCAGCGACCTCAACCACGGGCAGATCCGCCAGGCGATCCGCGAACAGCATCTGCTGAGCATCGCCGGCACCATGAGCTACCTCAACTGGCGCACCCCGAATGGCTGCGCCACCTGCCGTCCTGCGCTGAACTACTACCTGATTTCCACCTGGCCCGGCGAAGCCAAGGACGATCCGCAATCGCGCCTGATCAACGAACGCGCCCACGCCAACATTCAGAAGGACGGCACCTATTCGGTGGTGCCACGGATGTGGGGCGGCGTGACCAACCCTTCGGAATTGCGGCGCATCGCCGACGTGGCCGACAAGTACAACGTACCCATGGTCAAGGTCACCGGCGGTCAGCGCATTGACTTGCTCGGCATCAAGAAACAGGACTTGCCCGGCGTCTGGAAGGACCTCGACATGCCCTCCGGCCACGCCTACGGCAAATCCATCCGCACCGTGAAAACCTGCGTCGGCAGCGAGTTCTGCCGCTTCGGCACGCAGAATTCGACGCAGTTGGGCATTGAGCTTGAGCACGACCTGTTCAACATGTGGTCGCCACACAAAGTGAAACTCGCTGTCTCCGGATGCCCACGCAACTGCTCGGAAGCGGGGATCAAGGACGTAGGAATCATCGGCGTCGACTCCGGCTGGGAGATGTACATCGGCGGCAACGGCGGGATCAAGACGGAGGTCGCCGAGTTCTTCGTCAAGCTGAAAACCGCCGAGGAAGTCCGCGAGTACAACGGCGCGTTTCTGCAGCTCTATCGCGAAGAAGCCTTCTACCTCGAACGCACCGTGCACTACCTGCAACGGGTTGGCATGGAGCACATCAAGAAAGCCGTGCTGGAAGACCCCGAGCGCCGCAAGGCCCTGAATGAGCGCCTGCAGTTCTCCCTGTCGTTCGAACAAGACCCGTGGAAAGAGCGCCTCGCGCAGCCGCAACTGAAGAAAGAATTCGACGTGATCCCCGTGAAAAACCTGGAGGTGCCGGCATGAACTGGCTCGATATCTGTGCCCTGGAAGAGATCAATGCCCTTGGTTCGCGGATCATTGCCGGGCCGAAAGGTGACATCGCGATTTTTCGGACGAGCGATGACGAGGTTTTCGCCCTTGACGACCGCTGCCCGCACAAGGGTGGGCCGCTGTCACAAGGTTTGATCTACGGCAAACGCGTGGCCTGCCCGCTGCACAACTGGCAAATCGACCTGCAAACCGGCGAGGCCCAGGCTCCGGACATCGGCTGCGCGCACCATCATCCGGCCCGGGTCGAAAACGGCCGCGTGCAATTGGCCCTGCGGGAAGCGGTCTGATGAACCGCCAGACGACCGCCTCGACCTGCTGCTACTGCGGCGTCGGCTGCGGCGTGCTGATCGAGCATGACGGCGAGCGCATTCTCGGCGTCAGCGGCGATCCGGCGCATCCGGCCAACTTCGGCAAACTGTGCAGCAAAGGCTCGACCCTGCACTTGACCGGCGATCTGGCTGCCCGGGCGCTGTACCCGGAGCTGCGCCTGGGCAAAGGCCTGGCGCGCAGCCGTTGCGACTGGGATACGGCGCTGGATCACGCGACCCAGGTCTTTGCCCAAACCATCGCCGAACACGGCCCGGACAGCGTGGCGTTTTACATTTCCGGGCAGTTGCTGACCGAGGACTATTACGCCTTCAACAAATTGGCACGAGCACTGGTCGGCACCAACAACATCGACAGCAATTCCCGGCTGTGCATGTCGTCGGCGGTGGTCGGTTACAAGCGCAGCCTCGGCGCCGATGCGCCGCCGTGCAGTTACGAGGATCTGGAGCTGAGCGATTGCGTGATGATCGCCGGCAGTAACATGGCCTACGCCCACCCAATCCTTTTCCGACGCCTGGAAGAGGCAAAATCGCGCCGGCCGCAGATGAAGGTCATCGTCATCGATCCCCGGCGCACCGACACCTGTGAGTTGGCCGACTTGCATCTGGCGATTCTGCCCGGCACCGATGTCGCACTGTTCCATGGGATTTTGCATCTGCTGCTGTGGGAAGACTGGATCGACCGCGACTTCATCAAGGCGCACACCGACGGTTTGCCTGAGCTGAAAAATCTGGTGCGCGACTACACCCCGCAATTGGTTGCGCAACTGTGCGGGATCAGTGTCGAGCAATTGCAGCAGTGCGCCGAATGGGTGGGCACCGCGCCAAGTTTCCTGTCGCTGTGGTGCATGGGCCTGAATCAGTCCACCGCTGGCAGCGCAAAAAACAGCGCGCTGATCAATCTGCACCTGGCCACCGGGCAAATCGGCCGCCCGGGTGCAGGACCTTTCTCTTTGACCGGTCAGCCAAATGCCATGGGCGGGCGGGAAACCGGCAGCCTGTCCAATTTGCTGCCCGGTCATCGTGAAGCGGCCAATCCTAAGCATCGCGACGAAGTGGCAGCCTGTTGGGGTGTCGATCAACTGCCTCAAACCAGCGGCCTCAGCGCTATCGAGCTGTTCGAGCGGATGCGCAGCGGGCAGATCAAGGCGCTGTGGATTGCCTGCACCAATCCCGCACAGTCCATGCCTGATCAACAGGCGGTGCGCGAGGCGCTGCAGACCTGCCCGTTCGTGGTGTTGCAGGAAGCCTTCCGCACCACCGAGACCGCCGCCTTCGCCGACCTGTTGTTACCCGCAGCCAGTTGGGGCGAGAAGCAAGGCTCAGTGACCAACTCCGAACGGCGCATTTCCCACGTACGGCAGGCCATTCTCCCACCGGGCGAAGCACGGCCGGACTGGGCGATCACCGTGGATTTCGCACAGCGGCTGGAGAAACGTCTGCGCCCACTTCAGCCGAGCCTGTTTGCTTTCGAGCAGCCGGCGCAGTTGTTCGACGAATACAAACAACTGACCCGTGGACGCGATCTAGACTTGTCGGGCCTCAGCCATCAATTGATTGATGAACTGGGACCGCAGCAATGGCCTTTTCCGGTCGGCGCCCGGCAAGGCACGGCACGCTTGTATGGCGACGGGATTTTTCCCACGGCTAACGGTCGCGCGCAGTTCGTCGCCGATCCTTATCGCGCCGCCAAAGAACAACGCGATGCACGGTTCCCACTGACGCTGATCACCGGCCGCCTGCGCGATCAATGGCACGGCATGAGCCGCACCGGCACGGCAGCGCAATTGTTCGGGCATGTCAGCGAAGCCGTGTTAAGCCTGCACCCGGACGAGTTACGCCGGCAGCGCTTGCAGCCGGGGGATCTGGTCAACCTGAAGAGTCGGCGCGGTGCCGTTATCGTCGCGGTCGACAGCGATGACGGCGTGCGCCCCGGTCAGGCATTTCTGCCGATGCATTGGGGCGACCGGTTTCTCAAGGGCGGGGTCAACAGTCTGACCTTGCCGGCCTTCGATCCTTTGTCGAAACAGCCCGAACTCAAACACAGCGGCGTGCGTCTGGAAGCGGTAAATCTGCCATGGCACTTGTTCGCCCTGATCGAGGGCGATGTTCAACGGCATTTCGAGACGCTACGACCTCTCTGCGAGGCGTTTTCCTATGTGAGCCTCAGCCTTGTCGGACGTGAGCGGCCCGCGCTGCTGATACGCGCTGCCAGCGTCACGCCGCCAGAGCCGCAACGGCTGCGCGACATCGACCAGTGCCTGACGCTGCTCGACGGTCCAGTGCTGGCCTACGACGACCCGCGCCGCGCCATTGGCAAACGGGTACGCATCGAAAACGGCCGAATCACCGCAATCCGCCTCGCGGGCGAAACCCTGGCTCAGCACTGGCTGCAAGGCTTGTGGCTGGAGGGTCGCGCCGATGAACAACTGCGCCGCTGGCTTCTGGCGCCGATGAGTGCGCCACCCGGCAATGCCGGCATTCAGGCCAATCCGGGCAAAACCCTGTGCAACTGCAAAAACGTCAGTCACAGCGCGGTGTGTGCCGGAATTCGCCAAGGCCTGGATCTGCAAGGTCTCAAACAACAACTGGGGTGCGGCGCGCAATGCGGCTCGTGTGTCCCTGAAATCAAGCGTTTGCTGGCCGCTGATCTGCAGCCGGTATCGGTCATCTGAAGGAAAACACCATGAATGCAAAAGTCTGGCTGGTGGGCGCAGGCCCCGGTGATCCCGAGTTGCTGACGCTCAAAGCGGTACGCGCGTTGCGCGAAGCAAAGGTGGTGTTGATTGACGACCTGGTCAATGACGCCGTGCTGGAGCATTGCCCTACGGCGCGAATCATTGCCGTGGGCAAGCGCGGTGGCTGTCGCTCGACGCCGCAGGCCTTCATCCATCGGCTGATGCTGCGTTATGCCCGCCAAGGCCTATGCGTGGTGCGGCTCAAAGGCGGTGATCCGTGCATTTTCGGCCGTGGTGGTGAGGAGGCGCATTGGTTGCGCGAACGTGGGATTGAGGTCGAGCTGGTCAACGGCATTACCGCCGGCCTTGCTGGCGCGACACAGTGTGATATTCCGCTGACGTTGCGCGGCGTGGCGCGCGGGGTGACGCTGGTCACCGCGCATACCCAGGACGATAGCCAATTGAACTGGCAGGCGCTGGCGCAAGGCGGTACGACACTGGTGATCTACATGGGGGTGGCCAAACTGGACGAGATCCGCGATCAGTTGTTGGCGGGCGGGATGGCGGCGGATATGCCAGTGACGATGATAGAAAATGCCTCTCTGCCAGAACAGCGCGAGTGCCGCAGTGATCTGATGAGCATGGGTGACGACGCTTGCAGGTTTGGACTGAAGAGCCCGGCCATTCTGGTCATTGGTGCAGTGGCTGCCTTTGCAGAAGATCAAAGGATCGCAGCCTTCGGCAGCTCCTACAGGATGTGTGCGGATACCGTGTAGGAGCTGCCGCAGGCTGCGATCTTTATAGCTTCAAAGCCAAATCGCAGGCAAAGAAAAGCCCGGCCTGAGCCGGGCTTTTCTCGTAGCGGCAGCTAATTACTTAGCTTGAGCTTCAACCTGCGCTTCTACGCGACGGTTAACAGCACGGCCAGCTTCAGTTTTGTTGTCAGCAACTGGGCGGGATTCGCCGTAGCCGATCGACTGAACGCGGGACGACTCAACACCGTACTGCTGGGTCAGAACTTGCTTAACGGCGTTTGCACGACGCTCGGACAGTTTCTGGTTGTAAGCGTCAGGACCGACGGAGTCAGTGTGACCTTCAACAGTGGTGTGAGTGGCTGGGTACTGCTTCATGAAGTCAGCCAGGTTCTTGATGTCAGCGTAGCTGTTTGGCTTGACGACCGACTTGTCGAAGTCGAATTTCACGTCCAGCTCTACACGAACAACTTCAGCAACTGCTGGGCAGCCATCAGCGTCAACAGTTACGTTGGCTGGGGTGTCCGGGCACTTGTCAACGTTGTCGCAAACGCCGTCGTTGTCGCTGTCGGAGCAGACTTCAGCCGGAGCTGGAACTGGAGCAGCAGCTGGCTTGCCGCCGCCACCGAAGTTCACACCCAGACCAACCGATGGAGCGTAGTCCCAACGGCCGTTGTCCAGTTTGTAGTCAGCTTCTACGCCAGCACGGGCGAAGAAGTTTTCGGCGAAGTAGTACTTAACGCCAGCGCCAGCAGTCAGGAAAGTCGACTGGTCGCGACCGGTGTGGCCGTCAGCAGCTACGTTGGTCAGGTTGCCGTGCTTAACGCCACCTTCAACGTATGGACGCAGAGCGTCGCCAGCGTTGTTGAAGTGGTATTGAGCGGTCAGACCGAAGTTGTCACCACGCAGTTTCTGGCTGCCGGTACCGTCGTTCGAACGGGTGTGGTTGTTACGATCCCAGCCGAAGTTGATCGAGACGTCATCGGTCAGGAAGTAACCGATTTTGGCGCCTGGGTTGAAGCCGTCTTCGACATGATCAATGCTGTCGTTGTACTGCTTCTTGTAGTTGATCTCGCCTTCAACTGCGCCTTGGCCTTGTGCCAGTGCGCCGAACGAAGTAGCGGCAATAAGAGAACCAATGGCCAAGCCCAAGGTGTTTTTCAGTTTCATCCGTTAAATCCCCATCTGGTGATTGTGAAGCAGTCCCGCAAACCGGGGGACAACTCGGCGGCAAGTCTATCAGAACTTGCCTACACGTAAGAGATATTTGCGCTGAACTAAGTTTCAGCAATGCCTGCAAATTTCTCACGCAATTTGTCTAGAGCACGTTTGTACCGCATTTTTGTCGCACTCAAACCCATGTGCATGATGTCTGCGATCTCCTGAAACTCCAGCTCTGCGACAAATCGTAGCACCAGAATTTCACGGTCAATCGGGTTCACATACACCAGCCAGCGATCGAGTCCGCCCTTCTCCTCGGGTTTCGGCGCCTTCTCTTCCGACGCTTCTTCCAGCGGGTCCAGACTCAAGGCGTCCATCAAGCGACGCTTTCGCCGTTCCTTCCGATACTGCGTGATGCATTCGTTATACGTGATGCTGTAGAGCCAGGTTTTGAACTTCGATTTCCCCTCGAAGTTCTTCAGGCCGTACAACACCTTAAGCATCACTTCCTGACAGACATCGTCTGCGTCGCGATCGTTCCCAAGATATCTCGCACAAACGTTAAATAATGTTCGCTGGTAACGCCGCATCAGCTCTTCATAGGCGCGTGTCACGTGAAACAGCTCGGTATGCGAGCGCGCGACCAACTCCTCATCAGAGAGCTCACGGGGGTCATAGCGCGTGGATAGCGTTTGGGCTTTATTCAAAACAAGTCGTGCCGACAGTCAGGTCAATGTCCGCCGCACCCCTCTCAGGGCATTTTGCGGCGGCATACATTAGCAGGGTTTGCCGGGTTAGCGGCTACTCACATGCTGTTCCAGCAGGATCCGATTGGAAAGTGAGACTAGCTCACCCTCATCGGTCAGCAATGTGGTTTTAACCGTGCCGATCTCTTCGATCTGGCCTTCGACCTCGCCAACACGCACTTGTTGCCCAACCTGATACAACTCACGCACATAGATTCCCGCAAGAATCTGACCGGCAATTTCCCGGCTTCCCAACCCCATGGCCAGCGCTACGGCCAGACCAACGGTAATCAATACGATGACGATCACATGGTTCAGCAGGTCGGTCTTGACCTCAAGCTGACTGATCGCGACCGAGATGCTGATGATGATCACCAGCCCCTGGGCAATACGGCCCAAACCCGAAGCGTAGTCCAGCCCTACGCCTTCTGCCGCCCCGCGCACCAGGCCATTGGCCAATTGCGCGAGCAAAACACCGACCAGCAACACCAGCGCGGCGCCGAAAACTTTCGGCAAATACAACGCCAGCATGTCCAGCGTAGCTGAAACTCGCTCAAGTCCAAGGGACTCTGCTGCAGAAACCAGAAAAATCAGCAGAACGAACCAGTAGACGATCTTGCCGATCAAGGTCGAGATCGGCACTTGCAGGCCGGCCCGCGACATCAACTTGGTCAGACCGGTGCCACCCATCAGGCGATCAAGGCCCAGTTTGGCGAGCAATTTGGACAGCAAGGTATCGAGCAACTTGGCCACCACGAAGCCCAACAGCAGCACCACCAGTGCGCCGAACAGGTTCGGGATGAAATTGGCGACTTTGGTCCACAACGCAGTCATTGCCGTGACGAGGCTCTGAGTCCAGAGATCAAGTTCCATATTCAATCAGCCTTATCAGCAGTGCGTGCAGTAGTTTTACGAAGACGGGAAACCGGCGAAACGTGGGCCGATCCGTTATTCAGGGCGATCATCAGCGCGGGCAGCCAGCGGCCCAGCAGGCTGAACAGATCACCGGCGCCCACCTGACGGTTGGCGGTTTTGAGTACGCGACCCAGGCATGCGTCGTCGTCACGGCTGGACGGCGAGGCGTTGAGCATGTCGCGCAAAGACTGTTCAAACGGATCGTGCATACGCACCTCTCGTGATGTCTGTGAAAGACGCGGGCAAATTTGGTCGGGTCACATGTTGCATATTCACACCCAGCGCAAACGGCGGAATAACCACCATTGACCGATGGCCATCGCCAGCACTGTCAGACAGGCAATCAGGAAACCATAAGGGCTGCTCGAGAACGGAATGCCGCCCACGTTGATACCCAATAGACCGGTGAGAAAACTCATCGGCAAGAAGATGCAGGTGATGATGCCGAAGCGGTACATCGTGCGATTCATACGCACGTTCAAACGCCGGTCTTCGGCCTCCAGCACAAGCCCCATGCGCTCTCGGGTCAGTTCCAGCTCTTCGAGATAGCGGGTCAGGCTGTTGTTCAATTCGTTCCAGTAGTCAGCATCATCATCGACAAACCACGGCAGTTTTATCCGCGTAAGTTGTCCGAAAATATCCCGCTGCGGCGCCAGAAAACGCTTCAGTCCGGCCGCCCTGCGACGGATGTGCAAAATCGAGCCATGTTCGGGGGTATACCGTTCGTCGGCATCGAGCTTTTCTTCCTCTTCATCGACCAGTTCCGACAGGCACGTGACCAGATCCTGCACCTTGTGGGTGAGGAATTGCGCCAGGTACAGGATCAGCTCAGAGGAGGTTTTCGGGCCTTTGCCTTCGCTCAGCAGCGCCAGCAGTTCATCGGTGGCGCGCAACGGGCGCAGACGCAGCGAGATGACGCGCTGGGCGGAGGCGAAAATCCGCACCGAGACCATGTCTTCCGGCTCGGCCCCCGGGTTGAGGTTGACCCCGCGCAGAAACAGCAGCAACTCGGCATCCGGCAACGGCAGCAGGCGCGGCCGAGTGTTCTCTTCCAGCAGCAGGTCGCAGGCGAATTCATTCAGGCCGCTGGATTTGCGCAGCCAGGTCTGGGTTTGCGGATGACTGCGATCCCAATGCAGCCACAGGCTCTCATGGGCCTGCAGCTGCAGATCGTCGAGTTCAGTCCGGGCAATCGAACGCGCACCGCCTTTACCGTCCAGCACCAGGGCGTGCACCAGCCCCCACTGCGCGTTTTCTTCCTCGAACATCCGCATCCCTTTGTCGAAAAACTTATTCAGGCATCTGCAGCGGGCTCGGCGAAACGATCACGCCGTTGTTGTCCGCATAGATGTAATGGCCCGGATGGAACGTCACGCCAGCGAAAGTCACCGCTACATTGAGATCACCGATGCCACGTTTTTCGGTCTTCATCGGATGGCTGGCCAACGCCTGAACGCCGAGATCGGTCTGGGCAATAACATCGACATCACGGATGCAACCGTAGATGACCATCCCTTCCCAGCCGTTTTTCGCAGCTTTCTCGGCGATCATGTCGCCCAGCAGCGCGCGGCGCAGCGAACCGCCGCCATCGACCACCAGCACCTTGCCGTTGCCCTTGAGTTCGGCTTGCTCCTTGACCAGCGAGTTGTCTTCGAAACATTTGATGGTCACGATTTCGCCGCCGAAGGAATCACGGCCGCCGAAATTGCTGAACATCGGCTCCAGCACCTGCACCAGCTCCGGATAGGCGTCGCACAGGTCAGGCGTAAGGTAATGGTTCATCGAGAAACTCCTGTAAAAAGGAAGACGATCTAGGATGTCGCACTCTGTTGAAACGAGTCCCGGCGGTCGCTGTTTACCTTAGTTCATGCAATGGTCGCTGAACGAACCTGAACAAACGCTGAAACGTAATAGCTAAACAGCCACCAAATATGACCAGAACCGCACAATGCGTCATATCTTAGCCGCAAGCCGACCTGAACGAAATGCCCTTTTCAGAGCACCCGGCTCAGACCGCAGCAGCAAGATCCGGCTTGTCGCCGAGCAACGGCGTCTGCTGATCGCTCAACCAACGCGCCACCAGTGGCCAGACCTCGGCCTGCGCCGCTTTGCTCACCAGCATCTCGACATGCCCGAAGTTGTCGCTGAAGCCCTGCTCGCGCCCCAGATTGACGAACTGTTTGTGCTCGGAGCCGATCTGCTCGAACAGTTTGCGACAGGCCCACGCCGGATCCTGGTGATCCCCCGCCGCCGTCACGGCCAGCACTGGCACCTGAACCTCGGCAAGCCCTGCCCACCAATCCTTGTCCTTGTCGCCAAAACGGCCGAACAGGCCGTACCAGCGCATGCTTTCCAGCGCCAGACCGATCGGCTCGTCTTCCGGGCCGCGCTTGAGGCGTGAGCCGGACAATTGCGCAAAACGCTTGAGAATGAAGCGTCCGCTCCACTCCACCGGCGGGATCTTCAACGGCCAATAAGTGCGGCTGACCTGCGTGCCGAAAAACGCTGCCGAGGCCACCGCCGGCTCGCCGAGGTATTCGCCACCGAGCGCCGCCGCCAGGGTAATGCCACCCAGCGAATGGCCGATCCAGTGCGGAACCTGCCCGCTCTGCTCACGGACGAACGCGGCAATCGCCGGCAGATCGTAACGGGCGTAGTCAGCCACGCGGTTGCGCCGGTAGTCCTCGTTGCGCTGCGACAGGCCGTGACCGCGCATCTCAGGGATCCACACGTCGAAGCCCAGACGCGTCAGGTAAGCGCCCAGGCCCAGGCCTTTGGGGGAAAACCAGAAGCGCCGGTTGGAAAAACTGCCATGCAGCAAAATCACCGGCACGCCGCGCGGCGCCGTGTCATCCGCCATGCCCAAGCGGGTCACGGCGATTTCCACGGACCAGTCGGGACTGTTGCCGGGTTTGAGTCGATACACGTCTTCGCTCAGATCACCGCGACGCTCGGCGCTGATCAGGGCGACAGGAAACAGGTTGCTGCTGCTTTGCATAATGCTCTTGCACAAAAAAGGGCGGCATCTACAGGAGCCCGCCCTACTCAAATCTCAAATCCCGCCCCTTGTGGGAGCAGGCCGTTCACATAGGTATCAAGCCTGGGCCTGACCTTCAGCGAGGAAGAACCAGGTTTCCAGCACAGAATCCGGGTTCAGCGACACGCTTTCGATGCCCTGCTCCATCAGCCATTTGGCCAGGTCCGGGTGATCCGAAGGGCCCTGACCGCAAATGCCGATGTACTTGCCGGCCTTGTTGCACGCGGCAATCGCGTTGGCCAGCAGCTTCTTGACCGCCGGATTACGCTCGTCGAACAGGTGCGCGATGATCCCGGAGTCACGGTCCAGGCCCAGGGTCAGCTGGGTCAGGTCGTTGGAACCGATCGAGAAACCGTCAAAGAATTCGAGGAATTCTTCAGCGAGAATCGCGTTGGATGGCAGTTCGCACATCATGATCACGCGCAGGCCGTTGTCGCCACGGGCCAGGCCGTTTTCGGCGAGCAGATCGACCACCTGGCTGGCTTCGCCCAGGGTACGGACGAACGGCACCATGATTTCGACGTTGGTCAGGCCCATCTCGTTGCGCACGCGTTTCAGCGCGCGGCACTCAAGCTCGAAACAATCGCGGAACGATTCGCTGATGTAACGCGAAGCACCACGGAAGCCGAGCATCGGGTTTTCTTCTTCCGGCTCGTACAGCTTGCCGCCGATCAGGTTGGCGTACTCGTTGGACTTGAAGTCCGACAGACGCACGATGACCTTCTTCGGCCAAAACGCGGCCGCGAGGGTGCTGATGCCTTCCACCAGTTTTTCGACGTAGAAACCGACCGGATCGTGGTAGCCCGCGATGCGCTTGTCGACGCTGTCCTTGATTTCCTGCGGCAGGCCGTCGTAATTCAACAGCGCTTTCGGGTGCACACCGATCATGCGGTTGATGATGAACTCCAGACGGGCCAGGCCGACACCGGCGTTCGGCAACTGCGCGAAGTCGAAGGCGCGGTCCGGGTTGCCGACGTTCATCATGATTTTGAACGGCAGCTCCGGCATGGCGTCCACGGAGTTTTTCTTGACGTCGAAGCCCAGTTCGCCTTCGAAGATGTAACCGGTGTCGCCTTCGGCGCAGGACACAGTCACGCCCTGGCCATCCTTCAGCAGTTGGGTGGCGTTGCCGCAACCCACCACCGCCGGAATCCCCAGTTCACGGGCGATGATCGCCGCGTGACAGGTACGGCCGCCACGGTTGGTGACGATGGCGCTGGCGCGCTTCATCACCGGCTCCCAGTCCGGGTCGGTCATGTCGGAGACCAGCACGTCACCGGCCTGGACTTTGTCCATTTCCGAGACGTCCTTGATGATCCGCACTTTGCCGGCGCCGATGCGCTGGCCAATGGCACGACCTTCCACCAGCACGGTGCCGGTTTCTTTCAGCAGGTAACGTTCCATGACGTTGGCCTGGGTGCGGCTCTTCACGGTTTCCGGGCGGGCCTGCACGATGTACAGCTTGCCGTCGTCACCGTCCTTGGCCCACTCGATGTCCATCGGGCAGCCGTAGTGCTTCTCGATGATCATCGCCTGCTTGGCCAGCTCGCTGACTTCAGCGTCGGTCAGGCAGAAACGTGCGCGTTCAGCCTTGTCGACATCGACGGTCTTCACCGAACGACCGGCCTTGGCCTCGTCGCCGTAGATCATCTTGATGGCTTTGCTGCCCAGGTTGCGACGCAGGATCGCCGGGCGACCCGCCTCCAGCGTGCCTTTGTGCACGTAGAACTCATCCGGGTTGACCGCGCCTTGGACGACGGTTTCGCCCAGACCGTAGGCGCCGGTGATGAACACCACGTCACGGAAACCGGATTCGGTATCGAGGGTGAACATCACACCGGCGGTGCCGGTTTCCGAACGCACCATGCGCTGCACGCCAGCCGACAGGGCGACCAGCTTGTGGTCGAAGCCCTGGTGCACGCGGTAGGAGATGGCGCGGTCGTTGAACAGCGAAGCGAACACCTCTTTGGCGGCGCGGATAACGTTTTCCACGCCACGGATGTTCAGGAAGGTTTCCTGCTGACCGGCGAACGAGGCGTCCGGCAAGTCTTCGGCGGTGGCGGAAGAACGCACGGCCACGGCCACGTCAGGGTTACCGGCCGACAGCGCAGCGAACGCGGTGCGGATCTCAGTATTCAGTTTTTCGGGGAATTCGGCTTCCATGATCCATTGACGGATCTGTGCACCGGTCTTGGCCAGCGCGTTGACGTCATCGACGTCCAGGGCGTCGAGAGCCTTGTGGATCTGGTCGTTGAGGCCGCTCAGTTCGAGAAAGTCGCGATAGGCCTGCGCGGTGGTGGCAAAGCCGCCGGGGACCGACACACCGGCACCCGCCAGGTTGCTGATCATCTCGCCCAGGGATGCGTTCTTGCCCCCCACATGCTCAACATCGTGTTTGCCGAGCTTATCGAGGGAAACTACGTACTCTACCAAGGTGATCTCTCCACTAACTGTGTTGGAAAAGCTCAGAAACCGGCAGCTCGGGGGAGCGTTGGCCGGCTGTATGGCCTGGACCTGGAAAATAAGTGAGAATGCGGGCCAATGGCGGCCGGCAAATCGCGCCTATCATATCCAAGAATGCTCATTAGCTTAAGGCCCAAGGTGCAAATGAAACGATCTGCTTTCTTTATCTCCGATGGCACCGGCATTACCGCCGAAACCCTGGGTCAAAGCCTTCTGGCGCAGTTCGAAAACATTACCTTCACCAAGCTCACGCGGCCGTATATCGACAACGCGGACAAAGCGCGGGCCATGGTACAACAAATCAACAAAGCCGCTGAAACCGACGGCTTCCGCCCGATCATCTTCGACACCATCGTCAATCAGGACATCCGTGAGATTCTCGCAACGTCCAATGGTTTCATGATCGACATCTTCTCGACCTTCCTCGCCCCGCTCGAACAGGAGCTGACCGAGCATTCCTCCTACACCGTCGGCAAGTCGCATTCGATCGGCCACAACTCCAATTACATGGAGCGTATCGAGGCGGTGAACTTCGCCCTCGACAACGATGACGGCGCACGCACCCACTATTACGACAAGGCCGACCTGATACTAGTGGGCGTGTCGCGATGTGGTAAGACGCCGACGTGCCTGTACATGGCGATGCAATTCGGCATCCGCGCGGCCAACTACCCGTTGACCGAAGACGACATGGAGCGTCTGACCCTGCCAACCGCCCTGCGCGCCCATCAGCACAAACTGTTCGGCCTGACCATCGACCCGGACCGCCTCACCGCGATTCGCAACGAACGCAAGCCCAACAGCCGCTATTCGAGCTACGCCCAATGCGAATTCGAAGTGCGCGAAGTGGAAAACCTGTTCCGCCGCGAGAACATCCCGCACATCAACTCCACGCATTTTTCGGTGGAAGAGATTTCGGCGAAGATTCTGGTGGAGAAAGGCGTCGAGCGGCGTTTCAAATAGATTTGCGGCGTCTGCTTTGGCGCCTTCGCGGGCAAGCCCGCTCCCACAGGGTTTCAGAGTGTTCATGCATGTTGTGCCAGGCACAAAACCTTGTGGGAGCGGGCTTGCCCGCGAAGGCGGCGGCACATCCAGCATTGATGTTGCCTGACACACCGCTAGCGTGAGCAGGCTCACGCTCGCAATTGGTCTTCAATGCTCGCGTTGTCAGATGACAAACAGGTCGATGAAACGATTCACAGGGGTCGCTTCAAGCTGCGCCTGATTCTTGCACAATGCGAAGATCTCGCCGCTGCGCTGCGCAGTGAATCGTGTCAGCAGATTCGCCTTGAACTTGTCCTCCAGCAATGGAATACCTTCGACCCGGCGCCGACGATGGCCGATCGGGTATTCGACCACCACGTTTTCGGTGCTCGTCCCGTCCTTGAAAAACACCTGCACCGCGTTGGCAATCGAGCGCTTGTCAGCCTCCAGGTATTCGCGGGTGAAACGCGGATCTTCGACGATGACCATCTTCTCGCGCAGTACATCGATGATCGGGTGCGCGGCGTGGAAGTCGTCCTCGTACTGTTCGGCCAGCAGATTGCCGAACGCCAGCGGCACGGCGGTCATGTACTGCAGGCAGTGATCGCGGTCGGCGGCGTTGGCCAGCGGCCCGACCTTGGAGATGATGCGAATCGCTGACTCATGGGTGGTGATGACGATGCGGTCGATTTCATGCAAGCGGTTGCGCACCAAAGGATGCAAGGTCACTGCCGCTTCGCAGGCCGTTTGCGCGTGGAATTCGGCGGGGAAGCTGATCTTGAACAGTACGTTTTCCATCACGTAACTGCCGTAGGGCCGCGAGAAGCTGAAGATGCGTTTGCCTTCCTGCTTGAGCGCCAGATTGTTGTTGGTGTGGCTGAACGATACGTCGTAGAAGCCCCACTGTTTGGCCGTCAACACCCCGGGAATGCCCATCTCGCCGCGTAGCGCGATGTCGGCCAGACGCACGCCGCGGCTGGTGGCATCCCCCGCCGCCCAGGACTTGCGCGACCCGGCGTTCGGCGCATGACGATAAGTGCGCAGCGCCTGACCATCGGCGAACGCATGGGACAACGCGGACAGCAGTTGTTCGCGACGGGCGCCCATCAGTTTGGCGGTGACGGCGGTCGAAGCGACTTTCACCAGTAGAACGTGGTCGAGGCCGACGCGGTTGAACGAATTTTCCAGAGCGATCACGCCTTGAATCTCGTGGGCCATGATCATCGCTTCGAGCACGTCGCGCACGGTCAGTGGCGCTTCGCCGTTGGCGATACGTTTCTGCGACAGGTGATCAGCCACCGCGAGAATCCCGCCGAGATTGTCCGACGGATGCCCCCATTCAGCCGCAAGCCAGGTGTCGTTGTAGTCGAGCCAGCGCACGATGCAGCCGATGTCCCACGCGGCTTTCACCGGATCCAGGCGATAGGGAGTGCCAGGCACGCGCGCCCCGAATGGCACGACGGTGCCCTCGACAATGGGGCCGAGGTGTTTGGTGCAATCGGGGAACCGCAGCGCCAGCAGGCCACAGCCCAACGTGTCCATCAGGCAGTTGCGGGCGGTGTCGAGGGCTTCGGCAGATTCGATGTTGAAGGTGAGGACGTAATCGGCGATGTCCTGCAGGACACGGTCGTAGTCGGGGCGGTTGTTCAGGTCGACGTTGGCGCTCATGTTCGATTCACTCTTGCAGTGGTTCGTTGATGGGACCTCGGTTCAGGCGATGGATTTTTATTTTTGAAAAGCAATCTCTGTAGGAGCTGCCGCAGGCTGCGATCTTTTGATCTTGAAAAGCAAAATCAAAAGATCGCAGCCTGCGGCAGCTCCTACAGTTCTGTTCGGTGCTGGATTCAGAAGGAGTCGCCGGGGATGCGGACGAAGCCTTCCATCAGCACCCGCGCACTGCGGCTCATGATGGCCTTTTTTACCACCCACTCACCGTTTTCCAGGCTGGCCTCGGCACCCACGCGCAGGGTGCCGGAAGGATGGCCGAAGCGCACAGCGTTGCGCTCGACACCGCCCGCCGCAAGGTTGACCAGCGTCCCGGAAATCGCCGCCGCCGTGCCGATCGCCACCGCTGCCGTGCCCATCATCGCGTGGTGCAGTTTGCCCATCGACAACGCACGCACCAGCAGATCGACATCAGCGGCAGCAATCGATTTGCCGCTGGACGCGACGTAATCCGCAGGCTTGGCGACAAACGCGACTTTCGGCGTGTGCTGCCGCTTGGCTGCTTCATCCAGAGTCGAAATCAGGCCCATGCGCAACGCACCGTAGGCGCGGATGGTCTCGAACATCTGCAGCGCTTTCGGGTCGCTGTTGATCGCGCCTTGCAGCTCGGTGCCGGTGTAGCCGATGTCTGCGGCGTTGACGAAAATCGTCGGGATCCCGGCGTTGATCATGGTCGCCTGGAACGTACCGACACCCGGCACCTCCAGCTGATCGATCAGGTTGCCGGTGGGGAACATCGAACCGCCGCCGCCCTCTTCTTCCGCCGCCGGATCCATAAATTCGACCTGCACTTCGGCCGCCGGAAAGGTCACGCCGTCGAGTTCGAAATCACCGGTCTCCTGCACTTCGCCGTTGGTGATCGGCACATGGGCGATGATGGTCTTGCCGATGTTGGCCTGCCACACGCGCACCACCGCGACGCCGTTGTGCGGAATGCGGCTGGCCTCCACCAGACCGTTGCTGATGGCGAACGAACCGACCGCTGCCGAGAGGTTGCCGCAGTTGCCGCTCCAGTCCACGAACGGTTTGTCGATGGAGACCTGACCGAACAGGTAATCGACGTCGTGATCAGCCTTGATGCTTTTCGACAGGATCACGGTTTTGCTGGTGCTCGAGGTGGCGCCGCCCATGCCGTCGATCTGCTTGTCGTACGGGTCGGGGCTGCCGATCACCCGCAGCAGCAAGGCATCGCGGGCCGGGCCGGGAATCTGCGCGGCTTCGGGAAGATCCTTGAGGCTGAAAAACACGCCTTTGCTGGTGCCGCCGCGCATGTAGGTGGCGGGTATTTTGATCTGCGGTGCGAACTTAGCTGCGTGAGCCATGGTGCTCCTTATCCGCAAACGCGGGTCAACCGACCCGCGCTCGCACTACGTGATTTAAACGGCAACCGCCGACTCTTCGAGGAAGTCCTGGGCGAAGCGCTGCAGCACGCCGCCGGCCTCGTAGATCGACACTTCTTCAGCGGTATCCAGACGGCAAGTCACCGGCACTTCAACGCGCTCGCCGGACTTGCGATGGATCACCAGCGTCAGGTCGGCACGCGGGGTGCGGGCGCCGATCACGTCGTAGGTTTCGCTGCCGTCGATGGCCAGCGTGTGACGGTCGGTGCCCGGTTTGAACTCCAGCGGCAACACGCCCATACCCACCAGGTTGGTGCGGTGGATACGCTCGAAGCCTTCGGCGACGATCGCTTCCACGCCTGCCAGACGCACGCCTTTCGCCGCCCAGTCGCGGGACGAGCCCTGGCCGTAGTCGGCGCCGGCAATGATGATCAACGGCTGCTTGCGCTCCATGTAGGTTTCGATGGCTTCCCACATGCGCATCACCTTGCCTTCCGGCTCGACCCGGGCCAGCGAACCCTGTTTGACCTTGCCGTTTTCCTGGACCATTTCGTTGAACAGTTTCGGGTTGGCGAAGGTTGCACGCTGCGCGGTCAGGTGGTCGCCACGGTGCGTGGCGTAGGAGTTGAAGTCCTCTTCCGGCAGGCCCATTTTCGCCAGGTATTCGCCGGCGGCACTGTCGAGCATGATCGCGTTCGAGGGTGACAGGTGATCGGTGGTGATGTTGTCCGGCAGCACCGCCAGCGGGCGCATGCCCTTCAACGGACGGGCGCCGGCCAGCGCGCCTTCCCAGTACGGCGGCCGGCGGATGTAGGTGCTCATCTCGCGCCAGTCGTACAGCGGCGCGACTTTCGGGCCGGTGTCTTCGTGAATGGCGAACATCGGAATGTAGACCTGACGGAATTGCTCCGGCTTGACCGACGACTTCACCACGGCGTCGATTTCTTCATCGCTCGGCCAGATGTCCTTCAGGCGGATTTCCTTGCCGTCGACCACGCCCAGCACATCTTTCTCGATGTCGAAACGGATGGTCCCGGCGATGGCGTAAGCGACCACCAGCGGCGGCGACGCGAGGAACGCCTGCTTGGCGTACGGGTGAATGCGGCCGTCGAAGTTGCGATTGCCGGAGAGCACGGCAGTCGCATACAGATCGCGGTCGATGATCTCTTGCTGGATCACCGGATCGAGGGCGCCGGACATGCCGTTGCAGGTGGTGCAGGCAAACGCGACGACACCGAAACCGAGTTGCTCCAGCTCCGTGGTCAGCCCCGCTTCGTCGAGATACAGCGCGACGGTTTTCGACCCCGGTGCCAGAGAGGATTTGACCCACGGCTTGCGGGTCAGGCCAAGCTTGTTGGCGTTGCGCGCCAGCAGACCGGCGGCGATCACGTTGCGCGGGTTGCTGGTGTTGGTGCAGCTGGTGATGGCCGCGATGATCACCGCGCCATCGGGCATTTGCCCCGGCACGTCATCCCACTGCCCGGAAATGCCTTTGGCCGCCAGATCCGACACCGCGACGCGGGCGTGCGGGTTACTCGGGCCGGCCATGTTGCGCACCACCGAAGACAGATCGAAACTCAGGCCGCGCTCGTATTGCGCGCCTTTCAGGCTGTCAGCCCACAAGCCGTTGAGTCTGGCGTACTGCTCGACGAGCTGCACTTGCTGGTCTTCGCGACCGGTGAGTTTCAGGTAGTCGATGGTTTGCTGGTCGATGTAGAACATCGCGGCGGTGGCGCCGTACTCCGGGGCCATGTTGGAGATGGTCGCGCGGTCGCCGAGGGTCAGTGCCGACGCGCCTTCGCCGAAGAACTCCAGCCAGGCGCCGACGACTTTCTGTTTGCGAAGGTACTCGGTCAGGGCCAGCACCATGTCGGTGGCGGTGATGCCCGGTTGCAGCTTGCCGGTCAGTTCGACGCCGACGCTCTCCGGCAGGCGCATCCACGAGGCGCGGCCGAGCATCACGCTCTCGGCTTCGAGGCCACCGACGCCGATGGCGATCACGCCCAGCGCATCGACGTGCGGGGTGTGGCTGTCGGTGCCGACGCAGGTGTCGGGGAACGCCACGCCGTCACGCACCTGAATCACCGGAGACATTTTCTCCAGGTTGATCTGGTGCATGATGCCGTTGCCCGGCGGGATCACGTCGACGTTCTTGAAGGCCTTTTTGGTCCAGTTGATGAAGTGAAAACGGTCTTCGTTGCGCCGGTCTTCGATGGCGCGGTTCTTCTCGAACGCCTGCTTGTCGAAACCGCCGGCCTCCACCGCTAGCGAGTGGTCGACGATCAGTTGCGTCGGCACCACCGGGTTGACCTGCGCCGGGTCGCCACCCTGCTGGGCAATCGCGTCACGCAGGCCGGCGAGGTCCACGAGCGCGGTCTGGCCGAGAATGTCGTGGCAGACCACGCGCGCCGGGAACCACGGGAAGTCGAGGTCGCGTTTGCGTTCGATCAGTTGCTTGAGGGAATCGGTGAGCGTGGCCGGGTCGCAGCGACGCACCAGGTTTTCCGCCAGCACGCGGGAGGTGTACGGCAGGGTGTCGTAACTGCCGGGCTGAATCGCCTCGACCGCCGCACGGACGTCGAAATAATCCAGGGAACTGCCGGGCAGGTTTTTGCGGAATGCTGTGTTCATCGGGTCAGGACTCGGGTCACGGTGGTTTCAAAGGGTGAGCTGGACACTGATCTTGAAGTTCACACCAAACCCTGTGGGAGCTGGCTTGCCAGCGATAGCGGTGGGTCAGTCGACATCAAGGTTGGATGTGACTCAGTCATCGCTGGCAAGCCAGCTCCCACAGGGTCCTCGGTGAACCTCTGGATCAGTGTTCAGTCCTCACCATTCAGCGACGTTCGATTGGCACGAACTTGCGCTGTTCAACGCCGACGTACTCGGCGCTCGGACGGATGATGCGGTTGTTGGCACGCTGTTCGAACACGTGCGCGGCCCAGCCGGTCAGGCGCGAGCAGACGAAGATCGGCGTGAACAGCTTGGTCGGGATGCCCATGAAGTGGTACGCCGAGGCATGGTAGAAGTCGGCATTGGGGAACAGTTTTTTCTGCTCCCACATGGTCTTGTCGATGGCTTCGGAAACCGCGAACAACACCTTGTCACCGACCTCGTCGGCGAGTTTTTTCGACCAGCCCTTGATCACCTCGTTGCGCGGATCGCTGTCCTTATAGATTGCGTGGCCGAAGCCCATGATCTTGTCCTTGCGCTCGAGCATGCCGAGGGTGCCCTTGATCGCCTCTTCCGGCGACGAGAAGCGCTCGATCATTTCCATCGCCGCTTCGTTGGCGCCGCCGTGCAGCGGGCCGCGCAACGAACCGATGGCCGCGGTGACGCAGGAATACAGGTCGGACAGGGTTGATGCGCAAACGCGAGCGGTAAACGTCGAGGCGTTGAATTCGTGTTCGGCGTAAAGGATCAGCGACACGTTCATCACTTTGACGTGCAGCTCGCTCGGTTTCTTGTCGTGCAACAGGTGCAGGAAGTGGCCGCCAATCGTTGGCTCATCACTGACGCAGTTGATGCGTTTGCCGTCGTGACTGAAGCGATACCAGTAGCACATGATCGCCGGGAACGCGGCGAGCAGCCGGTCGGTCTTGTCGCGCTGCTCGGAGAAGTCTTTCTCCGGTTCGAGGTTGCCGAGGAACGAGCAACCGGTGCGCATGACGTCCATCGGGTGAGCGTCGGCTGGGATGCGTTCGAGCACTTCTTTCAGTGCCTGCGGCAGATCGCGCAGCTTGCTCAGCTTTTGCTGGTAAGCGTCGAGTTGCGCCTGGCTCGGCAGTTCGCCGTACAGCAGCAGGTACGCCACTTCTTCGAACTGCGCGTCGGCTGCCAGTTCACGCACGTCATAGCCGCGATAGGTCAGCCCGGCACCGGCCTGGCCCACGGTGGACAGTGCGGTTTGCCCGGCAACCTGACCCCGGAGCCCGGCGCCACTGAGTACTTTTGCTTCGGCCATTGCTGTCTCCAATCTTGAATTTGTTAGGGAATCTGCAATTACGGTGTTGTTGGCAAAAGATCGCAGCCTTCGGCAGCTCCTACATCGACCGCGTTCCTGTAGGGGCTGTCGAGTGAAACGAGGCTGCGATCTTTTGATCTTCGCCTTTATTTTTTAGCGGCAAACAACGCATCGAGCTTCTGCTCGAAGGTGTGGTAGTCGATGCGATCGTAAAGCTCCATGCGTGTTTGCATGGTGTCGATGACATTCTGCTGGGTGCCGTCGCGGCGGATCGCGGTGTAGACGTTTTCCGCTGCCTTGTTCATCGCGCGGAAGGCCGACAGCGGATACAGCACCAGCGACACATCGGCGCCAGCCAGTTGCTCGGTGGTGTACAGCGGCGTCGAACCGAACTCGGTGATGTTGGCGAGGATCGGTGCCTTCACCCGGTTGGCGAACAGCTTGTACATCTCAAGTTCGGTGATGGCTTCCGGGAAGATCATGTCAGCGCCGGCCTCGATGCACGCGGCGGCGCGATCCAGTGCCGACTCCAGACCTTCAACCGCCAGCGCGTCAGTGCGGGCCATGATCACGAAGCTGTCATCGGTACGGGCATCGACCGCTGCCTTGATGCGGTCGACCATTTCCTGCTGGGTGACGATTTCCTTGTTCGGACGGTGACCGCAGCGTTTGGCGCCGACCTGGTCTTCGATGTGAATCGCCGCCGCGCCGAACTTGATCATCGACTTCACGGTGCGCGCCACGTTGAACGCCGAGGCGCCGAAACCGGTGTCGACGTCCACCAGCAGCGGCAAGTCGCAGACGTCGGTAATGCGCCGCACGTCGGTCAGCACGTCATCCAGGCCGGTGATGCCCAGGTCCGGCACGCCGAGCGAGCCTGCGGCCACCCCGCCACCGGACAGGTAGATCGCCTTGAAACCGGCACGCTTGGCCAGCAGCGCGTGGTTGGCGTTGATCGCGCCGACCACCTGCAATGGATGCTCGCTGGCGACCGCATCGCGGAAACGCTGGCCTGGAGTGTTCTGCTTGGAACTCATGACTCACCTCGTTCAGTGGCTGTCTTATTGTCGGCGCCGTCCTGGTAATGACGGGCGATGTTGCGTTTCGAGGCGCCGATGTGGCGGCGCATCAACAATTCCGCGAGTTCGCCGTCACGGTCGGCGATGGCATCGAGAATCCGGTGGTGTTCGGCAAAGGCCTGACGTGGCCGATTGGGCGTGGTGGAAAACTGGATGCGGTACATGCGCACCAGTTGATACAACTCGCCGCAGAGCATCTGGGTCAGGGTGCGATTGCCGCTGCCCTGAATGATTCGATAGTGAAAGTCGAAATCGCCTTCCTGCTGGTAATAGCCGACGCCGGCCTGAAACGCCGCGTCGCGCTCGTGGGTTTCCAGCACCCGGCGCAGTTCGTCGATGTCTTCGACGCTCATGCGCTCGGCCGCCAGCCGACAGGCCATGCCTTCAAGGGATTCGCGGATTTCGTAGAGTTCGAGCAATTCGGCGTGGCTGAGCGACACCACCCGCGCGCCGACATGCGGTACGCGCACCAGCAGGCGTTGGCCTTCGAGCCGATGAATGGCCTCGCGCAGCGGCCCGCGACTGATGCCGTAGGTGCGCGCCAGCTCCGGCTCGGAGATTTTGCTGCCGGGGGCGATCTCACCTTTGACGATGGCCGCCTGGATGCGCCGGAAGACGTTTTCCGAGAGCGTCTCGGAATCGTCGCCGCTGATGACCGGGGGATCGAGTTGATCCAGCATGATTGTCGACACCTTCAAATCCAATGCGGCAAAAACTAGCCAATTAGCCCGCATCAGTCAAAGGGTAAATCCACATTGTCGACAATCGTCTAATAACCCTCTCCAACAACCCCAAGGGTTATAGACCGGCGCGAGCGCTGGCGCCATAAAACCACCGTGCTAGAATGCCGCCCGCATTTGCTGGCCATTTGTACGGCTTGTCATAAAAAGCTGATAGGCACACGCAGGCGCTTGCGCAAGTTTTGCCAGGAACCTGAACCGAAAACGGAACGCTGCGCACCAGGATTTATGAGACTCAAGCCCTTCCCCACATTTTTTGCGCTGTTTTGCCTGCCCGGCCTCGCCGCGGCGGGGGAAAAAACCGTGTACGGCCTCAACGAATATGCATCGCTTGACGGCATCAATCTGCAAGTCGCGGCCAAACTCGACACCGGCGCCAAAACCGCCTCACTGAGTGCCCGCGACATCAAACGCTTCAAACGCAACGGCGAGTCCTGGGTGCGTTTCTACCTGGCGATCGACGCTGCGCATTCGCATCCGATCGAACGGCCGCTGGCCCGGGTCAGCAAGATCAAACGCCGCGCCGGCGACTACGACCCGGAAGAAGGCAAGAAATACACCGCGCGTCCGGTGATCGAGCTGGACATCTGCATGGGCACGGCGTTGCGCAGCATCGAAGTGAACCTGACCGACCGTAGTGCGTTCCAATACCCGCTTTTGATCGGCTCCGAAGCGCTGAAACGCTTCGACGCGCTGGTCGACCCCAGTCTTAAATACGCTGCCGGCAAACCCGCCTGCACCATCGCCGCTCATACCGCCGAGTAATTTCCATGCGTTCTCTAACCTTCCACCTGAAAATCCTGATCACCATTCTGGTGCTCCTGGGCGTTTCGGTTACGGCCTATCAGATTTTCGTGCTCGGCATCCCGGTGACCGAAGACGCTACCGACGACCTGTGGAACATCGACGCCAAAGTCGAGTTCGTCGCCAGCACCAAGGATCCGGTGAAAGTCCAGATGTTCGTGCCGCCGCTGAGCCGCGATTACGTCAGCCTCAACGAAAGCTTTATCTCCAATAATTACGGCGTGGCGGTCAACCGCGTCGACGGCAACCGCAAGGTCACCTGGTCGGCGCGCCGGGCCAAGGGCAACCAGACCCTTTATTACCGTCTGGTACTGACCAAACGCTATACCGCAGAAAAATCCAAGATCAAAGGCCCGACCTTCCGCGACAGCATCGCCATCGAAGGCCCGGAAAAAATCGCCGCCGAAGCCCTGCTCGCACCGATCCGCCAGCACTCGGCCGACGTCGAGACCTTCATCGGCGAAGCGATCAAACGCGTCAACAACGTCAACGACGACAACGTCAAACTGCTGCTGGCCGGCGATCCGTCGACGCCGCACAAGGCGAAGATCGTCGAACTGCTGTTGTCGATCGCCCACGTACCGGTAGAAAAAGTCCACACCATCCGCCTCGTTGCCGATCAACCGCAAACCCCGGAGCTGTGGCTGCGCAGCTTCAATGGCAACGACTGGCTGTACTTCAATCCGGAAACCGGTGAGCAAGGCCTGCCGACCGACCGTCTGCTGTGGTGGACCGGTGATGAAAACCTGATCACCGTCGACGGCGCGAAGAAAGCCAACGTGACCTTCAGCCTGAACAACAGCGAGATGAACGCGATTCGTCTGGCCAAGCTGACCGACGAAAACACCGACGCCAACTTCCTCGAATACTCGCTCTACGGCCTGCCGCTGCAGACCCAGCAGACGTTCATGATCATGGTGATGATCCCGATCGGCGTGCTGGTGATCCTGATCCTGCGCAACCTGATCGGCCTGCAGACCCTCGGCACCTTTACCCCGGTGCTGATCGCCCTGGCCTTCCGCGAAACGCAACTGGGCTTCGGCATCCTGCTGTTTACCGTGATCACCGCGCTGGGCCTGTCCTTGCGGTCGTATCTGGAACATTTGAAGCTGCAGATGCTGCCGCGCCTGTCGGTGGTGTTGACCTTCGTGGTGGTGCTGATTGCCGCCATCAGCCTGTTCAGCCACAAGCTGGGGCTGGAGCGTGGCTTGTCGGTGGCGCTGTTCCCGATGGTGATTCTGACCATGACCATCGAACGCCTGTCGATCACCTGGGAAGAACGCGGCGCCAGCCATGCCATGAAAGTGGCGATCGGCACCCTGTTCGCCGCCTCGCTGGCCCACCTGATCATGACCGTGCCGGAGCTGGTGTACTTCGTGTTTACCTTCCCGGCGATCCTGCTGATTCTGGTCGGTTTCATGCTGGCGATGGGTCGCTATCGCGGTTACCGCCTGACCGAACTGGTGCGCTTCAAGGCTTTCCTGAAGAAGGCTGACGCCTGATGTTCGGTTTCTGGAAGACCTGGAAGGCTCTGGAGGCGCGGGGCATCATGGGCATCAATCGGCGTAACGCCGACTACGTGCTCAAGTACAACAAGCGCAGCCTGTACCCGATCGTCGATGACAAGATCATCACCAAGGAGCGCGCGATCGAGGCCGGCATTCATGTGCCGGAACTGTACGGCGTGATCTCCACGGAGAAGGAAATCGACAAGCTCGACGCGATCATCGGCGGGCGCAACGATTTCGTGATCAAGCCGGCTCAAGGTGCGGGCGGTGACGGCATCATCGTCATCGCCGACCGCTTCGAAGGCCGCTATCGCACGGTCTCGGGCAAGATCCTTGCCCACGAAGAGCTCGAGCACCACATCTCGAGCATTCTCACCGGCCTGTATTCGCTGGGCGGTCACCGCGACCGCGCACTGATCGAATACCGGGTGACCCCGGATCAGATCTTCAAGAGCATCAGCTACGAAGGCGTGCCGGACATCCGCATCATCGTGTTGATGGGCTATCCAGTGATGGCCATGCTGCGCCTGCCAACCCGTCAGTCCGGCGGTAAGGCCAACCTGCACCAGGGCGCCATCGGCGTCGGTGTCGATCTCGCCACGGGCCTGACCCTGCGCGGTACCTGGCTGAACAACATCATCAACAAACACCCCGACACCACCAACGCGGTGGATGGCGTGCAACTGCCCTACTGGGACGGTTTCATGAAACTCGCCGCCGGCTGTTATGAACTGTGCGGCCTGGGCTACATCGGTGTGGACATGGTGCTTGACCAGGAGAAAGGCCCGCTGATTCTCGAACTGAATGCGCGGCCGGGGCTGAATATCCAGATTGCCAACGACTGCGGGCTGACTCAGCGTACGCATGCGGTCGAGGCACACCTGGAGGAGCTGAAGGCGCGTGGTGTGACCGAGTCGGTTGAAGAGCGGGTGGCGTTTACTCAGGAGATGTTTGGGCATATTCCGGCGGTCGAGGGCTGATCCCCGTGGCGAGGGAGCTCGCTCCCGCTCGGCTGCGCAGCAGTCGTAAGATTTTTGGGGAGCGCTTCGCACTCCAACGGGAGCAAGCTCCCTCGCCACAGGTTGCTCGTCAGCCGCTGCGGATCTGCCAATCCCCGACATCCCCTCTAGGAGCAATTCCCGCAGAGGACTACAATCCCCACCCCGCCTCGATGGCCGATCTGCCCCGCCCATGTTGACCTGTTCCGTACACCCGCTGCCCTACCGTGCCAACCCCGCCGATTACTTCGCGGCCATCCGCCATGCGCCCGGTGCGGTGCTGCTCGACAGCGGCCGGCCGAGTGCCGACCGTGGCCGTTATGACCTGCTCAGCGCCTGGCCGCTGGCACAACTGGCGGTGTTGCCCGATGAGAGCGGCGACGTTTTCCTGCAACGCCTGCGGGATAATCTGACTCGCCTGGGCGACGCGCAACTGCCTGCCGAATACGACCTGCCTTTCGCCGGTGGCCTGATCGGCTATCTGAGCTACGACTTCGGCCGACATCTGGAGGATCTGCCGAGCCTGGCCCGGGACGATCTGCAACTGCCCGACGCGCGGTTCGGCCTGTATGACTGGGCGCTGATCAGCGATCACCAGACCGCCACCAGTCAATTGGTGTTTCACCCGTCACTGGCCGACAGCGAGCGGCAAAGGCTGATCGCGCTGTTCAGCCAACCGACCTCAGCGCCGCTGACGCCGTTCAAGTTGCACACGCCGATGACTGCCGATCTTTCGCCGGACGACTATCGCCAAGCGCTGGAGCGCATTCATCAATACATCCAGGCCGGCGACTGCTATCAGGTCAACTTCGCCCAGCGTTTCCGCGCAACCTGCCAAGGCGATCCATGGCTGGCCTACTGCGCGCTGCGCGAGGCTTGCCCGACACCGTTTTCCGGTTTCCAGAGCCTGCCCGACGGCGACGCGGTGTTGAGTCTGTCGCCAGAGCGCTTCGTCAAAGTCAGCCAGCGCCAGGTGGAAACCCGCCCGATCAAAGGCACTCGCCCGCGCGGCCTGACGCCTGCCGAAGACGCGGCCAACGCCGCCGAACTGCTGGCCAGCCCCAAGGATCGCGCGGAAAACCTGATGATCGTCGACCTGCTGCGCAATGATCTCGGCCGCACCTGCCGCATCGGCTCGGTGCGGGTACCGGAGCTGTTCAGCCTGGAAAGCTACCCCAACGTGCATCATCTGGTCAGCAGCGTGACCGGGGAACTGGCGGATGACCGCGACGCACTCGACCTGATCGCCGGCAGTTTCCCCGGTGGCTCGATCACCGGCGCACCGAAGATCCGCGCGATGCAAATCATCGACGAACTGGAGCCGACGCGACGCGGGTTGTATTGCGGCTCGCTGCTGTACCTGGACGTACGCGGCGAGATGGACAGCTCCATCGCGATTCGCAGTCTGTTGGTCAAGGATGGGCAGGTATGTTGCTGGGGGGGTGGCGGGATCGTGGCTGATTCGGATTGGCAGGCGGAGTATCAGGAGTCGATTACCAAGGTCCGAATCCTCCTCGAAACCCTGCAAAACCTCTGAATGACGCAACCCCTGTAGGAGCTGCCGAAGGCTGCGATCTTTTGATCCTGTTTTTAAACAATCAAGATCAAAAGATCGCAGCCTTCGGCAGCTCCTACAGAGGGATTGAGGGTTACAAGGACAGGTCGCGGTTCGAAGCCTTGAGGAACTCCTGCTTCAACTCGGCAAACGTATGCACCGCCGGGAACTGCGGGAATTCGCGAATCACGTTGTCCGGCGCATGGAACAGAATCCCCGCGTCCGCCTCGCCGAGCATGCTCGTATCGTTGTACGAATCGCCTGCCGCAATCACTCGGTAGTACAGGCTCTTGAATGCCAGCACCGACTGACGCTTGGGGTCTTTCTGACGCAGTTGATAACTGGTCACCCGCCCACTGTCGTCAGTGATCAGGCGATGGCAGAGCAAGGTCGGGAAGCCCAGTTGGCGCATGAGCGGCTGGGAGAATTCGTAAAAGGTGTCCGAGAGAATCACCACCTGGAAGCGCTCGCGCAGCCAGTCAACGAACTCCACCGCGCCATCCAGCGGCTTGAGGGTGGCGATCACTTCCTGAATGTCCGAGAGTTTCAGGCCGTGCTCGTCAAGGATGCGCAGACGCTGCTTCATCAGCACGTCGTAATCGGGAATGTCCCGGGTCGTGGCCTTGAGGGATTCGATTCCGGTTTTTTCGGCGAAGGCGATCCAGATTTCCGGTACCAGTACCCCTTCAAGATCCAGGCAAGCAATTTCCACAAGACACTCCCGTTTGTAGTGATTATTGAGTCGAGCGAGCCCGAACTCTAGCGACTCCCCCGCGACCGCGCAACGCAGCGGGCGCCCCTTACTCCACCGCTTTTTGTTACCATCGGCGCCATATAGAGCGCCCAGCGCCACCGACCTGTAGGAAGCCGCCCTGATGAGCCCAACGTTCGATGTCGTGGAACTCGCCACGACCTATGCCAACAAATCCGCCCAGGACATCCTGAAACTCGCGTTCGCCGAGTTCGGTGATGAATTGTGGATCTCTTTCAGTGGCGCCGAGGATGTGGTGCTGGTGGACATGGCCTGGAAGCTGAACAAGAACGTCAAGGTGTTCAGCCTCGATACCGGCCGCCTGCATCCGGAAACCTATCGCTTCATCGATCAGGTGCGCGAGCACTACAAGATCGACATCGAACTGGTGTCGCCGGACTACACGAAACTCGAACCGTTCGTGAAGGAAAAAGGCCTGTTCAGTTTCTACAAGGACGGTCATGGCGAATGCTGCGGCATCCGCAAGATCGAGCCGCTGCGCCGCAAACTGTCCGGCGTCAAAGCCTGGGCCACCGGCCAGCGCCGCGATCAGAGCCCGGGCACCCGCAGCGCCGTGGCGGTGCTGGAGATCGACACCGCGTTCTCCACCCCGGAACGCACCCTGTACAAATTCAACCCGCTGGCGCAAATGACCAGCGAAGAGATCTGGGGTTACATCCGCATGCTCGAACTGCCGTACAACAGCCTGCATGAGCGCGGCTTCATCAGCATCGGCTGCGAACCGTGCACCCGCCCGGTCCTGCCGAACCAGCACGAACGCGAAGGCCGCTGGTGGTGGGAAGAAGCCACGCAGAAAGAGTGCGGGCTGCATGCGGGGAATATCATCAGCAAGGCGTAAATCTCTGCCTCAATGATGCCCCCTGTGGGAGCGAGCTTGCTCGCGAAAGCGTTCTGACAGTCACCGGATTTGTTGACTGGAAAGACGCCTTCGCGAGCAAGCTCGCTCCCACATTTGCTTCGTGGTGCCATGAAAAAATGTGTACACACGAATGTCACCATCGGTGCCATTTATGTGTGCACTTTTTGCTTTCACGCCCTGAAAAGTTACATCCCTGCTGAATTCCCCTGCGCTCTTCCACCTACGCAAAATCCTCAGAAAAAAATAAATACCTGTTCAATCGGTCAATTTATAACCAAATATTTTCAACCACTTAGCGCTCATCGATAACTTTTCGAAATGAGCGCAGCGCTCCATAGATCGCTAACTGGCACAGATCTGGCTTTGGTGCATACATTTTTTGTATACAAAACTGCAAAACATCTATCCACACTTTCGATCCGCAAGCCTGAAGCGCCCTATCCCGTACAGGCTGCAGATGCCCCGTAACCAGTGATGTCTGCTGGCCGCGACGAAGATTTGTCGAGCCCTGAGCTCATGCACAGTCATCGTGGCCCCGCCCATCAGGAGCCTGCCGGAATGCGTACAAGTCTCTCCAACAACATCGCGTTGAATCTGCCCGCCTCTGCCCTCGACCAGCCATCGCCCGACGCGGGTCTGGCCGACCCGTGTCAACTGAGCCCACGCCTGCACAACAGCGACCTCGCACCGACCCGGGCCGAAGGGCGGCGCTGGGGCAAGTACAGCATCTTCGCCCTGTGGACCAACGATGTGCACAACATCGCCAACTACTCGTTCGCCATCGGCCTGTATGCGTTGGGCCTGGGCGGCTGGCAGATTCTGCTGTCGCTGGGGATCGGCGCGGCGCTGGTGTACTTCTTCATGAACCTGTCCGGCTATATGGGGCAGAAAACCGGGGTGCCGTTTCCGGTGATCAGCCGGATCAGTTTCGGCATTCACGGCGCGCAGATTCCGGCGTTGATTCGCGCGGTGATCGCCATCGCCTGGTTCGGCATTCAGACGTATCTGGCGTCGGTGGTATTTCGCGTGTTGCTGACAGCGATTCACCCCGGGTTCGCCGATTACGACCACAACTCGATTCTCGGCCTGTCAACGCTGGGCTGGGTGTGCTTCGTGGTGATCTGGTTCGTGCAACTGGCGATCCTCGCCTATGGCATGGAAATGGTCCGCCGTTACGAAGCTTTTGCCGGCCCGGTGATTCTGCTGACCGTTGCGGCGCTCGCTGCGTGGATGTACACCCAGGCCAACGCGACCATTGCCTGGTCGATCCGCGACCCGCTGACCGGTGGCGAGATGTGGCGCAATATCTTTGCCGGCGGCGCCCTGTGGCTGGCGATCTACGGCACGCTGATCCTCAATTTCTGCGACTTCGCCCGCTCCTCGCCATGCCGCAAGACCATCAAGGTCGGCAATTTCTGGGGCCTGCCGGTGAATATTCTGGTGTTCGCTGCCATCACCGTCCTGCTCTGCGGTGCGCAATTTCAGATCAACGGGCGGATCATCGAAAGCCCGACCGAAATCATCGCCTCGATTCCAAATACGTTCTTTCTGGTGCTCGGTTGCCTGGCGTTCCTGATCGTCACCGTTGCGGTGAACATCATGGCCAACTTCGTCGCCCCGGCCTTCGTCCTCAGCAACCTGGCGCCGAAGTACCTGACCTTCCGCCGCGCCGGGCTGATCAGCGCGACCATCGCCGTGCTGATCCTGCCGTGGAACCTCTACAACAGCCCGCTGGTGATCGTGTATTTCCTCTCAGGTCTCGGCGCCCTGCTCGGCCCGCTGTACGGGGTGATCATGGTCGACTACTGGCTGATCCGCAAAGGCCGGATCAACGTCCCGCAGTTGTACAGCGAAGATCCCAACGGCGCTTATTACTACAGCCACGGAGTGAATTTCCGCGCGGTGGCGGCGTTCATTCCAGCAGCGTTGATCGCCATTGTCCTGGCGCTGGTGCCGGGTTTCCACAGCATTTCGCCGTTCTCCTGGCTGGTGGGTGCCGGCATTGCCGCGATGCTCTATCTGATCATCGCCAAACGTCAGCCGCACTACGCCGACGTCAGCGGCGAATCGATCGCCGTCGACAACGTCAGCCATTAACTTCCTTGCGGCCCGGGTTTGGGCCGCTGAACTGCCCGCAATAAGGACTTCTCATGCGTATTCTTGTGGTCAACGTCAACACCACCGAATCCATCACCCAGGCCATCGCCCGCTCGGCGCAGACGGTCGCGTCTCCCGGCACGGAAATCGTCGGCTTGACGCCGTTCTTCGGCGCCGACTCGGTGGAAGGCAATTTCGAAAGTTATCTGGCGGCCATCGCCGTGATGGATCGGGTGATGTCCTACGACCAGCCTTTCGACGCGGTGATTCAAGCGGGTTACGGCGAACACGGTCGCGAAGGTTTGCAGGAACTGCTCAACGTGCCGGTGGTGGACATCACCGACGCCGCCGCCAGCACTGCGATGTTTCTCGGCCACGCCTATTCGGTGGTCACGACGCTGGATCGCACTGTGCCGCTGATCGAGGATCGGCTGAAACTGTCCGGCTTGTGGGATCGCTGTGCATCGGTGCGGGCCAGCGGTCTGGCGGTGCTGGAACTGGAGCACGAGCCACAACGGGCGCTGGAAGCCATCGTGCAACAGGCGGAACTGGCAGTCACCCAGGACAAGGCCGAAGTGATTTGCCTGGGTTGCGGCGGCATGGCCGGGCTGGACGAACAGATCCGCCGCCGTACCGGGGTACCGGTGGTGGATGGCGTGACGGCGGCGGTGACCATTGCTGAATCGCTGGTGCGACTGGGGTTGTCGACGTCCAAGGTGCGGACTTATGCGACGCCCCGGCCGAAGCAGATCATAGGCTGGGCGGAGCGGTTTGCCCGGTAGACCGCGTTATCGTTCATCGCGGGCAAGCCTCGCGCCCACAGGTTTCGCGTTGTATCACCATCATGTGAACGACGAAGAACCTGTGGGAGCGTGGCTTGCCCGCGATGGCCACACCTCGGTCCCAAAGTCCTGCTCAAACAGCACTGAACCGCCGAGCCAACCCCTGCTGCGCAAACTGCTCAATCACAAAATCGACAAACGCCCGAGTCTTGCCTGGCAACAATTTATGCTCGGCGTAGTAGATCGAAATGTTGCCGTCATCGATGTACCAGTCCGGCAGTACGCGCTGCAATGTGCCAGCCTCCAGATACCCCACGGCAAACGGCATGCTAACCAGCGCGATCCCCAGCCCCTGCGCTGCCGTGGCGCAGGCGGCTTCGGAGTCGCTCATGGTCATTCGCGTCTTCAGGGTCAAGGGCTGACAGAGCTGACTGCCGCTACTGATCAACTGCCAGGAGCGCACACGACCGGTTTGCGGCGAACGAATCAGGATGCCATCGTGACGTTGCAGATCGTCCGGTTCGGCAATCGCCTCGTGCTTTTGCAAGTAGTCAGCAGACGCCACCAACACACGATGCGCGGGTGCCAATCTGCGTGCGACCACGCCTTGGGGCAATTCAAAGCCCCCGCCAATCGCCGCATCGAAACCCTGCCCAATCAAGTCGACCTGACGGTTATCAAAATGCCAGTCAGGGTTGATCGCCGGAAACCGACGTAAAAACTCTTGCAGCAACGGCACGATGTACAAACGCCCGAATACCGTGCCCATGCTGACTTTCAACGTCCCCGCCGGCAGTCCTTCCACACTCGACAGATTGGCCACCGCATTCTGAATCGTCGTCAGACTGCCACTGACCTGACTCAAAAACAGCTGGCCGGCCTCGGTCAGGGTCAGGCTGCGTGTACTACGCTGGAACAGCCGTACACCGAGCCGCACCTCGAGCTTCGCCACACTCTTGCCGACGGCGGCCGGGGTCAGGCTCAAGCGCCGGGCGGCTTCGGCAAAGCTGCCGACTTCGGCGCTGCGCACGAAGCATTCGATACTGCTGAAAGTTTCCATGATCGCCACTATAAACTTCTGGTTTACACAGACTATAGCAATCATGGTCTACACGGTTGTCGATGCGAGGCCGATACTCGGCTCCAACAACAAGGCACCCCGCCTTGAATTTTCTGGAGATCGAACATGACCACTCAACACCTCAGCGGCAAAGTCGCTCTGATTCAAGGCGGTTCCCGTGGTATCGGCGCCGCCATCGTCAAACGTCTGGCCGCCGAAGGCGCCGCTGTCGCCTTCACCTACGTCAGCTCCACCGCCAAGGCCGAAGAGTTGCAGCACAGCATCACCGCCAACGGCGGCAAAGCGTTGGCGATCAAGGCCGACAGCGCCGACGAAGGTGCTATCCGCAACGCCGTCAGCGCCACCGTCGAAGCCTTTGGCCGCCTGGATATTCTGGTGAACAACGCCGGCGTCCTGGCCATCGCGCCGCTGGAAGACTTCAAACTGGAAGACTTCGACCAGACGCTGGCGATCAACGTACGCAGCGTGTTCATCGCGTCTCAGGAAGCCGCCAAGCACATGAGCGAAGGCTCGCGCATCGTCAACATCGGCAGCACCAACGCTGACCGCATGCCCTTCGGCGGTGGCGGTGTGTACGCGATGAGCAAATCAGCACTGGTCGGTCTGACCAAAGGCCTGGCCCGCGACCTCGGCCCGCGCGGCATCACCATCAACAATGTGCAACCCGGCCCGGTCGACACCGACATGAACCCCGCGCACGGTGATTTCGCTGAAAGCCTGATCCCGCTGATGGCGGTGGGCCGTTACGGCACTGCCGATGAAATCGCCGGTTTCGTCGCCTATCTGGTGGGCCCGGAAGCCGGTTACATCACCGGTGCCAGCCTGACCATCGACGGTGGTTTCGGCGCCTGATTGCGCTGAATCCCGGATACAAAAAACGCCGCACCTCTTTGCAGAGGGCGGCGTTTTTTATCGGCGCTTATTGGCTGATCAAGCCCACTCCAGCGCCGGCAAACCGCAGGCACCCGGGGTAAACGCCTTGAGCGTTCGCAGAATCCCGTCGGCATGCGCGTATTTTTCATCGGCCATGGCCGCGTCGGGAATCGCAATGGCAGTCATTCCCGCCGCTTTCGCCGCAGTAACGCCAAACGGCGAATCCTCGAACACCAGGCAATCCTCAGGCGCGACACCCAGACGCCGGGCCGCAGTGAGGAAGATGTCCGGCGCCGGCTTGGCTGCGCCGACTTCCGGGTCGTCCGCCGTGACAATGAAGTCGAACAGCGCAAACCAGTCGCGGTGCAGGGTGGTTTTCTGGCCGAACGACTGCCGCGACGAACTGGTGCCCACGGCGATCGGAATGTTGTGTGCCTTGAGGTGGCGAATCAGCTCCTCCGCGCCCGGCATCGCCTGGGCCCTGGGAAAGCGTTCACGCATCAGCGGCTCGCGGATCACCAGAAACTCTTCAGCGCTGATCGGCAGATCCAGCGCCTGCACCACGTAGTTCGCCAGATCATTGGCGCCACGACCGATGATGTTCTGTTTAACGCTCCAGTCGAAGGTCCGCCCGTAACGCTCGGCAATGAGCGAGGTGACCTCGGTGTAGATGCCTTCGGTGTCCAGCAGCAAACCGTCCATGTCGAAAATCACGGCCTTGATCGGGCCAAACGTCTTCATCGGTGCATTCATCATCGGATCCGTTATCAAAAACATCCCGGGCGGCCCAGCTGGCGCCGCTGCTTGGATCTGATTAATGGGTTCAGCAGCATAGCGAGGCCAGCGGACATTGAGCAACGGGCAATGTTTACGAGCCGTGGAATGACTCGCTGATGTTTAGCGAAAAGCCCTACAGATAACGCCTACTTTCCCGACTTCTTTCCACTTTGATCCCCCGCAAAGTCCGCGCACCTCTTTCACGTGCGCGAGTGCTTGCGAATGTTCCAAACCGATCGGCTCCTGGCCCTGAACAACAGCATCGGCCTGCTGGTGGTTGCCGCCCTGAACCCGCAACACCCGGACTTCGAAACGCTGATCCGCGAGTTCCGCCTGTGCCTGAACGACTACGAGGCCTGGGCCGAGCAGTTCTGGACGGGAACCGCGCTGGATGTCGAGCAAGTGTTCAAGGTCGGCGACGACGTGCACCTCAGCGCTCCGGTCAAATCCCGCCAGCCGATCCAGACCCCGGTGGTCATGTGCCCCGCGAGCGGCCCGTTGACCCTGGTGCACCTGTTCGAGGCGGCGCGCTTCGTACCGATCGGCGATACGCCGGTGATGCTCGAACCAGTAATCGGCGAGGTCGACGGGGTATTGAGTTTCGGTGAACCACTGCGCCATACCATCGGCCCGAGCGGCATTCTGGAAGTCAGCGACTGCGACCGGGGCCAGCGTTATCGCATCACCTTCTTTCCTGATGTGTCCAGCGCCCATATCCAAGCGCTGTACGCCTCCTATGAAGAGATTCTGGACGGGCTGGAGGTCTGGCTTCGCCAGGAGTGGGACGGGTTTCAGCCGCTGTGGGCGGAGTTTTCCGGCGCCGGTTTGGCTGATCGTTACCAGCAGTTGCAACAGGCCGACTGGCGCGGTTTCGAGAAAGCCCTGCACGACATCTGGGATGACGTTAAACAGCTGTTTGCCCTGCTCGCCAACCTGCAGGCCAACAGTGAAAAACTCCTGCAGTACTTGAGCGATGTCGAGTTGCAAGCGCTGCTCGACGCCTCCGGCGAGGCCATCGCCAATGGCTTGCTGATCCTCAGTGACGAGCCGTTGCTGTTTATCCATCTGGCAGCCTTCACCAGTTGGTTGAAGATGCTGCCGCCGCAGTACCTGGCGGAAGTGGTGGCAGAAGTCCGGGTCGAGTTGTTGATCAGCTTTTTGCTGATGCGCGTTTGCGGCGGCGTTGGCGTGCCCGTGCGACTGAGCAGCAAGGTGCTGAGCAAGATCAAGTCGCCCCGGGCGCGGCAATGGCTGGCCGCATCGGCCTTGCGCCTGAGCGAACTGACCTCCACTGCGGATCTGAGCAAGCACGCGGGCGCGCTGAAGCCGTTGATGGTGCATGCGCGCGACATCCCGTTGAAGCCGACGCCGGCGATCCCGCTGAACATTCGACAAGCGGACGCCGTGGTTTTAAGCGTGCCAAATCCGGCACCGATGGCCCGGGACAAGTCCCGTGGCACCACCCGGATGGAGCGTCACGAACCCCGCGACGATGCTTCGAACCAGGCCAAAAACCCCAACGGCGACAGCGCCGATTGCGCGCCGCTGACCTGCACCAACGGCTGTCCGGTGTCGATGGTCACCGGCGAAGAACTGCTAGCCCTGACCGATGGCACGCTCGATGGCTTGCTGCCGTTCGAGTTCA
>NZ_MVOO01000026.1:0-39950 GCF_002156405.1 Pseudomonas sp. SCPG-7 | reverse complement strand
ATCGACCCAGACCAACGCCTCGCCATCAAACTCCAGTCGATGCGCCAGCGAATGGCTCCAGCCAAACCCCAGCCCGACATCGATCTCCACCGCGCTGGTGCGGTACAACCGGGTGAACTCGAACGGCAGCAAGCCATCGAGCGTGCCATCGGTCAGGGTCAGCAGTTCTTCGCCGGTGACCATCGACACCGGGCAACCGTTGGTGCAGGTCAGCGGCGCGCAATCGGCGCTGTCGCCGTTGGGGTTTTTCGCTTGTTCCGGCGAGTCGTCGTGATGCTCGTTTTTCTTCAGGGCGGCATTGCGCTTCGCATCCCAGCGCAACTGCATGCGGCCCTTTTTAACTCCGGCGGCAATGCCCCGCGCGGCGACGGTTTTGTACTGGTCGACGTAATGGATGAACGTGTTGACGATGCCGAACATCGCCTTGACCAGACGTTTCACAACCGTGAGCAGCTGGGCGGCGCGATCCGCCAGGCGTAGCGTCAGATAAGCGATCCCTGCGCCAGCCCCGACGAATGTCAACACAACGCCGATCAGCACATCGAGCAGCACCTGCACGATCATCATCGACGCCATTTCAGCGGTTTTGCCGGCGATCTGGCTGGGCGGCAGCATCTCCAGCCAGAGACTCGCACTGCGCAGCAGCAAACACAGCGCCGCCTCGTCGCTGACCAGCAACTGCAGCTTTTGCATGACATCCGGAGCTGATTCTGCGAGGCGGATCAGATCGGCCGCACCGCTTCCAAGGCGTTCGGCAAACGCCCCTGGATCCTGCAGAATTTCCGACAGCATGCCGAGGCTGTCCCACACCCCCTCGATCGCCGCCCAGCTCCCGGCGAGCATGCCGTTGCCCGCCGCGGTCGCCACCGACTGTGACCACTGCGGCTTGACCCCCTGCCACTCGCTGCGCAGCCAGCCTTCCAGATTGCCGGTCAAGCCGTCGTAGGACTTGAACAGCGCCTCGATCTGCTCCGAGGTAACGTCGCTGTGCACCTGCACGCGATAGAACTTGCCGGGCGTCCCGGTGAATGTTCCCCGGCCTTGCGCATCAAGTTCGACGGGGAAGATTTGGCCATCATCCACCGCAACCACATCGACCACGATGTCGCCCAGCGGAATGTCGTACACCGACTCGAATTTGCTCTCGATCGTCAGCACCCCGCTTTTCGGGCACTGCACCACGCCGGAGGCAAACTCACTGTCTCCTGTGCTGACAGCGGTGATGCGATCACCGAAACGGATGATCCGCTCCATGCCCATCAGCGACGGCAAATCCGCCGCGTGGCTGACCTGATCGGCCGCTCTGCTGAACCAGTGCTCAAGCTGCTGGCGATAGAGGCTGAGGGTGTCGGGAAAGCTGTCGAGTTCCTGCTCGATACGGCTGACGGCTTCCATCAGCGCACGCAACGATGCGGGGTGGAATGAAAAACCGGGTCAAACATGAGCGTTCCCTCGCGCAAAAATTAGGCGCGGGGACTCTGCGGGGGATCAATCAGGAAAGAAGTCAGGCGAGTAGGCTTTTGCTGTAGGACTATTCTGCAAAGGACTGATTACTACAAAACGTATGGCGATAAACGCAAACGTGGCGTGAGGTTTCCCTCACGCCACGTTTATCCAACGATACAAAATGATTTACTGGGTTTAATCCCGAGCGCTCAACTCTTTGAGTTTGAGCTCGGCCAACGGGTGGCCGGCCTTGGCGGCCAGCGTCCACCAGCGCGCCGCTTCTGCCGGATCCGGCGCTTTGCTCGGAGTACCGGCCAGGCTGATCACGCCGACCTGATAAGCTGCTTTGCCATCGCCGGCGAGCGCCGCCAGACGCAACAGTCGCACACCCTCTTCGCGGGCGCCCAGGCCAACACCGCGAAACGTCAGAATGTGCCCATAAAAGCTTTGCGCGCCGACATCGCCCAGATTGGCCATGCGCGCAAACTGCCCTTCGAGCCAGCGCCAGCCTCTGGGTTGGCGGACGAACCACGACCAGTGAAACAGCCTGCGGGCCAACCAGTAACTGGCCGACGCCTTGAGTCGAAAGAACACTCAGGCCTCCGCCGATTCCGGGTACTCGTATTCGAAAACCCTGACCACTTCCGACGCATGCCAAGAGGCAGCCGCAACGCCATCGGATGGCCCGGAGAAACGTCCCAGACGTTCAACGCATTCAAAAAAACCGGTTCGTGGCAAACGGCTGGCCCCTTGGCTGATCACCAGCGAACTGCGCAATGGCTGCTCGGCCTTGGCGTCGAGTGCGGCCAGATGCTCAAGTGCCGCGGTCAGCGTCTGCATCGCCGGCGTCGGCAGTTGCAAACGTTCGAGCAAGGCTCGATAGGTCAACAGATGGCGCTGCCTGCGCGCCTGATCCAGCTCCCCCAGCAATCCGTCCCAATGTTGACGACTGATGCGTACGCTCACGATTCATCCCTCCAACCCGGCACCGTCAGTTCCCAGGCCAGGCTGCGGCGAATCGCGGCGTCAGGTTGACGCTCGCCGCTTTCGATCATGGCCAGATAAGACGGGCTGATGCCTACCGTGCGGGCCAGCGCCTCGATGGCGATGCCCTTCCCTTCGCGCAGACTGCGTAGTTGATCCAGACCTGGAAGAATCGGGTCTGGCGCTGCGGCGGCCGGCGCTGGCGCCTGCTGCTGCGGTATGTCGTTGATGCCTGCTGCTTTCAATAGAGCCTGATACTGGCCCCATGGCAGAACCGCGTATTCGGGTTCGCCATCGCGTGCAATTATCTGAATATCCATGACTACCCCGTAGGACAACAACACTTAGCGAGTCGGCACTTTTCCCTAGAAGTGTAATCCTAACAGCGGCCAAGGTCGCGGGGGGTATCAATCTGCCTGCAGGCGAGGCGAATCAGGTTTTTTTCGGACCCTGCAGTTGAAGTTGCTCGGGGGTATCGGGCAAACGCTCGACCACTGCGAGTTTTTCCGGCTGTTGTCGATTGCGCCAGAGCCGGAAGGCAGCGAGTTCGTCGTCGAGGGTTTTCATCAGCCAGGCGAGAACAGCAATGTCATCGAGCATGCCGAATACCGGGATGAAATCCGGGATCGCGTCCACCGGGCTGAGGAAATACATCAACCCTGCCACCACCGAAACGATGGCTTTCGGACTGATCGCCCGGTACTCGCCGCGCCAGTAAGCCAGACACAATGCCTGGAGCAAGCGCAGATCATCCTTGAGCTTGCCCAGGCGATTACCTTGCGCAGCGCCCTTGCTCGCCACGGCGAACAGCAGAGTCGGCAGGCGGCCACGGGCCAGCAGGCGTCCCGCCAGAGGCAGAAACCGGGCGAAATTCCACGGCGCTTTCATCTATTTCTCCCGTTGAAATGTTATCCACACAAATTGTGGATAACCTTGTGAACAGAGCTGCATTTCAGCGCTGAGAGCCCCGTTTCATAAGGGCTTCGCTCAGATCGGGCGTTTTTTACTCACATAAAAAATCCCAATATTTCATTGACTTGGCGGCTCAGGACGTCTACCCACAGCGGCCTCAATCTCTAGGACTGCTGTCAGCGGCATCCGTTCGCTCTGTTTACCTGCGCCATCCTTCAGATGCAACAACGCCCCGCATAAGCGAGGCGTTGTTGGCGAAGCCGTTACCGATGCCTGTTACTTGGCAGCGGCGTCTTCTTTGGCTGGATCCTTGATGGCCAGCAGTTCAAGGTCGAAGACCAGAACCGAGTTGGCCGGGATTGCCGGGCTTGGCGATTGCGCGCCGTAGGCCAGATCGCTAGGGATGTACAGTTTGTACTTCTCGCCAACGTGCATCAGTTGCAGACCTTCAACCCATCCCGGGATCACACCGCTGACCGGCAGATCGATCGGGCTGCCACGTTCCACGGAGCTGTCGAACACGGTGCCGTTGGTCAGCTTGCCGGTGTAGTGAACAGTCACGACGTCGGTAGGCTTGGGCTGTGGGCCGTCGGCTTTCTTGACCACTTCGTACTGCAGACCGGAAGCGGTGGTGGTGACACCAGGCTTCTTGCCGTTTTCTTCGAGGAATTTCTTGCCGGCGGCTGCCGACTCTTCGCTCATCTTGGCCATGCGCTCTTCAGCACGCTTTTGCAGAGCGGCGAAGGCTTCGACCAGTTCTTCGTCTTTCAGCTTCTGTTCTTTCTTGCCGACGGCATCTTCGATGCCCTGGGCTACCGCTTTGGAGTCCAGATCATCCATGCCTTCCTGAGCAAGGCTCTTGCCCATGTTCAGGCCGATACCGTAGGAAGCTTTTTGCGCCGGGGTTTTCAGCTCTACGCTGGTCTGCGAATCACAACCCGCGAGGACCAGGCTAACCAGGGCTACCGCCGCCGCCAACCGATGCTGTTTCATGCTATTTCCTTGTTCATGCGCCGAAAGGGCAATCGAGTAAAGCCGCGAGCTTATCAGGCCGCCACGACCAATGGCTACCGGCATGAGAGCAGGAAACGTCCGATAAGTTCAGGGATTAAAACGCATTCGAGCAAAGCGACGATGAAGCTTCTGTCATCTTGGCCTGACAAGGACTGACGAGACTTCCTACGACAGTTGGCGTAATGGCCACTTGCCGCACCTGCAGCAGCTGAGGCATAACAGCGCAACAACTCGACAAGGATGTTTATCTTGCGCCTCTTATTCCGTGTGCTAACTCTGATCGTGGTACTGCTGGGCCTGGTCCTGACCGTCATTCTGTACTACGTCGCCAACCCGAAACTGCCCTTCTATACCCCGGCCCAACAGGTGCATTACCTGCAACAGTGGAGTGAGGAGGAGCGCCAGACTTACTATTTCACCCCGCAAGGGACGCAGGTCAAAGGCCTGCGCTATGAATGGTTCCAGGCGCTGGAGCTGCCCTTCTCGCAGCAACGTTTCGCGTCCCCGGAATACCTCGCACGCTTCGGTTTTCTGGTTGATCCGCAGCAGAAAGCCACGCCGAACAATCCGGGCAATCTGCCGGTCGGTTTCGCGCGCCATCAGAACCCCGGCGGTACCGAGCAATACCTCGATATCACCTGCGCCGCCTGCCACACCGGCGAACTGCGCTTCAACGGCCAGGCCGTGCGGATCGACGGCGGATCGGCGCAACATGTCTTGCCTTCCAGCGTTCCTACATTGCGTGGTGGCAGTTTCGGACAGGCATTGGTCGCCAGTCTGGCCTCGACTTACTACAACCCATGGAAATTCGAACGCTTCGCCAGAAATGTTCTGGGCGATGACTACGAGCTGCGCCGCGAGCAACTGCGCAAAGACTTCAAGCAATCGCTGAACACCTTCCTCAAAGTCGCCTGGAACGATACCCATCGCGGCCTCTACCCGACCGAGGAAGGCCCTGGACGCACCGATGCGTTCGGCCGCATTGCCAACGCCACCTTCGGCGACGCAATTTCCCCCGCCAACTACCGCGTGGCGAACGCCCCGGTCGACTACCCGCAACTGTGGGACATGTGGACCTTCGACTGGGTGCAGTGGAACGGCTCGGCCCAGCAACCGATGGCGCGCAACATCGGTGAGGCATTGGGCGTCGGCGCCACGCTGAATTTCTTCGACAGCAACGGCCAGCCGCTGCAAGGCGATGCGCGTTATGCCTCAAGCGTCCGCGTACGCGATCTGCACACAATCGAGGAAACCCTGCAACGCCTGCAACCACCAGCCTGGCCGGAAGATGTCCTGGGTGCCATCGACAAACCGTTGGCCGCCAAGGGCCGCACGCTGTTTGCCGAGAACTGCGCCGGTTGCCACGTGCCGCGCAAGACTCAAGAGGGCGAGCGCTGGGTGCAGCACTTGCACATGTTGCCGGTGGAGGTGATCGGCACCGACCCGAATGCCGCGACCAACATTGCCACTCACCGTTTCGACCTGACGCCGCTGCAATGGGACCCGAAAGAACTTGAGCAAATGGATGTGAAGTTGCATCCGACGCCCACCGAACCACTGGACCTGAGCCAGCTATCGGTGGCCAAGGGCCTGGCCTACGTCACCGCATTCGTCGAGAAGCGCGCCTATCGCGAGGCCGGCGTCACCGCTGAGGAAAAGCCACAACTCGACGGCTTCGGCCTGCCGATCGGTGTGCGTGAAAAGGTTGCCTACAAGGCCAGACCACTGGCCGGTGCCTGGGCCACCGCGCCGTTTCTGCACAACGGTTCGGTGCCAAGCCTTTATCAGTTGCTGTCGCCGCAGGATGAGCGCGCGACGACTTTCTATAAGGGTTCGTTCGAGTATGACCCGCGACATCTGGGTTATCGCACCGAAGCCTTCACCAACGGCTTTTTGTTCGATACGCGTATCACCGGCAACCACAACAGCGGCCACGAATTCCGCGCAGGCGAGCGTGGCAATGGGGTCATCGGCCGCCTGCTGCAACCCGAAGAACGCTGGGCCTTGCTGGAGTACATGAAAGTCCTGGGCGGGCCGTTGGAGGCGCAACTGCCATGATGATCAACTCGTACAAAAAACCCTCCCTTCTCGCCCGCATCTGGCTGTGGCTGGGACGACTGCTGGGCAAAACCCTGCTGGCCCTGCTGATTGTCGGCCTGCTGGGCTGGGCGATCGCGAGCGCGTGGTTCATCCGGCAACACAGAGGTCCGGTGTCGGCGCAGGAACAGATTCCCGCCGGTGAAGCGGCCATGACCCAGGACGTGATCCAGACTGCCGTGCGCATCGTCGACCAGCACCGCGAAGGCACGCGCTATCTGCGCGATGCGCATGCCAAGGCCCATGGTTGCGTGAAAGCTGAAGTGACGGTGCTGCCGGAACTGACACCCGCGCTGCGCCAAGGTGTTTTCACCGAACCAGACAAAACCTGGCAGGCGTTGATTCGCTTGTCCAATGGCAACGCCTACCCGCAGTTCGACAGCATCCGCGACGCCCGGGGGATGGCAATCAAGCTGCTCGATGTCCCCGGCAAGCAGCTGCTCGACGACCGTCAGGTGCGCCGTGAACAAGACTTTGTGATGTTCAGCCACCCGAACTTCTTCGTCAGCGATGTCGCCGAGTACCGTCAGAATGTGGCGGCTCAGGCTGACGGCAAAAAAATCAGGGCGTTTTTCCCCGGTTGGGATCCGCGCACCTGGCAGATTCGCCACTTGTTCATCGCCCTAGCAACACTGTCGCCGCCACCGGACAGCCCGACCGCGACCACCTACTTTTCGGTATCGCCTTACAAATTTGGCGAGGCCAATGCCAAGTTTCGCGTTGCGCCGGATCCGGACAACTGCCCGACCTACACCCTGCCCGCGCAAAATCACAACCTGCCGAATTTCCTGCGCAGCGCCTTGAACCAACAACTGTCGACAGATCGGGTGCCAGCATGTTTCGTGCTGCAGATTCAGCGCCAGGACGCGAACAAGTACATGCCCATTGAGGACACCAGCATCGAGTGGCGCGAGCAGGATTCAGCGTTCGAAACAGTGGCACGGATCACCCTGCCGGCGCAGGACTTCGACACGCCAGCGCTGAATCTGGCATGCGACAACCTGTCGTTCAATCCGTGGTTTGGTATCGAGGCGCATCGGCCGATTGGCGGGATCAATCGCTTGCGTAAAGCGGTGTATGAGGCGGTGAGCGATTATCGGCACAGTCGCAATGCCGAATAGTGAGAATTCCTCTGTAGGAGCTGTCGAGTGAAACGAGGCTGCGATCTTTTGATCTCTAAAAGCAAGATCAAAAGATCGCAGCGTGCCGCAGCTCCTACAGAGGAGATCGAGTGATTTCACAAATCGCAGACAGCAAAAAGCCCGCACTTGGCGGGCTTTCTGTGGTGACCTGGCGTTCAGTGGGTCCAGGTAACCGAATATGGCGCAGCGGACGGGACTCGAACCCGCGACCCCCGGCGTGACAGGCCGGTATTCTAACCGACTGAACTACCGCTGCGCGAAACGCTTGAAACGAATGGTGGGTGATGCCGGGATCGAACCGCCGACATTCTGCTTGTAAGGCAGACGCTCTCCCAGCTGAGCTAATCACCCTTCGCTTCGTTACGGGGCGCATTATGCCACAAGTTTTCGTAAAGTGTTGATTTAATTGAAGTTTTTTTCAAATAAATCCGAAAACCAGTGAAACGACACAAACCCGATGGAACAAGGTACAAACGTGAGACAGAAAAAAACCCGCTTCAGCGGGTTTTTCCGTGGTGACCTGGCGTTCAGTGGTCCAGGTTACCGAATATGGCGCAGCGGACGGGACTCGAACCCGCGACCCCCGGCGTGACAGGCCGGTATTCTAACCGACTGAACTACCGCTGCGCTAAACGCTTGAAACGAATGGTGGGTGATGACGGGATCGAACCGCCGACATTCTGCTTGTAAGGCAGACGCTCTCCCAGCTGAGCTAATCACCCTTCGCTTCGGTGTGGCGCGCATTCTACGGAGCGACCCAACCTCTGGCAAGCACTTTTTTAATTAATTTTCTCAGGCCTTCCAAAGGCTTAGAGAAGGGTTGGCCTATGCCACGGCGAAGACAATAATGCCCCCCTTTGTATAAAGGAGAGACTCACCCCATGTGGTTCAAAAACCTGCTGATCTATCGCCTGACCCAAGACCTGCCTGTCGATGCCGAGGCGCTGGAAACTGCACTGGCCACCAAACTGGCGCGTCCATGTGCAAGCCAGGAGTTGACCACCTACGGTTTCGTCGCGCCATTCGGCAAAGGCGAAGATGCGCCACTGGTGCACGTCAGCGGCGACTTCCTGCTGATCGCTGCGCGTAAGGAAGAACGTATTCTGCCGGGCAGCGTCGTGCGCGACGCGGTCAAGGAAAAGGTCGAAGAGATCGAAGCCGAGCAGATGCGCAAGGTCTACAAGAAGGAACGCGATCAGATCAAGGATGAAATCATCCAGGCGTTCCTGCCGCGTGCCTTTATCCGTCGTTCGTCGACCTTCGCTGCCATCGCGCCGAAACAGGGCCTGATCCTGGTCAACTCGGCCAGCCCGAAACGCGCCGAAGACCTGCTCTCCACAATGCGTGAAGTGCTCGGCACCCTGCCCGTGCGTCCGCTGACCGTGAAAACCGCGCCGACCGCCGTGATGACCGAGTGGGTCACCACCCAGCAAGCGGCCCCGGACTTCTTCGTTCTGGACGAGTGCGAGCTGCGCGACACCCACGAAGACGGCGGCATCGTGCGTTGCAAGCGTCAGGACCTGACCAGCGAAGAAATTCAGCTGCACTTGAGCACCGGCAAAGTTGTCACTCAGTTGTCGCTGGCCTGGCAAGACAAGTTGTCGTTCATGCTCGATGACAAGATGACCGTCAAACGCCTGAAGTTCGAAGACCTGCTGCAGGATCAGGCGGAGCAGGACGGTGGCGACGAGGCTCTGGGCCAACTGGACGCCAGCTTCACCCTGATGATGCTGACCTTCGGCGACTTCCTGCCGGCACTGGTCGAAGCGTTGGGTGGGGAAGAGACTCCGCAGGGGATTTAAACCTCTCTCCGGCGCCCTCCTTTATTGAGGGCGCCTGAAAAAGCAAAGATCGCAGCCTTCGGCAGCTCCTACATTTGGAATGTGTTTCCCTGTATGAGCTGCCGAAGGCTGCGATCTTTTTGCTGGCACCGTATGCTTGGCTTCCTAACGCTTTCACATAATAAGGAACACGCCATGCGAGCACTGGCTGCACTGAGCCGCTTTGTCGGCAACACTTTCGCTTACTGGGTTCTGATTTTCGCCGTGATCGCGTTCCTGCAACCGGCGTGGTTTCTCGGTCTCAAGGGTGCGATCGTGCCGCTGCTGGGGCTGGTGATGTTCGGCATGGGTCTGACCCTCAAACTTGACGACTTTGCTGCCGTCGCCCGCCATCCGTGGCGTGTGGCGTTGGGCGTGGTCGCACATTTCGTGATCATGCCCGGTGTGGCGTGGTTGCTCTGCCAGATCTTCCATCTGCCACCGGAAATCGCGGTCGGGGTGATTCTGGTGGGCTGCTGCCCAAGCGGCACCTCCTCCAACGTCATGACCTGGCTGGCCCGCGGCGATCTGGCACTGTCGGTGGCAATTGCCGCTGTCACCACCCTGCTCGCCCCGCTGCTGACCCCGGCGCTGATCTGGCTGCTGGCTTCGGCGTGGTTGCCGGTTTCATTCATGGAATTGTTCTGGTCGATTCTGCAAGTGGTGCTGCTGCCGATCGTGCTCGGCGTGGTCGCGCAACGCGTGCTCGGCGACAGGGTGCGCCACGCGGTGGACGTGCTGCCACTGGTGTCTGTGGTCAGCATCGTGATCATCGTCACCGCCGTGGTGGCCGCCAGTCAGGCGAAGATTGCCGAATCCGGGCTGCTGATCATGGCCGTGGTGATGCTGCACAACAGCTTCGGCTACTTGCTGGGTTACTTCACCGGGCGCCTGTTCAAGTTGCCACTGGCGCAGCGCAAGTCGCTGGCGCTGGAAGTCGGCATGCAGAATTCGGGGTTGGGCGCGGCCTTGGCCAGCGCGCACTTTTCGCCGCTGGCGGCGGTGCCGAGCGCGTTGTTCAGCGTCTGGCACAACATTTCCGGGGCGTTGCTCTCGACCTGGTTCCGGCGCATGAGCGAGAAGCAAGACCGTGAAGCGCTGGCGCAACAGCCGGCCGACTGACCGGCAAACTTGATCCCCGGATTAATGCTCGGCAGACTGTTGCGCTACGCGGGGACGACCCTGCGGCTCGATCGAGTTATCAATCTGGGGACGGCCCCGTCAATCGATGGAGGTCTCTCATGTCCTGGATCATTCTGTTTTTCGCCGGCCTGTTCGAAGTCGGCTGGGCCGTCGGCCTGAAATACACCGACGGCTTCACCCGCCCGCTCCCCACCGTCCTGACCGTTGCGGCCATGGCCATCAGCCTTGGCCTGCTGGGCCTGGCGATGAAGGAATTGCCGCTGGGTACGGCTTATGCGATCTGGACCGGAGTCGGCGCTGTGGGCACGGTGATTGCGGGGATCATTCTGTTTGGTGAATCGATGGCGTTGATTCGCCTGGCCAGTGTGGCGTTGATCATTACCGGGTTGATTGGCCTTAAAGTAAGCGCTTAAGCCAATGGCCCCATCGCTGGCAAGCCAGCTCCCACAGGGATCTCCCATGAACACAATTCTTGTGTAAATCCAGAAAACCTGTGGGAGCTGGCTTGCCAGCGATGGGGCCAATTCAGATAACAACTATCTGACAGTCCCGCGCAACGCCCCCACCAACCCCTGCAGTTTCGCCGGCTCCGCCGCGTCCACTGTCACCGCCGAACCCGCCACCAACGTCACCCGCGACCACAACCGCTTGAACAGCCCCTTGTTCGGATCGCGGCTGAAGAAACTCCCCCACAACCCTTGCAACGCCAGCGGAATCACCGGCACCGGCGTTTCTTCGAGAATCCGCGTCAGCCCGCCCTTGAACTCATTGATCTCGCCGTCAGTGGTCAACTTGCCTTCCGGGAAGATGCACACCAGCTCACCGTCCTTCAGATACTGGGCAATCCGGGTGAAGGCCTTTTCGTAGATCTGGATGTCTTCGTTGCGTCCGGCAATCGGAATCGTCCCCGCCGTGCGGAAGATAAAGTTCAGCACCGGCAGGTTGTAGATTTTGTAGTACATGACAAAGCGAATCGGCCGACGCACCGCGCCGCCAATCAGCAGCGCATCGACGAACGACACGTGGTTGCACACCAACAGCGCCGCGCCCTCGTCCGGGATCGCCTCAAGGTTGCGGTGCTCGACGCGGTACATGGAATGGCTGAGCAGCCAGATCATGAAACGCATGCTGAACTCGGGGACGATCTTGAAGATGTAGGCGTTGACGCCGATGTTCAACAGCGACACAACCAGGAACAGCTGCGGAATCGACAGTTTGACCACACTCAGCAACACGATCGAAACGATCGCCGAGACCACCATGAACAGTGCGTTGAGAATGTTGTTGGCGGCAATCACCCGCGCCCGCTCGTTCTCGGCGGTGCGCGACTGGATCAACGCGTACAGCGGCACGATATAGAAACCGCCAAAAATACCGAGGCCGAGAATATCGACCAGTACCGCCCAGGTATGCGCAAAGCCCAGCACTTCGGTCCAGCTGTGGCCAGTGACGCTTTCCGGGATTCCACCGGAATGCCACCACAGCAGCAGGCCAAACACGGTCAGGCCGAACGAACCGAACGGCACCAGACCGATCTCGACTTTGCGCCCGGAGAGCTTCTCGCACAGCATCGAACCCAGCGCAATGCCCACCGAGAACACCGTGAGGATCAGCGTGACTACGGTTTCGTCGCCGTGCATCCATTCCTTGGCGTAGGCCGGGATCTGCGTCAAGTAAATCGCCCCGACAAACCAGAACCACGAGTTGCCGACAATCGAACGCGACACCGCAGGCGTCTGGCCCAGACCGAGTTTCAGCGTGGCCCAGGACTGGCTGAAGATGTTCCAGTTCAGACGCATTTCCGGCGAGGCCGCCGCCGCGCGCGGAATGCTGCGACTGGCGAGATAACCGATCACGGCAATGCCGACAATCGCGGTCGAAACCAGCGGCGCGTAGTGCGTCGAGGACATGATGATCCCGGCGCCGATGGTCCCGGCAAGAATCGCCAGGAACGTGCCCATCTCCACCAGACCGTTGCCGCCGACCAGCTCATCCTCGCGCAACGCCTGCGGCAGGATCGAATACTTCACCGGCCCGAACAGCGCCGAATGCGTGCCCATGGCAAACAGCGCCACCAGCATCAGCGACAGGTGATCGAAGAGGAAACCGATCGATCCGACGGCCATGATCGCGATTTCCGCGAGTTTGATCAGACGGATCAGCGCGTCCTTGGCGAATTTTTCCCCGAACTGCCCGGCCAGCGCCGAAAACAGAAAGAACGGCAGGATAAACAGCAGCGCACACAGGTTGACCCAGATCGAACGGTCACCTTCGATGGTCAGCCGATACAGAATGGCGAGGATCAGCGACTGCTTGAACACGTTGTCGTTGAACGCGCCCAGTGACTGGGTGATGAAAAACGGCAGAAAGCGCCGAGTGCGAAGCAGGTTGAACTGTGAGGGGTGACTCATCTTCCGTGTTTCCCTGAGGTCGGTAGAGAATGGCCTGGATCTGCTTATTGGAATCTCGATCGGCGATCCAGGCCACACCTTACCTAAACTTTTCAGGTTATTTCTTCAACCCTGCAATACAAGGTGAGACAAACAGCTCACCGCGCCACGCGCCTTGCACGGTGCGTTTACCGACGATCAGCCACATCACCGCCAGCAGACTCACCAGCACGCAGCCGACCACGCTGAAAAAACCCAGGTTCAGCGTGCTGGCGAGCTTGAGGGTCGCCAGCGAATACACGCCCAGCGGGAAGGTAAAACCCCACCAGCCGAGGTTGAACGGGATGCCGTCACGCAGGTAACGCGCGGTGATCAGCAGCGCCATCAACATCCACCACAAGCCGAAGCCCCACAGGGTGATACCGGCGACCAGCCCTACGCCTGCAGCGATTTCACCGATACCCGGCAGCCCGTTGGCGGCGAAGATCGCTGGTGCATCAGCGCCCAGCAGCAACATGCCCAACGCACCAGTGCCGATCGGGCCGAGGGCCAGCCAGCTCGAGGCGGCCATGTTTTCGTGAGGCAGTTTATGCAGCGCCATGCGCAGCAACAGGATGGTCAGAATGCTGAACGCCACCGGCAGGGAAAATGCCCAGAGCACGTAACTGGTGGTCAGCACTACCAGTTGTGCATGGGCATCAGCCAGATGCGGCGCGAGTAAGCCACCGCTGGCCGCCGCCACTTCTGCAGCCACCACCGGTAGCAGCCAGACGGCGGTCATCTGGTCGATGCTGTGTTCCTGACGGGTAAACATCATGTACGGAATCAACACACCGCAGGCCAGCGACATCGCCACGTCGAGCCACCACAGCACTTCGGCAAGATGAATCACACCCTCGCCCCAGCGTGGCAGGCCGAACAGCAGAAAGCCGTTAATGATGGTCGCCAGGCCCATGGGAATCGTGCCGAAGAACATCGATACGGTGGAGTGGCCGAAGATCCGCCGCGCTTCATCGAAGAATAGAATCCAGCGCGCGGCATAAGCGAAGGTAAACAAGGTGAACAACAGAATGTTGAACAGCCACAAACCTTCGGCCACCGCGTGCAACCCGGGGATCGCCACCGGCAATTGCGCCAGCGCCAAGGCGAGTACGCCGGTGCCCATGGTCGCGGCGAACCAGTTCGGGGTGAATTGACGGATCACTTCACGCGGATGCTGAAGCTGGCTTAACGGCTTGATGCCGGGTTTGGCTATGTTGGGGCAAGTCATCATGAGCTCCTGTCCTCAGGTGAGGTTGAGTCCATGGTAGAACCGAATCGAATATCTATATAACGGGTAATTTCTCTATCTGTTATCTACTTTGCAGATAAGCAGTCAAACACTGCCTTCGCTTTCGATTACCAGAATCCGCGCCACCCCCTGCGGGTGCGCAACGTGCTCAGTGCCGACCGAGGCGTAGAAAATGTCGCCGACCTCCAGCCGCACCTGCTTTTCTTCGCCCTGTTCGCGATAGTGCATCTGCACTTGACCGTCGAGCACCACGAACACCTCCTCGCCATCGTTGACGTGCCATTTGTACGGCTGATCAGTCCAGTGCAGGCGCGTGGTGATGCCGTTCATGTTGGCGATATCCAGCGCGCCCCAGGCACGCTCGGCGGTGAACGACTTGCTGCGGATAATCTTCATCTGTCGATCCGTGAAAGAAGGCCGGACAAAGGTAACTGAAACCACCGCGTTTATGGAGTGCTGCAAGCCTTGACTGCTTGCGGGCGCAGGCTGAGCAGCAGCGCGGCGACGGCCAGGGCGATCAATCCGGCGCCGTAGCCGTCGGTGGTCGCCAGCAACCCATAGGCTCGGGTCAAATGCCCGGCCAACAAGGCCGGCAGGCAGAACGCCAGATAACTCAGCGCGTAGTACGCCGACATCAAACCGGCCCGCTCATGCGGCAGGGCCAACGGCACCAGGCTGCGCACCGCGCCGAGGAAACCCGAGCCAAAGCCGCAACCGGCAACCAGTGTGCCGAGGAAAAACAGCGCCAGACTGGCACTGTGCACGCCAAGCAAAATCAGCAGCACGCCGACAGGCAGCAGACTGGCGCCGATTTGCAGGGATTTGCCGGCGGGACGATTGCGCAAAGTGAAAATCATCAGCGCCCCGGTCACGGTCAACGCCGAGACGGTCGCGCCGCCGATCAGGTTCGACGTCGAGCCGGTGGCGGTGCGCACCAGCGACGGCGCCAGTGAGGCAAAAAAGCCGCCGAGCGCCCAGGTTGCGGTGTTCAGAGGCAGCACACGCCACAAGGTCGAACGCGCCTGAACCGGCACATGCAGGGTTGGCCGCAGCGAAGCCCAGGCCCCGGCCTGCGGGGTGACGCTTTCCGGCAGACGCCAGACATACACCGCCTGCAACACAAACAGCGCCAGCAACAACCAGTAAGTCAGTTGCAACGGCGCCGGGGCGAATTCGGCCAGCAAGCCACAGCCCATGCTGCCCAGCGCCATGCCGAGCAACGGTGCGACGCTGTTAATCAACGGCCCATGCTGGCGGTCGGTGTCGAGCAGTGTGGCGCTCAAAACAGCGGTGGCCATGCCGGTGGCAAAACCCTGCAATACGCGGGCGCTGATCAGCCAGGCAACACTGTCGGCGCTGATAAACAGCAACATCGCCAGCGCATTGAGCAGCACGGCAGTGAAAATCACCGGTTTGCGCCCCAGATGATCGGACAGCGAACCGACCGTCAGCAGCGCTGCCAGCAGACTCAGGGCGTACACGCCGAAAATCAGGGTCAGCACCGCTGCCGAGAAGTGCAGTTGATCCTGATACAGGTGGTACAACGGCGTCGGCGCTGTGGAAGCAGCGAGAAAACTGAGTAAGGTGATCGCCAGAAAAATCAGGCTGCCACGGTTGGAAGCAAGGCTGGTCATGGGCACACTCCGCAAAAGCTAATTTTTTGCTTTTGCGGAGTGTGCGCTCGGCTTTGGCTTAAAGCAAATTCTTTGTGTTAAGGTCTGGCGCATGGCTATTAAAGAAGGTTTACGCCCCGGCGGCCGCAGTGCCCGGGTGCAAGAGTCGATTCATTCGGCAGTCCGCGCACTTCTGCAAGAACAGGAGCGCAGCACCGTGACCGTCCCGCAAATCGCGACGCGCGCCGGGGTCACGCCGTCGACGATCTATCGGCGCTGGGGTGATCTGGCAGCATTGCTCGCCGACGTCGCCCTCGCCCGCATGCGCCCGGACAGTGAACCGGCGGTGACCGGTGACCTGCGCGGTGATATCCGCGCCTGGGCCGAGCAGTATCTGGACGAGATGAGTTCGGAGCCTGGGCGCAACATGATGCGCGACGTGCAGGCCAGCGCCACGCCGGGGTATTGCGTGACGATCATTGGCGCGCAGTTGCAGACCATCATCGAGCGTCACCCTGACGAGTCGGCGCCGAGCGTTGATCATCTGATCAATCTGGTGGTGGCCCCGGTGGTGTTCCGGATTCTGTTTTCGGCGGCGGCGCTGGAGGTGGATGAGCTGCATCGGTTGATCGATATCGCGCTGAAACAGGACTGACGCTTTCGCTGGCAAGCCAGCTCCCACAGGGTCTGTGATGTTCACAAAATATGTGCCCACTGGAGTTCCTTGTGGGAGCTGGCTTGCCAGCGATGGGGCCTGACCGGTCACCCGAGAAACCACCCGGTTTCAAACCTGCGACACCCCGCCACGCCACGACCTTGGTCGACACTGACTAACCGCCGCACTCATGCGAGACTGTCCGCCCGGGCAGGATTGCCGGGGAGTCTTTTGTCGGGAGTGTTGCATGTCGCTGTCCACCGGGCTGATCGCCGCCGTCGCCCTGGCCTATATGGCCATCATGTTCGCCATCGCCTTCTATGGCGACCGTCGCAGCACGCCGTTGCCGCCGCGGATGCGCGCGTGGGTATACAGCCTGTCGCTGGCGGTTTATTGCACCAGTTGGACGTTCTTCGGCGCCGTCGGCCAAGCCGCCGAACAGCTGTGGTCATTCCTGCCGATCTACCTCGGGCCGATCCTCTTGTTGCTGGGCGCGCCTTGGGTCCTGCAGAAAATGGTGATGATCAGCAAACAGGAAAACATCACCTCGATTGCCGACTTCATCGCCGCGCGCTACGGCAAATCGCAATCGCTGGCAGTGGTGGTGGCGCTGATCTGTCTGGTCGGCGTTCTCCCTTATATCGCTCTGCAACTCAAAGGCATCGTCCTCGGTGTAAACCTGTTGATCGGCGCCGGTGCCGACGCCATGGGCACCCGCGCACAGGACACCGCGCTGATCGTGTCGCTGGTGCTGGCGCTGTTCACCATCGTCTTCGGTACGCGCAACCTCGACGCCACCGAGCACCACCGCGGCATGGTGCTGGCGATTGCCTTTGAATCACTGGTCAAGCTGTTCGCCTTTCTTGCTGTCGGCGCCTTCGTCACCTTTGGCCTGTATGACGGTTTCGACGACCTGTACAATCAGGCCATGCTCGCGCCACGACTGGAGCAATACTGGAAAGAAACCATCAACTGGCCGTCGATGGTGGTGCAAACGGGTGTGGCGATGATGGCGATCATCTGCCTGCCACGACAGTTTCATGTCACGGTGGTGGAGAACATCGACCCGCAAGACCTGCGCCTGGCCAAATGGGTGTTCCCGGCTTATCTGGCGCTGGCCGCGCTGTTCGTGGTGCCGATCGCCCTCGCCGGGCAGATGATGCTGCCGAGCCACGTACTCCCGGACTCGTTCGTGATCAGCCTGCCACTGGCCCAGGCCCATCCGGCCCTGGCGTTGCTGGCGTTCATCGGTGGTGCGTCAGCGGCCACCGGTATGGTGATTGTGGCCAGTGTGGCGCTGTCGACCATGGTTTCCAACGACATGCTCTTGCCGTGGTTGCTGCGCCGTAACAACGCCGAGCGCCCGTTCGAAGTGTTCCGCCAGTGGATGCTCTCGGTGCGCCGCGTGAGCATCGTGCTGATTCTGTTGCTGGCCTACGTCAGTTACCGCTTGCTCGGCTCCACCGCAAGCCTCGCAACCATCGGCCAGATCGCCTTCGCCGCCGTCACCCAACTGGCCCCGGCGATGCTCGGCGCGCTGTACTGGAAGCAGGCCAACCGTCGCGGGGTTTTCGCCGGTCTGGCCGCCGGTACGTTCCTCTGGTTCTACACGCTGATCCTGCCGATTGCCGCCCACAGTCTCGGCTGGTCGCTGAGCACGTTCCCGGGCCTTTCGTGGCTGCACAGTAACCCGCTGAACCTGCCGATCACCCCGCTGACCCAAGGCGTGGTGCTGTCACTGGCGGGCAACTTCACGCTGTTTGCATGGGTCTCGGTTTTGTCGCGCACGCGGGTCTCGGAACACTGGCAGGCCGGGCGCTTCATCGGCCAGGAAATCAGTGCTCGGCCGAGTGCGCGCTCGATGCTCGCGGTGCAGATTGATGATTTGCTGCAACTGGCGGCACGCTTTGTCGGTGAAGAGCGCGCGCGACAGAGCTTCATTCGTTTCGCTTACCGCCAGGGCAAGGGCTTCAACCCGAACCAGAATGCTGACGGCGAATGGATCGCCCACACCGAACGCCTGCTGGCCGGCGTGCTTGGTGCTTCTTCGACGCGCGCGGTAGTAAAAGCCGCCATCGAAGGTCGGGAAATGCAGTTGGAGGACGTCGTCCGTATCGCTGACGAAGCCTCGGAAGTCCTGCAATTCAACCGCGCCTTGCTGCAAGGCGCGATCGAAAACATTACCCAGGGCATCAGCGTGGTCGACCAGTCGCTGAAACTGGTGGCATGGAACCGGCGTTATCTGGAGTTGTTCAACTACCCGGACGGTTTGATCAGCGTCGGCCGGCCGATTGCCGACATCATTCGCTACAACGCCGAACGCGGCTTGTGCGGCCCCGGCGAGGCGGAAGTCCACGTTGCCCGGCGGCTGCACTGGATGCGTCAGGGCCGTGCGCACACCTCCGAACGCTTGTTCCCCAACGGCCGGGTGATCGAGCTGATCGGCAATCCGATGCCCGGCGGCGGCTTCGTCATGAGTTTCACCGACATCACCGCGTTCCGCGAAGCCGAGCAGGCGCTGACCGAGGCCAACGAAGGTTTGGAGCAACGGGTCAGCGAGCGCACCCAAGAGCTGTCGCAGCTCAACGTTGCACTGACTGAAGCCAAGGGCCATGCCGAGGCCGCGAATCAGTCGAAAACCCGTTTCCTCGCCGCCGTCAGCCATGACCTGATGCAGCCGCTGAACGCCGCGCGCCTGTTCTCTGCCGCCCTGTCCCATCAGGACGACGGCTTGAGCAGCGAAGCGCAGAAACTGGTGCAACACCTCGACAGTTCGCTGCGTTCGGCAGAAGACTTGATCAGCGACCTGCTGGATATTTCCCGGCTGGAAAACGGCAAGATCAACCCCGATCGCAAGCCGTTCGCGGTCAACGAGCTGTTCGACACCCTCGGCGCCGAATTCAAGGCGCTGGCGCAGGAACAAGGGCTGACGTTCCGGGTGCGCGGCAGTCATTTGCGCATCGACAGTGACATCAAGCTGCTGCGACGGATCTTGCAGAACTTCCTGACCAATGCGTTTCGCTACGCCAAAGGCCCGGTGCTGCTGGGCGTACGCCGTCGCGGCAGTGAACTGTGTCTGGAAGTGTGGGATCGCGGACCGGGGATTCCGGAAGACAAGCAACAGGTGATTTTCGAGGAATTCAAACGCCTCGACAGCCATCAGACCCGCGCCGAAAAAGGCCTTGGCCTGGGCCTGGCGATTGCCGACGGTTTGTGTCGCGTGCTTGGCCATACCCTGCGCGTACGTTCGTGGCCGGGACGCGGCAGCGTGTTCAGCGTCAGCGTGCCATTGGCCCGGACGCAAGCGCTGCCGCAAAACGCCGCGGTGGAGTTGAACGGCAAGTTGCTCAGCGGCGCGCAAGTGCTGTGCATCGACAACGAAGACAGCATTCTGATTGGCATGAACAGCCTGCTCACCCGCTGGGGCTGTCAGGTGTGGACGGCGCGCAATCGCGAAGAATGCGCGGCGTTGCTCAACGATGGCGTACGACCGCAACTGGCACTGGTCGACTATCACCTCGACCACGGCGATACCGGAACCGAGCTGATGGCGTGGCTGCGCACCACGTTAGGCGAGCCGGTGCCGGGGGTGGTGATCAGTGCCGATGGCCGCCCGGAGACGGTGGCGCAGGTGCATGCGGCAGGGCTGGATTATCTGGCCAAACCGGTGAAACCGGCGGCGTTGCGGGCGTTGTTGAGTCGGTATGTGCCGCTGTAAAGCAAAAGATCGCAGCCTGCGGCAGCTCCTACATGGGATTTGCATTCATCCTGTAGGAGCTGCCGCAGGCTGCGATCTTTTGCTCTTCACTCTGGCAGTTCGACCAGCCCGTCGACATCGGTCATCGCCCGTTCCAACAAGTCCGCCGGCAGACTCTTGCTCGCCCGCGCACCGAGCAGTTTGAGCTGTTCACTGCGGCTGACCAGGTTACCGCGCCCTTCCGTGAGTTTGTTGCGCGCCGAGCTGTAGGCCTTGTCCAGCTGTTGCAGGCGATTGCCGACTTCGTCCAGATCCTGAATGAACAGCACGAATTTGTCGTACAGCCAGCCGGCACGCTCGGCAATTTCCCGGGCGTTCTGGCTCTGCCGTTCCTGCTTCCACAGGCTGTCGATCACCCGTAACGTCGCCAGCAACGTGGTTGGGCTGACGATCACGATGTTGCGGTCGAACGCCTCCTGAAACAGCGTCGGCTCAGCTTGTAGAGCGGCGGAAAATGCCGCTTCGATCGGCACGAACAGCAAGACGAAATCGAGGCTGTGCAGGCCTTCCAGACGCTTGTAATCCTTGCCGGCCAGGCCTTTGACGTGACTGCGCAGCGACAGCACGTGCTGCTTGATCGCGATCTGGCCGAGGGTGTCGTCTTCAGCGGCGACGTACTGCTGATACGCCGTGAGGCTGACCTTGGAGTCGACCACCACCTGCTTGTCGCCCGGCAGGTAAATGATCACGTCCGGCTGGAAGCGCTCGCCGTCCGGCCCCTTGAGGTTGACCTGGGTCTGGTACTCGCGACCCTTCTCCAGACCGGCGTGTTCCAGCACCCGCTCAAGAATCAACTCACCCCAGTTGCCTTGGGTTTTCTGGCCTTTAAGGGCGCGGGTCAGGTTGGTCGCTTCGTCACTCAGACGCAGGTTCAATTGCTGCAGACGCTCCAGCTCTTTGGCCAGCGAAAAGCGCTCGCGGGCTTCGGCCTGATAACTCTCTTCCACGCGTTTTTCGAAGGACTGGATGCGCTCTTTCAGCGGATCGAGCAACTGGCCGAGACGCTGTTGACTGGTCTCGGCAAAGCGCTGTTCACGCTCATCGAAGATCTTTCCTGCCAGCTCGGCGAACTGCGCGCGCAACTCATCGCGCGAGCCTTGCAGGTCGCTGAGACGTTGTTGATGGCTTTCCTGTTGCTCGCGCAGTTCGGCGTTCAGCGAAGCGGTCTGAGCGTCGAGGCGGCGCAATTCGGCCTCTTTGTTGGCACGCTCGATGTTCCAGGCGTGGGACGCGTCACGGGCGTCATCGCGTTCCATCTGCAACAACTCGACTTCGCGGCGCAGAGCCGCCAACTCCGCCTGCCTGGCGGCATTGGCCTGGCCGAGGTCGACGATTTCATCGCGGCTGGCCTCCAACTGCACGTTAAGCCCGTCCTGCGCCAGTTGCGCCATGGCCAGGCGCTCTTCGAGCAAGGCGACCTCGGCTTGCCGATCGCTGGCCCGCCGCTGCAGTTGCCAGGCCAGCGCCAGCAGCGGTAATCCCGCGCCCGCCAGACCGAGCAACACGCTGGTCAAGTCCATAGCCATAGCCACTCCTGCCGATCCGATAAAGCCTGAAGGTTAACCAAGGCGTGGGGTGTTGGACAGCTCAGTCTTCGAGCAGACCGAGTTCCCGTTGTGCACGACGGTCGCCGGCGCGAGCGGCCTGGCGCAGCAGATCCTGGCCGATGCGCCGATCCCGGGCATTGCCGCACTCGCGGCACATCAATTGGCCGAGGCGACTTTGCGCCGCGACTACGCCTTCGCGTGCCGGTTGCTTGAGCAGACGCCCCGCCAGATGCTTGGCATTACGGCTATCGCCCAGCCGCGGGCTGTCGAGCAGCCATTCGGCCACACGCACGGAAAATCGCTTGGGAGAGGTAACACGAGGGTGTTCGGAGGTAACAGAGTCTGATACTGAGCGAAACTTCATAAAACACTGTGGGACAGATCGGAAGGCGCGCCACTCTACTCTCTTTTTCGTACAGGTAAAGTCGAAAAAAACCCGGCACGCCCGTGCTAGAGCAAGCGCTAGGGACAATCCACAGAAGCTGTGGATAACTCAGTGGACAACCGCTCCCGAACTCGCGCAAAGCCTTGTGGAATGGGGCTCGCAGTCAAACTGACGATTTTTTCACCAACAAAAAAAGACGATATTTTTCATTGACTTAAACTTTTGATGCAGGCAGCCACCGGGGTCAGGATTGATATGACGGTGAGGTTACCGTCTGCGCAACTAATGTGCACAAGTACCTGTTACCCGGTTATATCGATGCGCTTTTTCGGGTCGTTTTGCACCCTGAGCAGTGGATAAGCGGGTTGGCGATGGGCATGGCTGCACGCTTTTGTGGCGACGGACGGCTTCTTCGCGAGCAGGCTCGCTCCCACATTCGGTCCCTGTTCTCCTGTGGGAGTGAGCCTGCTCGCGAAAGGGCCAGCCCTGTCACCCACGATCCGCGCCACCGACCGAAATCTTTTTTGCCGCAGGGTTTGCATTGTCCAGGACGTTCCGTTACTATCCGCGGCGTTAGTACCAAGCTGAAAGTCAATTCCGGTCGAACACATCCCCACGGTCAACCTTCTTCCCAGAAGCCCTTCACCGAAAAAAGCGGGAACGACCCCTCGATGGTTTCCAGGTAAATCTTGCGCCAGCACAGCCTTTGAATGAATGCAAAGGGTGCTGCGAAGACCACTTACTCTGACCGAACCAACCTGCAAATTGATCAGGATCTTCACCCCGGGCCCAGAACCTCTGCCCTCGATGTGTTGCCTGTCCTCCTAAGTACCTACCTGCCAGCCCAAGCGCGCCAACTTATCAGCGCTTCAAACTGGCTGCTTTGTTCCAGTCGGGTTCTTTGTTCGACCAATGGTGGTCGACATTACTGGAACGTTTTAACGTTGCACGGTTCTTATCCGTGTCATTTGTAGGAACACCTAATAACTATGTCTACTCAAATCCAGACTCAGGATGCCATTCGCACCCTAACCAACGCTTTTGCCCCAATGAACTGCCTGATCATGGCCGCTCGCAAAGGCTGCTTCAGCTTCACCGTGGTCAATGAACACGGAATCGCCCGCCACAGCGAGCGTCTGTACCCCGATCAATACTCCAGCGCCGAGCCGCTGCAGGCCATTATTGATCGTACGCGTCAGGCCTTGATTGCCTGAGGGCCGAAAAGGCTGCAAAAGCAAAAGCCCCGCACATAATGCGGGGCTTTTTATTGCCTGATGTTTCGCTTTTAGCTTTTGACGTCTAAGCACCATCGGATATAACGCGACTGACCCAGCGCCGGAAATATTTTAAAAACAGGCCTTTACGACGTGAATATGACACTACACTTCAACTCAAGCGGCTTGATCCGCTTTCGGCGAGCCTGAGTCGATCCACCGCTGCCAAGGCCCCTTCAGGTTTCGCCGCCCCATTACAAGAATCGAGGGCATTATGGGTATCGCTGCCAGCGAACTGTGTCGCTACGTGATCCGTCCCACATTGATTTATCTGGGGCGTCACTGCGCAACCGCCGAATCCCTGCTGCTGGGAATCGCCGCCAGCCAGTCCGCCCTCGGCTCCGCCCTGCATGACCGCCGTGGCCACGGCCTTTACCGGATAGCCGAGCATCGCCACCAAGCCCTTTGGGATCACTACCTGGCTCTGGATCCGGAGCGCGCGAGCCTTGTTCGCGGTCTCGCCAGCCAGCATGCTTTTCTTAGCGGCCCGCACCTGGAATTGACCGTCAATCTGCGTTACGCCACCGCCATCGCCTGGCTGCTGGTAGAAGAACAACACCCCACCCTCCCCGCCCCGGGCGATCTGCTGGGCATGGCGCGAATCTGGCGTCAGACCTTCCAGCCGCAAGGCCGTCTGCGCGACTTCACCTACGCCTGGCAAACCTGTGTTTCACCGGTGAATCAGGTCGCGTGTTGACTGGCAAGTTTTAGAAGATCGCTCAACAGGTCGCGAATCTGGTCGGATTGTCCTACAAAACCGCTCTAAATCAAGGCATAGGGACTATAGCGCTGGAACGAAAATGTTGGTAATTTTCGCCCCGGTGATCACCAGGAGTTCTAATAATGAAAAAAGTCATGCTCAAAACCACCCTTAGCCTCGCCGTTACCATGGCATCCACCCAGATCTTCGCAGCTGGCTTTGCCATCAACGAACACAGCATCAGCGGGATGGGTACTGGTTACGCTGGGCGATCCTCTTCTGCCGACGACGCAAGCACTGTTTATGGCAACCCTGCCGGCATGTCGCGCCTCACGCGCGAACAAGTCACCGGCGGTGTTGCATTCCTCGATGCCAAGACCGATATCAGCGACGCCAGCTCCAGCCCTAACGGCGGCAGCAACAAAGGCGACATGGTGCCCTTCACCTCCGTACCTATGGGCTTCTACGTCAAACCGATCGATGAGCACTGGGCATTCGGCCTCGGCGTTTACGTGCCGTTCGGCCTGATTACCGACTATGAAAAAGGCTTTGGCGGCCGTTACTTCGGCAGCAAGTCCGAAGTACAAGTCATCACTTTCCAGCCAACTGTCAGCTACAAGTTTAACGACGTGGTGTCGATCGGTTTTGGTCCGACCATCAACCGCATCGACGGCACGCTGGAATCCAACCTGTCGATCACCCAGGCCGCGCCGGACGGCAAGGTCAAGATCAAGGGTGACGATACCGCGCTGGGCTACAACATCGGCGTGCTGGTACAGGCCACCGACACCACGCGTCTGGGTCTGACCTACCACTCGAAAGTCGACTACAAGCTCGAAGGCAACACCAAGGTCAATTACAGCGTGTTGGGCGCAGTCGGTCTGGGCGCCGAGCAGAAGTACGACGCTTCGCTGAAGATCACCACGCCTGAATCGGTGGACTTCTCGGTCACTCAGGCGATCAATGATCGCTGGAACGTCTACGCCGGTTCGACCTGGACCCGCTGGAGCCAGCTGAAGAAGATCACCGTTGAAAACTCCGGCGTCCAGCCGCTGCTGGCCGGTCAGTTCGGCGAGATCACTGAAGAGCAGAACTGGCACGACTCCTGGGCTTACGCCGTGGGTACTTCGTACCAACTGAACAAGGAATGGGTACTGCGTACCGGTCTGACCTTCGACCAGTCGCCGACCAACAACGTCGACCGCTCGCCACGCATCCCTACTGGCGACCGCACAATCTTCAGCATCGGTGCCGGCTGGAGCCCGACCGAAGACCTGACCATCGACGTGGCTTACTCGTACCTGAAAGAAGAGTCGGTCAAGGTCCACAACCAGAACGATCGTGGCCAGACCTACGACGCCAAGTATGAAAACTCGGCAAACGGTTTCGGTGTTGGCGCTACTTACCGCTTCTGATGCTGCACGGCGAGGCTAAACCCTCGCCCACAGAAAAGCCCCGCTCTCTTTGCAGAAAGCGGGGCTTTTTTGTGCCTGAGATTTACAACCTGTAGGAGCTGTCGAGTGAAACGAGGCTGCGATCTTTTGATCTTGTTTTTTAAGATCAAAAGATCGCAGCGTTCCGCAGCTCCTACAGGGTCATGGTTGCAGTGGTTTTGAGGCGATGGCCTTTTCAACTGCCGCAATAAACTCTGGATCATCCGGTTTGGTCAGGCTGGAGAAATTGGCAATCACCTTGCCTTGCCGGTCGATCACGTACTTGTAGAAATTCCACTTCGGCGCACTGCTCTGTTCGGCCAGCACCTTGAACAGGTGAGTCGCATCGTCGCCACGGACCTTCTGCGGTTCGGTCATGGTGAACGTCACGCCGTAGTTGGCGTAGCAGACCTTGGCGGTTTCGGCGCTGTCCTTGGACTCCTGCTTGAAGTCATTGGAGGGCACGCCGAGCATTTCCAGGCCTTGCGCCTTGTAATGCTGATTGAGCGCTTCGAGGCCCTCGAACTGGGGGGCGAAGCCACAGAAACTGGCGGTATTGACCACCACCAGCGGCTTGCCGGCGTAGCGCTGGCACAGATCGACGGATTCCTTGGCGCGCAACTTGGGCAACGAACCTTGCAGCGCCTCCGGGCAATCAGCCGCCTGGGCCAGTCCGGTCAACGCCATCAGCAACGCGGGTACAGCACACCAGCGCATGAGCATGTCGGGCATCCTTTGAGCAGTCATCAGACTCCCGACGTTACTCGTCATCCAAGCCTACAAGCAAGCGCCCATGCCCAACTGCATCAACGCCAGGCCGCCCTGATGCCAGCCCCACCACACCAGCGCCAGCAACAGGGCACCGAGTGCAGTGAAAGCAATTCGTGGCCAGGAGCGCTTCATACGGCGCCGACAGTCGGCTGCAGACGCGCCACCGGACGCTCGCGTACCGGCCAGTTCAGCGCGGCCGCCAGCAGGCTCAAAAGAATCGCCACTTGCCAGATCAAGTCATAACTCCCGGTACGGTCATACACCACGCCACCCAGCCAGCCGCCGAGGAACGAGCCAAGCTGATGAAAGAGGAACACGATGCCGCCGAGCATGGACAGATTGCGCACACCAAACAAGGTCGCCACCGTGCCGTTGGTCAACGGCACCGTCGACAGCCACAGGAAGCCCATGGCCATGCCGAACAGGTACGCCGACGTCGTCGTCACCGGCAGCCACAGGAACAGCACGATCACCACCGCACGCAGCAGGTACAACGCCGTCAGCAGACGCGGCTTGGACATGCGTCCGCCGAGCCAGCCAGCGGTATAAGTGCCAAAGATATTGAACAGACCGATCAGCGCCAGCACCGTGGTGCCGACGGTTGCCGGCAGATGTTGATCAACCAGATAGGCCGGCAGATGCACACCGATGAACACCACCTGAAAGCCGCAGACGAAAAAGCCGAATGCCAACAGCCAGAACCCCGAGTGCGAACAGGCTTCGCGTAACGCTTCGGACAGGCTCTGTTCATGGCCCAGCACCGGCAGCGGCTTGTCCTTGAGCATGCTCACCAGCGGCACGATCAGCGCCACCAGCAGGCCCAGCACCAGCAACGCCGCCGACCAGCCGAGCCAGCCGATCAAACCCAGTGTGCCCGGCAACATCGCAAATTGACCAAAGGAGCCGGCGGCACTCGCAATGCCCATGCCCATGCTGCGCTTTTCCGGCGGCACCGCACGCCCGACCACGCCGAGGATCACCGAAAACGAGGTGCCGGACAGGCCGATACCGATCAATAGACCCGCACTCAGCGACAAGGTCAGCGCCGAATCGGACAGCCCCATGCACACCAGGCCCGCGGCATACAGCACGCCGCCGACCAGCACCACTTTCGCCGCACCGAAACGGTCAGCCAGCGCGCCAGTAAACGGCTGCGCCAGGCCCCAGATCAGATTCTGCAAGGCAATGGCGAAGGCGAACACTTCGCGCCCCCAGCCGAACTGCGCACTCATCGGCGACAGGAACAGACCGAAGCCGTGTCGCACGCCCAATGACAACGCCAGAATCAGCGCACTTCCCAGCAACACCCAACCGCACGTACGCCACATCGATGTCATTGTTATTCTCCGTTCGCGGGTATATACCCGCTTAAATCCGGAAAAACCGGCCTTCAGGCCAGTTCATCCAACAGTCGCAGCAAGGTTTCACGCTTCTCGGCGCCCAGGCGATCGATCAATCGCTGTTGCGCCGCTTCCCAGGCCGGTAGCGCCGCCGCGAGGCGCTGTGCACCGGTTTCGGTGAGCCGGACGATGCGGTTGCGCATGTCCTCGCCCTCGGCCAGCGCCACCAGGCCCTCACCTTCGAGTACCCGCAGATTGCGCCCCAAAGTGCTGCGATCCAGACCCATGGCTTCGGCCAGTTCCGAGATGCTCGGTTGATCCAGACGCTGCAGATTGCACAGCAAAGAATACTGGGCAACGTTGATCCCGAAGCCGTCGAGAGCGCCGTCATAATGCCTGCTGACGCCACGAGCGGCGCGACGCAGGTTGGTGCACAAACACTGAGAAGGAAGCATGATGCGTGTATATACCCGCGACTGTGTTAAATCAAGTTACACATGAGTTTATCAATAAGGATTGTGGCGTCTGACACATCCCCATCGCTGGCAAGCCAGCTCCCACAGTTTTTTGCAAGTGTTCAAAAAATCTGCAAACGCCTCAATACCTGTGGGAGCTGGCTTGCCAGCGATGAGGTCCGAACAGGCAACAGACACCTGTCAGACCAACACCACCCCAACCAGCACCGCCATCTCCAGCAATTCCAGCAACGCCCCCGCCGTATCGCCCGTGGTCCCGCCCAACCGCCGAATCATCACCTGCCGCAGCCAGACAAACCCGACGAACGCGACAACCAGCGCAACAATCGCTTTCACCCCGGCAATCAGCAAACAGGCCAGCGCACTCGCCCCAAGCACCCACCAACCGGCCCTGCGCGGCAAATGATCAGCCAACGCCTGCCCCAGACCTCCCGCGCGCACATACGGCGTGGTCAGAAACAGCCCCAGCAACGCCGCGCGCCCCAGCAGCGGCACGATGATCAACATCACCGCGTGCCCTTGCTCGACCAGCGCCAGCAACGCGCAAAACTTCAGCAGCAACACCAACAACAGTGTCACCACGGCAATCGGCCCGCTGCGCGGATCCTTCATGATCGTCAGCGTGCGCTCGCGATCACCGAAACCACCAAGCCAGGCATCAGCGCTGTCAGCCAGACCATCCAGATGCAGCGCGCCGCTGAGCAGCACCCACACCGTCAGCAGCAACGCCGCATGCAACAACAGCGGCGCGCCGGCCAATACCAGGTTGAATACCCAGAGGATCACCCCGAACAGCAGCCCCACCAACGGATAAAACAACAGCGAACGCCCGAGCTGTTGCGGCTCCGGCATCCCCGGCAGACGAATCGGCAAGCTGCTGAGAAATTGCAGGGCGATCCACAGTGGCAGCATCTCAGTGACCTTCCTTGAGCACGCCATCGGCCTCGACGCTGAGCGCGAACAGCGAAGCATGCGCGACTTCGACATTGAGCAACTGCTCACGTGGCAAACCTCGCGCCTGCGCCAGCAACAGACGCATCACGCCGCCATGACTGATCAACAAAACGCGTTCACCGGCATAGGCCTGATGCAAACGCGCAACCGCGCCCAGCACGCGCGCCGCAAAATCAATGACCGGCTCACCCTGCGGCGGCGTGAACGCATACGGATCGGCCCAGAACAACCCCAGCGCCTCGGCATCGGTCTCCATCAGTGCCGCTGCGCTCTGCCCTTCCCAGGCACCGAAATGCAGTTCCTGCAGGTCCTTGTCCAACTGCACCGGCAGATTCAGTTGCTCGCCCAGCTCTGCAGCGAACCGCGCGCAACGCTGCAGCGGCGAACTGATCAAGCGATCCCACGGCCCGCCCGCCAGCACCGCCGCACGCATCTGCGCCCAACCCTTTTCCGTGAGCGCATCATCGAGGCTACCGCGCAATCCGCCGCCCAGCTCCGTCTCACCGTGGCGCAGCAGGTCCAGACGCAACGTCATGCCGGACGATCCGCCACCGCCGCTTCGGCGAACGTCGCCATCTGCCCGTGCAGGTCGCAAGCCAGGCGCAACAGCGGCACAGCCAACGCTGCCCCGCTGCCCTCGCCCAGTCGCAAACCGAGTTCCAGCAGCGGTTCGGCGTGGAGGGTTTCCAACACATGACGATGGCCCGGCTCGGCGCCACGATGGCCGAACAGCAACCACTCGCGGCAGGCCGGATTCAGCCGCACCGCGACCAACGCGGCGACCGTGCAGATAAAGCCGTCGACCAGCACCGCCACGCCTTCCTGCGCACAAGCCAGGTACGCGCCGACCAGTGCGGCGATTTCAAAACCGCCGAGGTTGAACAGGGTTTGCAGCGCATCGCCACGTTGCGCCGCGTGCAGCGCCAGTGCGCGCTCGATCACTTGTGCTTTATGGCTGACGCCTTCGGCGTTCAACCCGGTGCCGGGACCGGTCAGGTGCGCCACCGGGCAATCGAGCAAGGCACACGCCAGTGCACTGGCGGCAGTGGTGTTGCCGATGCCCATTTCGCCACCGATGAACAACTGTGCGCCCGCCGCTTTGGCGCGCAGCACGCTGTCACGACCGGCCTGCAAGGCGAGTTCGCCCTGCGCTTGGGTCATCGCCGCGCCCTTCGCGAAATTCGCCGTGCCCGGGCCGATGTTAAGGTGGCGCACGCCCGGCAGGTTCAACGATGGCGTTACCGTACCCAGATCGACCACCTCCAATTGCGCATCAAGCTGGCGCGCCAGCACGCTGATCGCCGCACCGCCGCTGACAAAGTTGAGCAACATCTGCCCGGTGACTTCCTGCGGGAACGCGGAAACGCCTTCCGCGACCACCCCGTGATCACCGGCGAAAATCGCGATCCAGACTTGCTTAAGGGTCGGCTTGATCTGTCCCTGCAATCCGGCCAGTTGCACCGCCACGCTTTCGAGGCGACCGAGGGAACCGGCCGGTTTGGTCAGTTGCTGTTGGCGCGCCGCCGCCTGTTCAACGATCTCGGCATTCACGGATTGGCACGGGTTCAACCACCACGCTTGAGTCATAACGCAGGTCCTTTCAGGGTCAGGGGCAGGCCGGCGACGGTCAGGACTACTCGCTGACAACGCTCGGCCAGAGCTTGATGCAGCCAACCGGCTTCATCGACGTAGCGGCGAGTCAATTCGCCCAGCGGCACGACACCCATTCCGGTCTCGTTGCTGACAAAAATGATTTCCCCCGGCAATGACGCCAGGCAGTTCAGCAGGGCTTCACGCTCAGCGGCGAGACGCGCGGCGTCATCGAGCATCAGCAGATTGGTCAGCCACAGCGTCAGGCAGTCGACCAGCAGGCAACGCTCGGCACTGGCGTTTTCACGCAGGACGCGGGCCAGTTGCAGCGGTTCTTCGATCAACGCCCATTCGGCCGGACGCCGGGCGCGGTGATGGGCGACGCGTTCGTTCATCTCGCCGTCCAGCGGCTGGCTGGTGGCGATGTAAGTGACCGCCAGTTGGCTGTCGCTGGCGAGTTTTTCCGCCAGGCGACTTTTGCCGGAGCGGGCGCCGCCGAGGATCAGTTGGTGCATGGGGACATCCTGAAAATTATGTGTTGAGGCCACTGGCCCCTTCGCGGGCAAGCCCGCTCCCACAGTGACCGCGGTGGCTGAAACACCTCACTCCCCTGTGGGAGCTGGCTTGCCAGCGATGGGGCCTGGGCAGGCCACTCAAATCCCGCAGAGCTGACGCAACAAATCGGTATCCAGATGCTGCTCCACCAGATCCGCCAACCGCTCGATATCGCGCTCGCGCAAGCCGTGGTAATCCACCTCCTGCACATCGCTCAACCCGGCCCAGCGCAGCAACGCGGCACTGGCTTGCGGTGATTCGAACAAGCCATGCAGATAAGTGCCGAACACCTGCCCGTCCAGACTCAGCGCGCCGTCGCAACGACCGTCATCCAGATGCACCGCCGCATTCTCCAGCGCCGGCCCCACCGTCACGCCCGCATGGATTTCATAACCACTGATCTCAGCGTTTTCCAGCGCCAGATGCCCACGGACATTGCGCAATTGCTTCTCGGCTTCCAGCGTGGTTTCGAACGCCAGCAAACCCAGTCCGGCACTGGAACCCGGCGCGCCTTCGAGACCCAGCGGATCGTGCACTTGCTCGCCGAGCATTTGCAGACCGCCGCAGATCCCCAGCAACTTGCCGCCATAGCGCAGGTGCCGATTGATCGCCGTGTCCCAGCCGCTGGCGCGCAGATACGCCAGATCGCTGCGCACGCTTTTCGAGCCCGGCAGGATGATCAGGTCGGCAGCAGGGATCGCCTGCCCCGGGCCGATGAATTGCAGATCGACCTGCGGGTGCAAACGCAGCGGATCGAAATCGGTGTGATTGCTGATGCGCGGCAGCACCGGTACCACCACTTTCAGCACTTGCTCGGCCTTGTCGGTCTGGCGCTGGTCGATGCCGTCCTCGGCTTCCAGGTGCAGATCCATCACATACGGCAGCACGCCCACCACCGGTTTGCCGGTGCGCTGTTCCAGCCAGTCGAGGCCCGGTTGCAGCAAGGCAATGTCACCGCGAAAACGGTTGATGATGAAGCCCTTGACCCGCGCCTGCTCGCTCGGCGACAGCAACTCCAGCGTGCCGACCAGATGCGCAAACACCCCGCCGCGATTGATGTCGGCGATCAGCAGCACCGGGCAATCCACCGCTTCGGCGAAGCCCATGTTGGCGATGTCTCCGGCACGCAGATTGATCTCGGCCGGCGAGCCAGCGCCTTCAACCATCACCAGCGGATAGGCCGCGCTCAGCCGCTCGTGCGACGCGAGCACCGCTTGCATGGCGATGGCTTTGTAGTCGTGATAGGCCACTGCGTTCATGCTGGTGACCGCACGGCCATGGATGATCACCTGCGCGCCGGTGTCGCTGTTGGGTTTGAGCAGCACCGGGTTCATGTCGGTGTGCGGTTCGAGATGCGCCGCTTGTGCCTGCACCGCTTGCGCCCGGCCAATCTCGCCGCCGTCGGCGGTCACCGCGCTGTTGAGCGCCATGTTCTGCGGTTTGAACGGCACCACCGCCACGCCCTGACGGGTGGCCCAGCGGCACAGCGCCGTCACTAGCGTGCTTTTACCGGCGTCGGAGGTGGTGCCTTGCACCATCAGGGTGGTCATTTCGATTCCTTGGCAAAGGCTTGCAGCGCCTGTTCGAGGCGCGCTTCTTCAGCGGCGTTGGCGGGCAGGCCAAAACGCAAACTGCTGTTGTGAGTGAAGATGCGCAGAAGGATCCCGCGTCGGGCCATGAACTCGTGCAACGCAGGCGCGTGCTCGGTGATCAGCCACTGAAACAACGCACAACCACCGTGGGGTTTGAAGCCATAGCGCTCCAGCAGCAGCGCCAGACGCTCACTGGCCTCATCGCTGCGAATACGCTGCCGAGTGTGCGCTTCGGTGTCCTGCAAACAGGCCTGACCGAGCACCCGCGTCGGTCCGCTGACTGCCCATGGCCCGACCTGCTCCGCGAGCAATCTGAGCAACTTGCGCTCGGCCAGCACAAACCCCAGACGCACCCCGGCCAGACCGAAAAACTTGCCGAAGGAGCGCAACACTATCAGGCCAACCTGATGGGTGTGCGAGGCCAGACTCAGTTGCGGCGTGTTATCCATGAACGCTTCATCGACCACCAGCCAGCCGCCGCGCTGGGCCAGCCGCGCATGCCAGTCGAGCAGCCGCGCCGGGGTCAGGCTCAGGCCGGTGGGGTTGTTCGGATTGACCACCACCAGCACGTCGAGGCTGTCGAGAAAGAACTCCACTTCCTGCTCCAGCACTTCGCGCACGATGTAACCACTGCGACGCCAGGCTTCGGCGTGCTCGGCATAACACGGCGACAACACACCGACCTTGCCGGCGCGGCGCAAACGCGGCAGCAGCTGGATCGCCATTTGCGAACCGGCCACCGGCAGCACCTGCGAGGCGCCGTAGTAATCGCACGCGGCCTGCTCCAGCCCGTCATCGGTTTCCGGCAAGCGTGCCCAGGCGCGCAACGGAATCTGCGGCACCGCAAATGGCCACGGCGCAAGGCCGCTGGACAGGTCGAGCCAGTCGGCCTCGGCAATCCCGTAATCGAGTGCAGCCTTGCGCAGCCGGCCACCGTGCTCAAGCATAGAATTCAGCCCCCACGCAGAGAATCAGCAGCCATAACCATACCCCGCGCTGGACCAATTGCCAGCCGCGATCAATCGAATCGGCATCCGCTGGCGCACCTTCGCCCAGTTGCGGACGCTCATGCAGTTCGCCGTGATAGATCGCCGGGCCGCCCAGTTCGACATTCAACGCACCGGCACCGGCCGCCATCACCGGACCGGCGTTGGGGCTGTCCCATTGCGGGCCCTGGCTGCGCCAGCATTTCCAGGCGAGCCGGGTGTTCCCCAGCAGCGCGTAGGTCAGCGCCACCAGTCGGGCCGGAATGTAGTTGAGCACGTCGTCGATTTTTGCCGCGCACCAGCCGAAGCGCTCGAAGCGTTCGTTGCGATAGCCCCACATTGCGTCGAGCGTATTGCTCAGGCGATAGAGCACCACGCCCGGCGCGCCGGCCACGACGAACCAGAACAGCGCGGCGAACACCGCGTCACTGCCGTTCTCCAGTACCGACTCGGTGGCCGCGCGCGCAACGGCGGAGCTGTCCAGTTCGCTGGTCTGGCGGCTGACCAGATAGCCAACACGCTTGCGCGCTTCTTCCAGATCATCGGCGCGCAAGGCGCAGGCTACCGGCGCGACATGCTCACCGAGGCTGCGCATGCCGAGGGCGCAATACAGCGCCAGAATCTCGACGATCCAGCCCACGTACGGCGCCCAGGAAAACGCGGTCGCGAGCAAGGTCAGCGGCAGCACCGCGATCACCCACGCGGTGACCCCGTGACTGCGCCAGCCACGTCCGCCCGCATTGAAACGGCGCTCGATGCGCCCGGCAAAATTGCCGAACGCCACCAGCGGATGCCAGCGTTTCGGTTCACCCAGCAGCGCATCCAGCGCGACCGCGGCGACACTCAACAACGCCACACTCATTGACTCACTCCCCAATAATTTTCGTACAGCAACTCATTGAGCGGCCGCGCCTGCGCCCACCCTTCGAGTACCAGCATCGGCGCCGGATAGAATGCCTTGACCGGCCCCAGGCACAACACCGCCAATGGCTTGGCCCCGGCCGGCAGCTGCAGCAGATCGGCCAGCGCCTGCGGTTCGAACAGCGACACCCAGCCCATGCCCAGCCCCTCGGCACGGGACGCCAGCCACAGATTCTGAATCGCGCAGGACAGCGAGGCCATGTCCATTTCCGGCAGCGTACGACGGCCGAAAATATGTTTTTCGCGATCGTCCATCAGCGCCGCGACCAGCACTTCGGCACAGTCGTTGATGCCTTCAACCTTGAGCTTCATGAACTCATCAGAGCGCTCGCCGAGGGCTTCGGCGGTACGCACACGTTCTTCTTCGACGAGGTTCTGGATCTGCCCGCGCAAGGCGCGATCGCTGATGCGGATAAAGCGCCACGGCTGCATCAGACCGACGCTGGGCGCCTGATGCGCGGCTTCGAGCAGACGGCGCAGCAGCTCCGGCTCGACCGTGCCGCCGGTGAAGTGGCGCATGTCGCGGCGTTCGGCGATGGCTCGGTAGACGGCTGCGCGTTCGGCCTCGGAATAGGCGTTGTCGGTCATGGCCCCATCGCTGGCAAGCCAGCTCCCACAGGGGATCGCGTTTCTTCAGGCATGACACCGGCCACTGTGGGAGCTGGCTTGCCAGCGAAGGCGGCCTTGATATCTGGCGCAAACAATGCAGCAATCGCCGTGGGATTCGACGGAAAGTAAAAATGCACGTACGACGCCGTCATCCGCCCTTCCCGATAAACCGCCTCCGCCCCGCGCCCGCCATTCGGGCTGATGCCCCGGGCAATCGGCGTCAGCTCGGTGCTGGTCAGGGAATGGTGATAGGTGTGGCCGCGCAACGAACCTTCTGGCAAATCCACCGCTTGCAGTGCCAGTGCCGCCAGACGTTTTTGCATCACTGCCTCACCGCGCAGCAGCCCGACCAGTTCGGCGCGGGTGCCTTCGACATCGGTCAACGCGTCGAGCAGATAGAGCATGCCGCCGCACTCGGCAAGCAGCGGTTTGCCGGCAGCGTGGTGCGCGCGAATCGCATCCAGCATCACAGTATTTTGCGCCAGCGCGACATGGTGCAATTCCGGGTAACCACCGGGCAGATACAGACTGTCGGCGTCGGGCAACTGCGTATCGCGGATCGGCGAGAAGAAACTCAACTCGGCGCCCATCGCCCGCAGCAGATCGAGACTGGCGCCGTAGGTGAAGGCAAAGGCCTCATCGCGAGCGACGGCGATGCGCACGCCGTCGAGCAGCGGTTCGGCAGGGATCACTTCAGGCGCGGCGAATGCCACGGCCGGTGGCAGCGCTACCTCGCAACTGCTGGCCAACGCTTCGGCGGCCGCGTCGAGACGCAGGTCCAGATCATTCAATTCGCTGGCCTGCACCAGACCGAGATGGCGGCTCGGCAACTCGATCCCGGTTTCCCGCGACAGCGCGCCGTACCAGCGCAAACCTTCGGTGAGGCTGCCTTCGAGCAATTGCGCATGACGCAAGGTGCCGACGCGGTTGGCCAGCACGCCGGCGAATGGCAGGTCCGGCTGATAACGCGCCAGCCCCAGCGCCAGGGCACCGAAAGTCTGGGCCATGGCGGTACCATCGATCACACCAAGCACCGGCACACCAAAATGGCGCGCCAGATCAGCGCTGGACGGCGTGCCGTCGAACAGGCCCATCACGCCTTCGATCAGGATCAGATCGGCTTCGGCGGCGGCTTCCCACAACAGGCGGCGGCTTTCCTGCTCGCCAACCATCCACATGTCCAGTTGATACACCGGCGCACCGCTGGCGCGCTCGAGAATCATCGGGTCGAGGAAGTCCGGGCCGCATTTGAACACGCGCACCTTGCGCCCCTGATTGCGATGCAAGCGAGCGAGCGCGGCGGTGACGGTGGTCTTGCCCTGACCGGAGGCCGGCGCGGCGATCAACACCGCCGGGCAGTGACGTGGTTGATTCAAAGTTCGACGCCTTTCTGCGCTTTGATGCCGGCCTGGAAGGCGTGCTTGAGCATGCCCATTTCGGTGACGGTGTCGCCCATTTCGATCATTTCCGGCTTGGCCGCGCGGCCGGTGACGATCACGTGCTGCATCGGCGGACGCGCCTGCAGGTCGCTGAGCACTCGATCCAGATCGAGGTAGCCGTGTTTCAGGGCGATGTTCAGTTCATCCAGCACCACCAGGCCGATCGACGGATCGCGCAGCAGCTCGCGGGACACTGCCCACGCAGCTTCGGCGGCGGCGATGTCACGTTGGCGATCCTGGGTTTCCCAGGTGAAGCCCTCGCCCATCACGTGAAAGCGCACTTGCTCGGGGAAGCGGCGGAAGAACAACTCTTCGCCAGTGCTGTTGCGGCCCTTGATAAATTGCACCACGCCGCACTGCATGCCGTGACCCATGGCACGGGCAAGCATGCCGAACGCCGAGCTGCTTTTGCCTTTGCCATTGCCGGTCAACACCAGCACCAGGCCGCACTCGTCAGGGGAATTGGCGATGCGTTCGTCGATCACGGCTTTTTTGCGCTGCATACGCGCCAGATGGCGTTCGTCGCGCTCGGGGGAATCGGTCATGGGGAGCTCTCCGTTGAGGCTGGATAACGGCGGGCAGGCACAAGAACAGACGGCAAAAAGCCTGGCATCGCCCACCGTGATGCCGCTGGATGGATCAGGCCGGTCTCCGGGCTCATGAGCGGCGAATCGCCTGACTGCGCGCCTTCCCGCGTCGGTCGACACAGTGGCTCAATGCGCAGTTTTCACTCATTTACCGTTGCGGGGGCAGCGCCGGGATCGTGATCGTTCTTCACCTGAAGACAACCCTCACCGGCTTCCCTGTTTCACTCTGTCGACACGCGTCACAGAGCACCTGAAACAAGCCGCGAAGGTTAGAGGGTTGGGGGTGGAGCGTCAATTAAAGAGGGGGCCGTCGGGCGAATAACTGCCACCGATCAATTATCTGACGCCAATCTTGTGCCACACTGAGACAAGTGATATCAAAGAGCCATGCTTTTGATTGAAAAAGCACACCACAACAATAAGGATGATGACGATGCAAGGCATGATCATCAGCAACCCGCGCCTGGAATTCCTGCGCCCGGTGCTTGAACGCTGGTTTGACTGTATTGACCGTTACAACGCGGTACGCGGTGACAACGACACGCCCTACTGGCATGACGAGAAAGCCAATCTCGGCTTGCTCTCCGCTGCGGCATGGATGGCCGAGCTGGTTACCCTCTGCGATACCACCACCCGCAAGCAGAACGAGGACGGGGAGCGCAATGCCCGCGCCGACCTGTTCATCGCCGGCGCCGAAGACCGCGCCTACCTTCAGGCCACCCAGCGCTGGCCGCGGGTCAACAACCTCAACCTGACTCAGGCCCTGCTGGACATCACCAGCGATGCCAAACGCATCAGCTTCGCCAGTGACCTCAAACTCGGCTGTCTGTTCGTCGCCCCGCAGAAGGCTCAGCACAGCGCCAGCCCGGAAGAACTGCAGGACATGGTCGACGACCTGCAAAAGGAACACTGCTGCGCCGTGGCCTGGTATTTCCCCTACGCCTACCGCAAATTGCGCAGCGAAGCGGGTAACTATCACCCGGGCATCGCCGTGCTGTTCAAAGAGGCCCGTGGTTGAACGGTTGAACCATCGGGTGCGCAGGGTTCTCTATGATTAAGCATGCATTCATAGGGAAGATCAGCAATGCGCAAAACCCGACTCGCTCTCGTCATCGCTCTCGCCGGAGGGCTCACCGCCTGCGGTGAATCCTCCAGCCTGCAAGTTTCCGACGGCACCGGACCGTCACCGAAACTGCCTGAACCGAACAAAACCCTGATCCCGACGGTGAACATCGCCCCAGCGGTCGGCTGGCCTGCAGGTGGCAAACCGACCGCCGCAGCCGGTACGCAAGTGGCTGCATTTGCCGAAGGCCTCGATCACCCACGCTGGCTCTACGTGCTGCCCAACGGTGACGTATTGGTGGCGGAAACCAACGCGCCGCCCAAGCCGGATGACAGCAGCGGTATTCGCGGCTGGGTGATGAAGAAAGTCATGGGCAAAGCCGGTGCCGGCGTGCCGAGCCCGAACCGCATCACCCTGCTGCGCGACGCCGATCACGACGGCGTGGCCGAGACCCGCACGGTATTTCTGCAGAACCTCAACTCGCCATTCGGCATGACCCTGGTCGGCAACGATTTGTACGTCGCTGACACTGATCGCCTGCTGCGCTTCCACTACGAACCCGGTGCAACGGAGATCAAGACACAGCCGATCAAGGTTACCGATCTGCCGGGCGGTACGCTGAACCATCACTGGACCAAGAACGTCATCGCCAGCAAGGACGGCAGCAAGCTGTATGTCACCGTCGGCTCGAACAGCAACGTCGGCGAGAATGGTCTGGATAAAGAGGAAGGTCGCGCCGCGATCTGGGAAGTGGATCGCGCCACCGGCAATCACCGGATCTTCGCCTCAGGCATTCGTAACCCCAACGGCCTGGCGTGGGAACCCACCACAGGCGCGCTGTGGACAGCAGTCAACGAACGTGACGAAATCGGCAGCGACCTGGTGCCGGACTACATCACCTCGGTCAAGGACGGTGGCTTCTATGGCTGGCCTTTCAGCTATTACGGCCAGCACGTGGATGTCCGGGTGAAGCCGCAGAATCTGGATCTGGTGGCCAAGGCCATCGCTCCGGACTATGCCGTCGGCCCGCACACCGCGTCACTGGGCCTGACCTTCGCCGACGGCAACAACTTGCCGGCGCAGTTCAAGGAAGGCGCGTTTATCGGCCAGCACGGCTCGTGGAACCGCAAACCGCACAGTGGCTATAAGGTGATTTTCGTACCATTCGCCGCCGGCAAGCCGAACGGAGCACCGGTGGATGTACTGACCGGCTTCCTCGACAAGGACGAGAACGCATTGGGCCGCCCGGTTGGCGTGGTGATTGACCAGCAAGGTGGTTTGCTGGTGGCCGATGATGTGGGGAACAAGGTGTGGCGGGTGTCGGCCGCCAAGTAACTTTGGCCCACCACAAAACAGCTGTGGGAGCGAGCCTGCTCGCGAATGCGGAGTGTCAGCCTCCATCGAGTTGACTGATACACCGCTTTCGCGAGCAGGCTCGCTTGTATGTTTAGACTTGAAGGGGTG
>NZ_MVOO01000025.1:0-44443 GCF_002156405.1 Pseudomonas sp. SCPG-7 | reverse complement strand
CTATGTGTCTGAACTCTTCTGTTACCTATGTGGTTGATCCCTTCATGCTCCTACGTCCGGCCCGCTCGCTGAGGCTCGGGGTTCCTTCGCTGCGGGATCGATCCGGGGGGCAGCGCCTACGGTTTGCTTCGCTGCACCTCCTCTCGCTGTGTTTGGCTGCGCCAAACGGTCGCTGCGCTCCCACCCCCGGCTCAATCCCTCCACTCAGCCTTCCGATGTCGCCCGTGGATCAAGATCAAAAGCGGTACTCGAGCTAACGTTCATCGTGTTGAGTGGTGAGGAGCAAGAGCGGTGCGGGTTCTGCTCTTGCTCTTGTGTGGGANGCGGTGCGGGTTCTGCTCTTGCTCTTGTGTGGGAGCCAGCCTGCTGGCGATGGCGGCCTGACAGCCGACCAATTTCTAAACTGATGGCACCCGATTCCACTGTGGGAGCATGCTTGCCAGCGATGGCGGCCTGACAGCCGACCAGTTTCTAAACTGATGGCACCCGATTCCACTGTGGGAGCTGGCTTGCCAGCGATGGCGGCCTGACAGCCGACCAGTTTCTAAACTGATGGTACCCGATTCCACTGTGGGAGCTGGCTTGCCAGCGATGGCGGCCTGGCAGCCGACCAATTTCTAACGGATGGCACCCGATCCCACTGTGGGAGCTGGCTTGCCAGCGATGACGGTCTGACAGCCGACCAATCTCTAACTGATGAGACCTGATCTCACTGTGGGAGCATGCTTGCTCGCAAAAGCAGTCTGCCAGGCACCATGAGTTTCAGGCTGGCAATAAAAAGCCCGGACGCTTTCGCCGTCCGGGCTTTAAAAGTCAAAGGATCGCATCCTGCGGCCGCGCCTGCACGAAGTCATTCTTTCAACGGATGTTGAGGTGGGCTTGCCCGGAATTGCAGTGAGCCGGCTTCAGTCGGTCTCACCCGGGTCATGGTGAAAGTCCCCTTGGGCTTCAGACGATAGCGATTACTTTTGAACAAGGCCTCGAATGATCCGGTAGCGATGTCCGTTTCAGGGTCATATTTGATGCTGAGGGTCGCCGAGTCGGCGTCTATCGTAGCCATTCCGATGAATCCCGGTGGCGCAGGGATCCAATGGCTGTGTACACATGTCAGCCCTTGGTCGAGGTGATAAACACCTGTGAGAGTCTCATCGGATTGGTAGGGCAGAGTCATGGAGAAAGCAAAATAGTTTTCATCGTCGAAATTCCCTGTTCCACCGCTTATGGCCCAATAAAACTCCCCCAAAAACTCGCCTAGATAGAAGGAGCTGAATTCCGCTGTTTTCTGTTTGTCGCCCAATCTCCATTGAAACTGGTCATCGCGCACCGGTGGCGTTTTCGGAAGAAAAATAGCGTGAGTGGTCATTGTTAAACCTGCCTTTTCGAGTAAGAGGAGGTGTTACAACCGACTGCAATTACGGTTTCTCTTGATACCCGCTCGAACAGGTAGGCGTCTACTGTCAGATCTGACAGGTAGCACAGCAATAAAAAACCCGGAAGCTTTCGCTGTCCGGGTTTTCAGATGAAGCGGTGATCTTGCCTTTAGCGGTTAAACCGCTCCACCAACGAATACTGCGTATTCGCCGTCTTGGTCAGCTCTTCACTCAGCAGCGCCGAGTTATGCGCCTGTTCCGAGGTCTGGTCCGCCAGTTCCGAAATGTTGCTGATGTTGCGGCTGATCTCCTCAGCCACTGCACTTTGCTCTTCGGTCGCGGCGGCGATCTGGGTGGTCATGTCGGTGATGTTGGCCACCGCTTCGCTGATGCCGACCAGGGCCTGATCCGCTTCCAGTACCCGCGCTACACCTTCTTCCGCCTGACGATGCCCGGCTTCCATGGTCTGTACGGCACTCGAAGCGGTCTGTTGCAGCTTGGCGATCAGGGCGTGGATCTGGCCGGTGGATTCGCTGGTGCGTTGTGCCAGTTGGCGGACTTCGTCGGCGACCACGGCAAAACCACGGCCCATCTCGCCGGCACGTGCGGCTTCAATCGCAGCGTTGAGCGCGAGCAGGTTGGTCTGGTCGGCGATGCCTTTGATCACGTCGACCACGCCGCCGATTTCGTCGCTGTCCTTGGCCAGTTGCGTGACGGTCAGGCCGGTTTCCCCGACGACGACCGACAGGCGCTGGATGGCTTCGCGGGTTTCCCCGGCGATGTCGCGACCGCGACCGGTCAGGCGGTTGGCTTCTTGTGTCGCGTCAGCAGTGCGCTGTACGTGGCTGGCCACTTCCTGGGTGGTGGCGGCCATCTGGTTGACGGCGGTGGCGACCTGTTCGGTTTCCACGCGCTGACGTTCCAGACCGCTGGAGCTGTTGTGCGCCAGGGCGTCGGACTGTTTGGCCTGATCGGTCAGGTGCTCGGCGGTGTCCTGCAGACGGGTCAGGCAGGTTTTCAGGCGCGCTTCCTGGCTGAGGATCGACATTTCCAGACGCGCCTGCGCGCCACGGCTGTCGGTGTACATCTGCGCGATCAGCGGGTCGGAGGTGGTCTGTTCGGCCAGGCGCAGCAGGCGCTTGAGTCCGCGTTGCTGCCATTGCAGGCCCATCAGGCCCAGTGGTACCGACAAACCGGCCGCGAGGGCAAAGCCCCAGTGCGAGTTCAGCGTCGCGCCGATCACGAAGCTCAGCTGGCTGACCAGAATGAACGGCAACCAGTCCTGCAGCACCGGCAGCCATTTGTCGCTGGAAGGGATCGCCGACTTGCCCTGGTTGATGCGTTGGTAGAGCGCTTCGGCACGGCGGATCTGTTCGGCGGTGGGTTTGATCCGCACCGACTCGTAACCGACCACCTGATTGCCGTCGAACACCGGTGTCACGTAGGCGTTCACCCAGTAGTGGTCACCGGATTTACAGCGGTTCTTGACAATGCCCATCCATGGCAAGCCTTGTTTCAGTGTGCCCCACATGTGCGAAAACACCGCCGCCGGCACGTCGGGGTGACGGACCAGGTTGTGCGGCGCACGGATCAGTTCTTCACGCGAAAACCCGCTGATTTCGACGAAAGCGTCGTTGCAGTAGGTGATCACGCCCTTGGCGTCGGTTGTGGAAATCAACCGCTGCTGAGCCGGGAAAGTCCGTTCGCGTTGTGTAATGGGCTGGTTGTTACGCATGGTTTTTCAATCCGCAAGGCTTTGAAAGGTTGTCGGCGCTGTCAGGAAATTATTGAAGTTTTTTTTCAGATATCAGCACGGCGTCGCAAAACCGCGCTTGCTTCAACCGGCGAGCATCGGATAGGTGAACAGCGCAAAATGCAGCAGGTTCAGCCCAAAGTGCGTGGCGATCGCCGCCGCAAGCCCACCAAAGCGGTAGGCCAGACCATAGCCGACACCCGCCAGTCCCGCCAGCAACACCCAGTGCCATCCCGCGCCCAGATGCGCCAGGGCAAAGATCAGCGACGCCAGCAGCAGGGCGAGGTTGTCGCCGTGCGGCAGGTGCTTGAACAGGCGGCTCAAACCGCCCTGTATATAGCCGCGAAACAGCGCCTCCTCGACCAGCGTCACCAACAGCAGATTGTTCAGCAGCCACAGCCACGCCTGATCAGGCCACTTCGGTGCCCAGGCAATCATCCCGAATAACAGTGCGCCACCCAGGGCCAGGGTTGCGCTCAACATCAGGCCGAGGACGCTGGCGAATACCGTCAGACGCAGCGAGCGGGCGGCGACGATCCACGGGCAGGCCAAAAGCAGCCAGAAGCCGATCAGCGGTTTGTCCAGATTCAGGTACATCGCGAACGGCACGGCGTCATCGGTGAAACGCATCTTCGCGATGGCCCGACCGTTGTCGAACCCCGGCAACCAGTGCAGCGCCAGTGACAGGGCGAGGAAAACAAACACAGCGTGGCCCAGCAACCGCGCCACCGGCACCAGCTGTTGGCGCACGGCGAAACCGGCCACCAGCAACAGTCCGAAGGAGATCAGCGCAAGCCAGCCGAGTTGGCCAAAGCTCAACGCCAGTCCGTAACCAAGGCTGAGAAGCCCGAGATAGAGCCATGGCAAAGCTGTCATGGAAAGTCCTTGTGCACGATTTGTGGACAGGCTTTCTACACGGGTGGGGACGAGGGTACAAGTGAAGTTGAGGCGAGAAACCGGGACAACATGCAGACCTTTGGCTGACGCAAAAAAATGTGGGAGCTGGCTTGCCAGCGATGAGGCTTGTACAGCCGACATCTTCATCGCCTGATGTACCGCCATCGCTGGCAAGCCAGCTCCCACAGGGATTCGTGCAAGGCTGAAAGATCAGTGCAGGTTCAATTTCACCGCCGCGCGCTCGGTGATTTCAGTGCGCAACTTCAACGACGGAGCTGCACGCTTGCGGGCTTCTTCAACAACCGCACTCGGCGCCGTATCAGGACTGCCCGAATTGAACGGCGGCGCCGGCGCATATTCCAGTTGCAACTGAATCAACTGCGCCGCCTCGGCCCCTACCAGTTCAGCCGCCAGCACCAACGCAAAGTCGATGCCTGCGGTAATGCCGCCACCGGTAAACAGATTGCCGTCGCGTACCACCCGGTCCTGCACCGCAATCGCGCCGAGTTTCGGCAGCAGTTCGTGATAGGCCCAGTGGGTGGTCGCACGTTTGCCTTTCAGCAGTCCCGCCGCGCCCAGCACCAGCGAACCGGTGCAAACCGACGTTACATACCTGGCCTGCGCCGCCTGACGCCTGATGAACTCCAACGTCTGCTCATCTTCCATCAGCGGCCCGACCCCGGCGCCGCCGGGTATGCAGATCACATCCAGATTCGGGCAGTCCTCGAAGGTGGTGGTCGGTTTCAACAGCAGGCCGGTGCTGGCGGTGATCGGCACCAGATCTTTCCAGATCAGATGCACCTGCACGTCCGGCAGCGAGGCCAGTACGTCATAGGGACCGGTCAGGTCGAGTTGCTGCACCTGCGGAAACAACAGAAAACCGATCTGCAACGTCATGAATTCATCTCCGTGAAAAGGGCTGGACGGCTTCACTGTAGGCGCGTAGGTTTTGGCGCATACGCCAATCAGCCCACGAATTACGCCAAATGTCGAAAACCATCCACGTTCTCGCGTTCGCCAATGTGCAATTGCTCGATGTCACGGGCCCGTTGCAAGTATTCGCTTCGGCCAACGATATCGCCCGCCAGCAGGGTTTGCCTGCGCCTTACGCGCCAACGGTCATCGCCAGCGGCGGCGGGGCGGTGAACGCTTCCGCCGGGTTGGCGATGCTGGCCGAGCCGCTGCCGAATCAGCCCAGCGATACCCTGATCATCGCCGGTGGCTGGGGCGTTTACGCGGCTGCCGAAGACGCTGAATTGGTGAGCTGGGTGCGTGAACATGCCGGTGGATGCCGGCGTGTTGCCTCGGTTTGCACCGGCGCGTTTCTGCTGGCGGCCAGCGGCTGGCTCGACGGTCGCCGGGTCGTCACCCACTGGACGCGCTGCGAACAACTGGCGCGGCAGCACCCGCAATTGCAGGTCGAGCCCAATCCGATCTTCATCAACGACGGCCCGGTCTGGACCTCGGCGGGCGTCACCGCCGGCATCGACCTCGCGCTGGCCATGGTCGAAGACGACCTCGGTCGCGACATGGCCCTGGACGTCGCCCGACAATTGGTGGTGTTCCTCAAGCGCCCGGGCGGGCAGTCGCAATTCAGCGTGACGTTGTCACTGCAAAAACAAGGCAACCGTTTCGATGATTTGCACGCCTGGATCGCCGAAAACCTCACCTGCGACCTCGGCGTCCCGACCCTGGCCGAACAGGCCGGGATGAGCGAACGCAGTTTCATCCGCCACTACCGCGCCGACACCGGCCAGACCCCCGCCCGCGCCATCGAACTGATCCGCGTCGAAACCGCCCGGCGCCTGCTCAGTGACACCGGGCTGCCGGTGAAACGCATTGCGGCCAACTGCGGGTTTGGCAGTGAAGAAACCTTGCGCCGCAGTTTTCTGCGGACCATGGGCGTGACGCCGCAGGCGTATCGGGAACGGTTTTCGGTCAGTGCTGCAGCAGATCAAGTAACGCCTTGAGGGTTTGCTGGGGCGCCTCTTCGGGGATGTTGTGGCCGACGCCGTGCAGCACGCGCCTTTCATACGGGCCGGTGAAGTGTGCAATGTCTTGATCTTCTGCCGGTGCCGGACCGACCCCGTCATCGGCACCGCACAGGGAGATAGTCGGCACGCTGATCGGCGGTTGTTTGATCAACGCGTCTTCCATCCATTGCAGTGCCGGATCGCCTGCGGCATAAATGAAGCGATGACGGTAGGAATGAATCACCACGTCCACGAAGTCAGGGTTGTCGAAGGCCGGAGCGCTCAGCGGATAACGTTCGGCGTTGCGTGCCCAGGTCGGTGACCACAAGCTCCAGAGCAGTTCACAGAGCGCCCGCCGGTTTTGCGTCAGGCCCGCGACGCCTCGAGGCGTGTGGAAATAGTACTGGTACCAATAGCGATGCTCGGACTCGGGATCCAGCGGCCGGGTCGAATTGGCGATGTCCTGCACGTTATAACCATCCCCCGTCACCAACCCGAGTACCCGCTCGGGAAACAGCGCCGCAACGATGCACGCTGCACGACCGCCCCAGTCGTAACCGCAAAGCGTTGCACGTTCGATACCCAGTGCGTTCATCAACTCCAGCAAATCCTGAGCGAGGGCCGCTTGCTGGCCGGAGCGCAGTGTTTCGGGGTGGTTGAAGCGAGTCGGCCCGTAACCGCGCAGATACGGGACGATCACCCGATAACCGTGGGCCGCGAGGGCGGGGGCGATTTCATCGTACGCCCGAGGCGAGTAGGGGAAGCCATGCAGCAAGATGACCGCGTCGCCAGTGGACGGGCCGTGCTGTTCAAAGGCAACGGTCAGGCTCGGTGTCAATACGCATTGAATGTCAGACACGGCAGACTCCACAGCAATGGGCGTCAGGCAACACTAGACCATTCCGTTGTGGCGAGGGAGCTTGCTCCCGCAGGCCTGCGCAGCAGGTATGGGGTCGCTTCGCAACCCGGCGGGAGCAAGCTCCCTCGCCACAGGTGAAGCGTCACTTGCCGGGGTTGCTTCTCCTTAAGCCTCGGCTTCCGCCACCTGATTGAAATACTTCGTCCGATCCGGGGTAAACGTCACCCGCATCTTCGTCCGCGAGCAGGTCATCGAGCGTTCTTCACTCAGATCAATATCCAGGTCTTCGCCACGCAATCCTTGCCACTGCGCCAGGTATTTCAGCGAGCCGTATTTTTCGTTTTTCTTCAGGCTGCGGCTGACGCCACCTTTCCAGCCGAGTACTGGCAGTTCACCGGCGAGGCATTGTTGCGCGAGGTCGGGGAAGCGGCTGGCGCGCTGGCGGCCGATTTCCCAGCATTTGATCAGGCCTTTGTCGGCGGCTTCCCACAGTTGGGTGCGGGTCAGGCCGCTGCGCAGGGGCGTGGCGATAGGACGGTGGACGTGCTGGGTCATTCTGGTTCCTTGAATTCGGGTTTTATTGGACAGCTCCGCTGTGCCCGTTGCGGTGGATGGTAGGGGTGGATGTAACAGCTGGCAACAAGGTATTTCGGGGTGTAAGTGCAAGTTGCGGGGGAGGGAATGTGTAGGAATCGTTGAGTGGATGTAGGCATCGAGGTAGGCAACCTGTGGCGAGGGAGCTTGCTCCCGCTCGGCTGCGCAGCAGTCGCAAAGTCAGGCAATGCGGTCCCTCAGGACAAATGGGGCGCGGGGTTTGGGGCCGCTTCGCGACCCGGCGGGAGCAAGCTCCCTCGCCACAAAGGGAATTATTCTGCTGATGGCTGCGTAGGACCTGGCCTGGTAAAGCACAGTTTTGTGGAATATGTCCTACAGAAAGTGGCGAGCTTTACGGCTGCCACTCACTCTTTTCCCCACTCAAACGCCGATCGAGAAAACTCGCCGCACTGATCAACGCCAGATGCGTCAGCGCCTGCGGGGTGTTGCCCAGGTGCCGGCCATGGCTGTCGAACTCTTCGGCGTATAACCCTAGCGGGTTCGCATAACGCAGCAATTGCTCGAATTCCAGATGGGCCTTTTCCACCTGACCGGCCCGGGCCAGGCATTCGACGTACCAGAACGAGCAGGCGGCAAAGGCGCCTTCGGTGCCGGTCAAACCGTCAATGTTGGCGTCATCGTTGCGATAGCGATAAACCATGCCGTCGCGCACCAGCGTCTTTTCGATCGCTTCAAGGGTCGACAGCCAGCGCGGGTCCTTGGCGCTGACGAAGCGCACCAGCGGCATCAGCAGCATCGAACCGTCGAGCGCGGTGCCGCCCTTGTACTGGACGAAATGCCCGCGCTCCTCATTCCAGAAGTTGTCCCAGATGTCGGCGTAGATCGCCTGCCGGGTCTGATCCCACTGGACGAACGGCGCCGGCAGCGAGCGTTTCGAGGCCAGGCGGATGGCCCGGTCAAGCGCCACCCAACACATCAGTCGCGAGTGCAAGAAGTGATGCTGCTCACCGCGCATTTCCCAAATACCTACATCGGTTGTCTGCCAGGTCTCACACACCTGATCGACTACTTCGCGCACGTGTTTCCAGCCCTGGTGGGAAATCGCGTCGCCGTACTTGTTGACCAGGTACACCGCGTCCATCAGTTCGCCAAAGATATCGAGCTGAATCTGATCGTACGCGCCATTGCCGATGCGCACCGGTTGCGCGCCACCATGACCGGAAAGGTGCGTGAGTTCGGTTTCCGGCAGCTCCTGGCGACCGTCGATCGCATAGAGGATGTTGAGTTTGGTCGAATGACCCTGACAATCGCTGACCCGCCCACGCAGCCAGCCCATGTAGGCGTTGGCCTCGTCGACAAAGCCCAGGCGCATGAACGCGTAGACGGTGAAGGAGGCGTCGCGGATCCAGGTGTAGCGATAATCCCAGTTGCGCTCGCCGCCGGGGGTTTCCGGCAGGCCAAAGGTGGCGGCGGCGAGGATCGCGCCGTGCTTGCGCGAGGTCAGCAACTTCAGCGCCAGTGCCGAACGATTGACCATCTCCCGCCAACGCCCGCGGTAGTTGGACTGGCCGATCCAGTCACGCCAGAACTTCAACGTGCGCTCCAGGCACATTTTCGCGCCGTCATCCTTGAAACGCGGATCGTCGGCGCCACCGAGAACAAATTCGGCGTGCTGATCCTGTTTCAAACTGAAGGAGGCAACGGCCGACTCGCCATCGATGTGCAACGCCTGATCCGCCACCAGCCGCAGTGAGGGCTGACCCTCGGCGCTGAAAATCACCGATTGTTGATCCATCTGCGCGCGGGTGTTGGCACGCGCGTAGTCATGGCGCACCGCGCAGCGCATGTGAAAGGTCGCTTCACCGCTGACCACCCGCACCCGGCGCATCAGCAGCGGCAGGTCATCGACACTGTCGCCGATCGGCAGCAGATCGGTGATTTCCACTACGGCCTGTTCGCTGAGCCAGCGCGTCTGCAGCACGTTGGTGTCGGGCAGGTAGATCTGCTCGCGCCGGGCATCGGGCAAGTCCGGGGCGAGCTGGAAAATCCCCGCCTCGGGCGTGTCGAGCAGCGAACAGAAGATCGACGGGCTGTCGAATTCCGGCCAGCAGAAAAAATCCACGCTGCCCTTGTCGTTGACCAGTGCGGCACTGCGCAGGTCGCCGATGATGCCGTGGGCGTCGATCGGGCTTTGTCGTTCAGGATGATGCTCAGCCATTGCCACGAAACTCCGGATAAAGACTCATGCCGCCGTCGATGAACAGGGTGGTGCCGACGATGTAGTCGGCGGCGTCGGAAGCGAGAAACACCACCGCGTTGGCGATGTCCTCGACATCGCCAACGCGACCGTAGGGGATCAGCTCCAGCAGCTTTTCACCGGCGGCGCCTTCGGTGGCTTCTTTGTTGATTGCCGTGCGAATCGCCCCCGGCGCGATGCCGTTGATACGGATGCGCTGCTGGCTGACTTCCTGGGCGAGGGTCTGCATCAACTGATCGACGCCGCCCTTGGACGCCGCATAGTTGACGTGCCCGGCCCAAGGGATGCGCTGATGCACCGAACTCATGTGAATGATCTTGCCGGCGGCGCGGGACACGCCTTCACGCACGCCCTGACGGTTGAAAATCCGCAACGCGGCGCGGGCGCAGAGAAACTGGCCGGTGAGGTTGACGCCGATCACCGTGTTCCAGTCTTCCAGAGTCATGTCCACCGCAGCGGCATCCTTTTGCAGACCGGAATTGGCCACCAGAATGTCCAGCGCACCAAAGGCTTCGAGGGTCTCGGCGAACAGCCGTTCGACTTGGTCTTCCTTGGAAATATCGGCGCCGATGGCCAGCGCCTGACCGCCGTCGGCGATGATTTGCTGCGCCAGCGCTTCAGCAGGTTCGGCCTGACGGTGGTAATTGATGACGACGGCGGCGCCGGCAGCGGCCAGCGCTTTGGCGGCGGCATGGCCGATGCCGGAACTGGCGCCGGTGACCAGTGCTACTTGGCGGGCGAGGGAAATCTGCATGCTCGAAATGCCTGGGTTAAGGGCTCAGTCAGCTGACCCATGGCGAGCTGCGAGAGTTCATCCGCATGCATGAAAAGATCGACACGTTCAGACGTGATAGCGGCCGCTGTGCCGGTGCCATTCAAGACTGCCGGAGACCCAGCTTTTTATGCCGGTCAGAAAACGCTGCAGCAGCGGCGATGCATCCGGCAGCACGGCTTGTTCCGCCGCTTCATACAGGTGCACGATTTCGTCATGAACGTGCGCGCACTTGATCATCGCTTGTCGGGGCGTGCAATTGTGTTCGCGAGCCAGTAACAGCGGCAGATTGAAATCGCCGATTGCGGCCTGATTTTCCTTGTGTGCGGAATACAGATCGTTGGCGACGATCGTGGCGCTGGCGGCCAGCGTGGTCACGCGCCGCACGGCAGGGGCGCTGTAGATGTGTGCTGGCAGTTCGTATCCGCCGATCACGTCGATCAATGACATGCAGGGTAAAAAACTGTTGGTCTGGCGTTGAGCGAGGTATTCCCAGATGGGTGGGGTCAATCCTTCCAGACGCCAGGCCGCTTCGGCAGTCATGGTGACAAACATGGCGATGATTTCGTGGCGTACCCTGGCCACTTGTACGGAAGATGCGAATGCCTGAACGCGGTCCATATAGGCGCGAAGCGCAACCAGTACCGGGTCACTGTTCAGTGCCTGATCAAGACCGCAACGAAAGCGAGAGGGCAGGTGCGCCGGCTCCAGTGCGGCCAGCGCCAGCGAAAGTCGGGGCCCTACCAGGCGCGGTTCGGAGCCGGTTCGCTCGTCATCACAGTAGTAATCATCCACGGCAAACAGGGCGGCGATGCACTGTGCCGAAAGCAGCAGGCGATCGGGATCGTGAGTGTCGGTATGGCAAAGCATGGCGAAGCGACCGAACCCCATGGCACGGACCTTTTCGAGTTGTCCGGCAAATATGCCGACCTCCTTGATCCATGGCATGAGCCGATCCTCGACAGCCTCGGCCAGCGCCGTATCAACCCGAAACGGCGCCGGACAATACAACGGCGGGACGGCCCAGGGTGATCTTGCCTTTTTCCCAAAAGCATCAGGCATTGATCGTGCCGCTGACGCATCGCGGGCGGCCTCGAACCATTGCCTTACACCCCCTGTCCCGAACTGCTCGAACATCCGGCGAAACCAGATCGTGAACTGCTCGGGTGCCTGTTCGATCCGTTCGGTGATCTCCTCCAGCGACAGCCACTCCCAACTTTCGACTTCCTCGGGATTGGCTACCGGATCGAGCTGGCTGAGGCCGGCAAACACATGGTCAAATTCATGCTCGATCAGTTGATTGGACATTTGCTCGTAATAGAGCATCGAGGCGACTTTCTTCAGTTTGCACGTCGTGCCCATTTCCTCCTGCAGTCGACGCAGGGCAGCGGCGGCCGTGCGTTCGCCGGGGCGAGGATGCCCGCAGCACGTGTTGGTCCATAATCCGCCGGAATGATATTTGCCCAACGCGCGTTGCTGCATCAGCATCCGACCTTGTGAGTCAAAGAGCAGAATCGAAAATGCGCGATGGCGCAGTCCCTGATGATGCACCTTCATCTTTGAGGCTACACCGGTCTGGCGATCCTTGGGCGATACCAGAATAAGCTGTTCTTCCATGGCAAGGCTCCTTGGCGCGTGCGCTATGGGATAGTGCTCAAGAGCAGTTGCCCGTTCATTCAGGAGCGGTACGCCATTGAGTCAAAGCCTCATGAGAACTGCAATCGCATGAAAAGGCACCTGTAAAACCTGACAGGTGTGCGCGATTTTCGACTATTGGTTATGTGATTCCTGACGTCGGCGGCAATGCCATTGGTCTTGGGAAGAGATCCTGGGAGAGTGCCTGGAATCGCAAGGTGTTGAGTTTCGCGCCTTCACATTCCACCAACAATTCCCCGCTTCCACGCTCATCAACCTTTATGGCAACTTGGCGGCCCCTGATGAGGCTGTACCCATGGCAAACCCCTACCGCGAATTATTCACCGCCCCCGGCGCCCGTGCCTTTGTTCTGGCCGGGATGATCGCGCGCATGCCGATTTCCATGACCGGCATCGGCGTGATCACCATGCTCTCGCAACTCAAGGGCGGGTACGCACTGGCCGGTGCAGTGGCGGCGACGTTTGCCCTGGCCACGGCGTTTTGTGCACCGCAGGTGTCGCGGCTGGTGGATCGTTACGGCCAGGGCAACGTGCTGCCGTTGTCGGCGTTGATCGGTGGCGGGGCGCTGTTGATGTTGCTGTTGTGCACGCGTTTGCAGGCGCCGACCTGGACGCTGTTCATCTTCGCCGCGCTGGCCGGGTGCATGCCGAGCATGTCAGCGATGGTGCGTGCGCGCTGGACCGAGATCTATCGTGGCCAGCCGCAATTGCAGACCGCCTATGCGCTGGAATCGGTACTCGATGAAGTCTGTTTCATCGTCGGCCCGCCGCTGTCGGTGGGTTTATGCGTGGTGGCGTTTCCCGAGGCCGGGCCGTTGGCCGCGCTGTTGGCGCTGGCGATCGGGGTGACGGCGTTTGTCGCCCAGCGCAGCACCGAACCGGCGGTGCACCCGCAGGAGTCGCAGCATCAGGGTTCGATCATTCGCTCGACCGACGTGCAATGGCTGCTGGCGTTGATGCTCGCCATGGGCGTCATCGTCGGTGTGGTCGATGTGGTCAGCGTCGCCTTCGCCCAGCAGCAGGGTCAGCCGGCGGCGGCGAGCATCGTGTTGTCGGTGTACGCCATCGGTTCGTGTCTGGCCGGTATCGCCTTCGGCGCGATGCGTTCGAAACTACCGTTGCCGCGTCTGTTCCTGTATGGCGGCGTGGCGACGGCGGTGACCACGCTGCCGTTGTTGCTGGCGAGCAATATTGTCAGCTTGTCGCTGGCGGTGTTTGTCGCGGGATTGTTCTTCTCGCCGACGCTGATTGTGGCGATGGCGTTGATCGAGCGCATCGTGCCGCCGGCCAAGCTGACTGAAGGCCTGACCTGGCTGGTGACCGGATTGAGCATCGGCGTGGCGATTGGCGCCGCCGGCTCCGGCGCGCTGGTGGATGCGTTTGGCGCACGCAGCGGATTCTGGCTGGCGATTGCGGCGGGGGCGGTGGTGTTGGCCTCGGCATTTCAGAGTTATCGGCACCTGAAATAAGCCGGCCATCGCGGGCTGTTGTGGTGAGGGAGCTTGCTCCCGCTCGATTGCGCAGCAATCGCAAACCAGTCGTCCCGATTTCAGAAATCATTGAGACTCAGAGCTTGGGACCGCTTCGCAGTCCAGCGGGAGCAAGCTCCCTCGCCACAGTTATCGATACCTTCAGGCGTTTGGTGGTGTCGGTTACCAACCCCGTCCCGAATTCACCCAGAAATTCACCGACAGTGACGTCGACACCGATTCCACCTGATGGAACCAGCCCTCCGGCAGAAACAGCAGATCCCCGGCTTCCAGCGTCACGCGCAGGAACGTCACATCGCGTGCTGCAGGAAAGCGCTGGTAGTCCGGCGCGTCGGGGTTGAAGTCGCAGCCATCCAGGCCACCCTTTGGCGCGGTCGACCAGGTGCCCAGCGCTTCGCGGTGATGCGGGGCGGCGAGGGTGAACTGCTTCTGGCCCCAGACCTGCGCGAACAAATTATCGGTGTCGTCGCGGTGCAGCGGCGTCAGCGTGCCTTTGGGGCCGATCCAGATGCGTGGCGGGATGAACAGCGAGGCATCGAAGTAGGGCGGGTACTTGATCTGCTGCAGCAATTGCGCCGGCAGGATGTTGTTGCCCATGTAGGCCGGTGGTTCGCCGTCAGCCCTTTTGACTGCCGGTTGGTCGAGTGAGGCAATGAACTCGGCCATGGACGTCGAGCGGAAATCACGTTCGGTGGAAAAGGTCTTCTTCACGTAATCGCCGTGGCGGGTGATTCCCTGCAGTTCAGCGAAATGCACCAGCGATTCTTCGCGACTGAGCTTGAACAGCGGCCAGTCCTGCAGTGCATTGCTGATCACCACCGGGATGCCGTTGGGCAAATACTTGCTTTTGAATTCGCTGACCGACAAATCATTGCGCGCATGGCGCTCGATGCGGGTCTGCACCGGCAGCCCGGCGGTGAGTTGTTCGCTGAAGCGTGGCGGGGTCGGGTAGCGCTTGTTCATGTCGACCTTTTGCGCCACGGCTCCACCGTGCATCGCATGCTCGATGATCTGCGGCAGCAGCGTCGCCAGGCCCATGTTGCCGCCGATTTTCAGGCGTCCGCTGGCGAACAGTTCTTCGACATTGACCCGGCCGCCCATGATCCCGAGAAAATCACTCTCGGCGACTTCAATGGTCACGTCGGGGCTGGGGTGGCGACCGGGCGCGGTGCGACTGCTGGCCTTGACCTCCGACCAGTAGGCCTGCTGCGGGCCAAACACGAATTGGAAAACGCCTTCGATGCCGACGGCACCGGCGTTGGCGAACAACTTGCCCAGGATGCTCTGCAGGTCCACGGTGAATCCTCGTTATTGGTTTTGGCCTGAACAGTTAACGAGCGCCTGTTGACGCAATTTACCGGCGCGCGACTAATTTGCCGGGGGCGTAATCCGTTTCTCTCTACAGACAAATTTTTCGAGGAAAAGCCGGGTGAACAAGCTGACCCTGCTGTGCCTGCCGTACTCCGGGGCCAGCGCCATGGTCTATAGCCGCTGGCGGCCAAAACTGCCGCAATGGCTGCAACTGCAACCGGTGGAACTGCCGGGGCGCGGTGCACGTTTCGACGAGCCGCTGCACACGGATATGCGGGCGCTGGCGATGCAACTGGCCAAGGAATTGCGGCCCAATCTCAAAGCGCCGTATGCGGTGTTCGGCCATAGCCTGGGCGCGCTGCTGGCCTGCGAAATCGCTCACGCGCTGCGCGCATTGGGCTGTCCGGAACCGGTGGCGCTGTTTGCCTCGGGCACGGCGGCGCCGACGATGCGCGCCGATTACGATCGCGGTTTTGCCGAGCCGAAAACCGACGCCGAACTGATCGATCAATTGCGCACACTCAACGGCACCAGCGAAGAAGTGCTGGCTAATGCCGAGCTGATGAGCCTGACCCTGCCGATATTGCGCGCCGACTTTCTGCTCTGCGGCAAATTCGAGCCGTTGTCGCGGCCGTTGCTCAACTGCCCGGTGCACGTGCTGGGCGGCAAGGCGGATCGCGCGACCACCGAACAACTGATCGGCTGGAGCAAGGAAACCCGTGGCAGCTTTTCAGTGGACATGCTCGCCGGCGGGCACTTTTTCATTCATGAGCATGAAGCCAAAGTGCTCAAGGTGATCAAGGATCAACTGGAAGGACATCATCGCCGGCACAGCCTGGCCATCACCGCCTGATCCGCTCCCTGTAGGAGCTGCGGCACGCTGCGATCTTTTGATCCTGATCTTTAAAATCAAAAGATCGCAGCGTGCCGCAGCTCCTACAGGGTTGTGCGATACGACAGAAATTCCCCGCTCTACCTCCCGCCTGACACTTGTTCTCATTCGCTAATTTTTCCGGTCTGCATTCGTTTTATAGGGACGACGTGCCTTTGTGCTTCCTGCCTACTGATCCGGATGCTGAGAAATGAATGCTGAAGACTCCTTGAAACTTGCTCGCCGGTTTATCGGGTTGCCCCTGGAAAAGCGCCAGATGTTCCTCGCGGCCCTGCACAAGGAGGGCGTGGATTTCGCGCGGTTCCCGATACCCGCCGGCATCGCAGCCGAGGATCGTCAAGCGCTGTCCTACGCGCAGCGACGCATGTGGTTCCTGTGGCAACTCGACCCGCAGAGCGGCGCCTACAACCTGCCCGGTGCGGTGCGGCTCAACGGGCGGCTGAACCTGACCGCACTGGAGCAAGCCTTCGCCAGTCTGGTGGAGCGTCACGAAACCCTGCGCACGGTGTTCCAGCGTCAGGCCGATGACAGCCTGCTGCAAGTGCCGGCTTCGGCGCCGCTACTGATTACCCGGGAAGACTTCAGCGCTCTGTCGGCCAGTGGGCGTGAACAGGCGGTGATCGATGCCGCCGAACAGCAGTCGCTGCTGCCATTCGATCTGGCGGTCGGCCCGTTGCTGCGCGTGACCTTGCTCAAGCTGGCCGAGCAGGAACACGTGCTGCTGCTGACCCTGCACCACATCGTGTCCGATGGCTGGTCGATGAACGTGTTGATCGACGAGTTCATCCGTTGCTACGACGCGTTCGACGCCGGTCAGGCGCCGCAATTGCCGCCACTGCCGATCCAGTACAGCGACTATGCGCTGTGGCAACGCCGCTGGCTGGAGGCCGGTGAGCAGGCGCGTCAGCTCGACTATTGGCAGGCGCAACTGGGCGACGAACACCCGGTGCTGGAGCTGCCACTGGATCATTCGCGCCCGGCGATGCCGAGCTATCGCGGCGCTCGTTACGAATTCGCGGTCGACGGCCAACTCGCCGAGCAACTGCGCAGCGCGGCGCAACAGCATCAGGTCACCGTGTTCATGTTCCTGCTCGGCGCCTTCAATGCGCTGCTGCACCGTTACACCGGGCAGACCGACCTGCGGGTCGGCGTGCCGATCGCCAACCGCAATCGCGGCGAGATCGAAGGCCTGATCGGCTTCTTCGTCAATACCCAGGTGCTGCGCACGCAACTGCACGGTCAGACCCGGGTCGACGAACTGTTGCGGGCGGTCAAGGAAACCGCGCTGGGTGCGCAGGCGCATCAGGATCTGCCGTTCGAGCAACTGGTCGAAGCGCTGAAGCTGGAACGCAGCCTCAGCCACACGCCGCTGTTCCAGGTGATGTACAACCACCAGCCGCACGTGGCCGATATCGCCACCCTCCGCACCGCATCCGGCCTGCAACTCGACAGCCTCGACTGGCAGAGCCGCACCACCCAGTTCGACCTGACGCTGGACACCTGGGAGCAGGGCGGCAAGCTGCATGCCGCGCTGACCTACGCCAGCGACCTGTTCGCTGCACCGACCATCGAACGCATGGCGCGGCACTGGCTGCGCTTGTTGACGGCGATGGTCGCTGATCCGTCGCAGCGCATTGGTGAGTTGCCGCTGCTGGAGGCTGACGAGCAGCGCACGCTGGTGCACGACTGGAACAACGTCCACGCGCAGTACCCGAGCGACACGCCGATTCACCAACTGATCGAAGCGCAGGTCGCGCGTACGCCGCAGGCCCCGGCACTGCTGTTCGGCGAACAGACGCTGAGCTACGCCGAGCTGGATGCGCGGGCCAATCGTCTGGCGCATCTGCTGCGCGAACAGGGCGTGCAGGCGGACAGTCTGGTTGGCGTCTGCGCCCTGCGTTCGGTGGAAATGGTCGTCGCGCTGCTGGCGATTCTCAAGGCCGGCGGCGCTTACGTGCCGCTGGATCCGGAATACCCGCAGGAGCGTCTGGCCTACATGATCGAGGACAGCGGCATTACTTTGCTGCTGACGCAACAGGCGCTGCTGGCAGCGCTGCCGACTGACGGCGTAAACGTCATCACCCTGGATCAGCCGGGGCTGCTCGACCGTTACAGCGATAGCCGTCCGGAGGTCAGCGTCGATCCGCTGAACCTGGCGTATGTGATTTACACCTCGGGTTCCACCGGCAAACCGAAGGGCGCCGGCAACAGCCACGCGGCGCTGGTCAACCGTTTGTGCTGGATGCAGGAGGCCTATGCGCTGGACGCCAGTGATTCGGTGCTGCAGAAAACCCCGTTCAGTTTCGACGTGTCGGTGTGGGAGTTTTTCTGGCCGCTGCTGACCGGCGCGCGGCTGGTGGTGGCCGCGCCGGGTGCGCACCGTGATCCGCTGCAACTGATCGATAGCATCAACCGTCACGGCATCAGCACGCTGCACTTTGTGCCGTCGATGTTGCAGGCGTTCATCCACGAGGCGGGCGTGGAAAGCTGCAGCGGTCTCAAGCGGATTGTCTGCAGCGGTGAAGCGTTGCCGCTGGATGCGCAGCTGCAAGTCTTCGCAAAACTGCCGAACGCCAGCCTCTACAACTTGTATGGCCCGACCGAAGCGGCCATCGACGTCACTCACTGGACCTGTGTCGATGAAGGCGCGGACAGCGTGCCGATCGGCCGGCCGATCGCCAACCTGCGCACCCATGTCCTCGATGCCGAATTGCTGCCGGTGCCGAGCGGTGTCGCCGGTGAGCTGTATCTGGGCGGCGCCGGGCTGGCGCGCAGTTATCACCAGCGCCCGGCGCTGACGGCCGAACGTTTTGTACCGTGCCCGTTCCATGACGGTGCGCGCCTGTACCGCACCGGCGACCGTGTGCGGCAGCGTGCCGACGGCGTGATCGAATACCTCGGGCGTCTCGACCACCAGGTAAAGTTGCGCGGTTTGCGCATTGAGTTGGGTGAAATCGAGACCCGCCTGATGCAGCACTCGCTGGTGCGTGAGGCGGTGGTGCTGGTGCAGGGCGGCAAGCATCTGGTTGCTTATCTGGTGCTGGAAAACCCGCAGGCAGACGAGCAATGGCAGCAAGAGGTCAAGGCGTGGCTGCTCGGCAGTCTGCCGGAGTTCATGGTGCCGACCTACCTGATCACCCTCGACAAATTGCCGGTCACCGCCAACGGCAAACTCGACCGCAAGGCCTTGCCGCAACCGGATGCCGCGCCACAACAGGCATTCGTGGCGCCACAGGACGCCATGCAGAAAGCCCTCGCGGCGATCTGGGAAGCTGTGCTCGGCCTCGACCGCGTTGGCCTCGACGACAACTTCTTCGAGCTGGGCGGCGATTCGATCATCTCGATTCAAGTGGTCAGCCGTGCGCGGCAGGCCGGGATCCGTATCAGCCCGCGTGACCTGTTCCAGTATCAGACCGTGCGCAGTCTGGCGCTGGTCGCGAGCCACGATCATCTGTCTTCGGTGGATCAGGGGCCGGTGACCGGTGACGCCGTGCTCGGGCCGATTCAGCAGGATTTCTTCAGCCGGGCGATGCCGGTGCGCGAGCACTGGAACCAGTCGTTGCTGCTGACCCCGCGTGAGGCATTGAACGCGCAATGGCTCGATGCGGCGCTGACCCACCTGATCAATCACCACGACGCCTTGCGCCTGCGTTTTGTCGAAGGCACTGAAGGCTGGCAACAAAGCCACGGCCCGCTGCTGACCGGCGCTGAGCTGTGGCAACGCGATGCCGAATCTGCCGAACAGTTGCAGGCACTGTGCAACGAAGCGCAGCGCAGCCTCGACCTGCAAAACGGCCCGCTGTTGCGTGCGTTGTTGGTGACCATGGCTGACGGCTCGCAACGACTGGCACTGATTATTCATCACCTCGCGGTCGATGGCGTTTCCTGGCGGGTGCTGCTGGAAGATCTGCAGCAGGCCTACGAGCAGCTCGCGGCGGGCGGCGGCATTCAGTTACCGGCGAAGACCAGCGCGTTCCAGAGTTGGACCGCGCGTCTGGCGCAGGACGCATCGCGCTTCGATGACCAATTGAGCTATTGGAAAGCCCAGCATCAGGGCGCCGAGGATCTGCCGTGCGACCGCCCGGATGGCAGCCTGCACAATTTGCATGGCGAGAAAATTGAATGGCACCTCGACGCCGAGCGCACCCGCCAGTTGCTGCAACGGGCGCCGGCCGCCTATCGCACCCAAGTCAACGATCTGTTGCTCACCGCACTGGCGCGCACCATCAGTCGCTGGAGCCAGCAGCCGGGCACGCTGATCGAACTGGAAGGGCATGGCCGCGAAGACCTGTTCGATGACATTGACCTGACCCGCACCGTGGGCTGGTTCACCAGCCTGTTCGCGGTCAACCTGACTGCGAGCGAGGATCTCGACGGTTCGATCAAGGCGATCAAGGAGCAACTGCGCGCGGTGCCGGACAAGGGGCTGGGTTACGGCGTGCTACGGCATCTGGCCGCGCCGTCGGTGCGTGCTGAATTGGCCGGGTTGCCGCAACCGCGCATCACCTTCAATTACCTGGGCCAGTTCGACCGTCAGTTCGACGAGGCGGCGCTGTTCGTGCCGTCGGTTGAAACCAGCGGCGTGGCGCAGGATCCGTCGGCGCCGCTGGGCAACTGGCTGACCGTGGAAGGTCAGGTGTATGGCGGCGAACTGTCGATGAGCTGGGGCTTCAGCCGCGAGATGTTCGACAGCGCCACGGTGCAGCACCTGGTCGATCAATACGCCAGCGAATTGCAGGCGCTGATCGAACACTGCTGCACACTGCCCACCGCGCAAGCGACGCCGTCGGACTTCCCGCTGGCTCGGGTGACCCAAGCGCAACTGGATGCGCTGCCGGTGCCGGCCGTTCAGCTCGATGATGTCTATCCGCTGTCGCCGATGCAGCAGGGTTTGCTGTTCCATACCCTTTACGAGCAAGCGGCGGGTGAGTACATCAACCAATTGCGCGTTGACGTGCAGGGCCTTGACCCTGAGCGTTTCCGCGCCGCGTGGCAGGCCACCGTCGCTGCGCAGGACATTCTGCGCAGCGGTTTCGTCTGGCAGGGCGAACTGGCGCAACCGCTGCAGATCGTGCACAAACAGGTGCAGTTGCCGTTCAGCATTCTCGACTGGCGCGAGCGCGACGATCAGTCGGCAGCCCTTGCGGCGCTCGCCGATGCCGAGCGTCAGCAAGGGTTCGATCTGAGCCATGCACCGTTGCTGCGTCTGGTGCTGGTGCAGACCGCTGCCGAGCAATGGCACCTGATCTACACCCATCACCACATCCTGATGGACGGCTGGAGCAACTCGCAGTTGCTCGGCGAAGTGTTGCAGCGCTACAGCGGTCGCACCCCGGCCTATGGCGGCGGACGGTATCGCGATTACATCGCCTGGCTGCAGCGTCAGGACGCGCAGCTGAGCCAGGACTTCTGGAGCGGCCAATTGGCCGCGCTGCAAGAGCCGACCCGACTGGCCCGCGCCACTACCGGCGGCGAGCGCGCCAGCGGCCACGGCGACCATTACCTGACGCTGGACGTGCCGCGCACCCAGGCGCTGGAAGCGTTTGCCCGGCAGCAGAAAGTCACCGTCAACACCCTCGTGCAAGCTGCGTGGCTGCTGTTGTTGCAGCGCTACACCGGTCATGAGGCGGTGGCGTTCGGTGCGACCGTGGCCGGGCGTCCGGCGGATTTGCCGGGCATCGAGCAGCAGGTCGGCCTGTTCATCAACACTCTGCCGGTGATCGGCGCGCCGCGTCCGGACCAAAACGTTGGCCAATGGCTGCAAGCGGTGCAGGCGCAAAACCTCAGCCTGCGCGACTTCGAACACACGCCGCTGGCGGATATCCAGCGCTGGGCCGGGCAGGGCGGTGAGGCGCTGTTCGACAACATTCTGGTGTTCGAAAACTACCCGGTCGCCCAGGCGCTGAGCCAGGCCGGGCAGGGCCTGCAGTTCGGTGAGGTCGGCAACCTGGAGCAGACCCACTACGCCCTGAGCGTGGCGGTCACCCTCGGTCAGCAACTGGCGCTGCACTACAGCTTCGACCGCAGCCAGTTTGCCGGTGAAGTGATCGAAGGCATCAGTGCCCACCTGCTGCAATTGCTTGAGCAGTTTGCGCTGTCGGCCGAACGCAACCTTGGCGAAATCGCTCTGGCCAGCGCTGACGAGCATGCCCGCCAGCAAGCCGAGAACCAGCCGCAGCCTTACCCGGTGGAGATCGCTGTGCATCAGCGCATTGCTGCGCTGGCGGCCGAGCGTCCGCAGCGCACCGCGGTGATCTTCAACGGTCAGCACTTCAGTTATGGCGAGATCGAGCAGCGTGCCAATCAACTGGCTCACGCGCTGATCGCCCGTGGTGTCGGCGCCGAGACCCGGGTCGGCGTGGCCCTGCCACGCAGCGAGGCGGTGATCGTCGCGCTGCTGGCGGTGCTCAAGGCCGGCGGTGCCTATGTGCCGCTGGACACCAGTTACCCGCGTGAACGCCTGGCCTATCTGATCGAGGATTCAGGGCTGGCGCTGTTGCTCAGCGATTCGTCGGTGTCGGCGCAATTGCCGGTCGACGAGTCGGTGCCGTTGCTGGAACTGGATCGTCTCGACCTGCGCGAGTTGCCGAGCACGGCGCCTCAGGTGGCAGTCGATCCGCATAACCTCGCGTACGTGATCTACACCTCCGGTTCCACCGGCAATCCGAAAGGCGTCAGCGTTGCCCACGGCCCACTGGCGATGCATTGCCAGGCCATCGGTCAGCGCTACGAAATGCGCGACAGCGACTGCGAATTCCACTTCATGTCGTTCGCCTTCGACGGCGCCCACGAACGCTGGCTGACCAGCCTGACCCACGGGGCTTCGCTGCTGATTCGCGACGACACGCTGTGGACGCCGGAGCAGACCTACAACGCGATGATCGAACACGGCGTGAGCGTGGTTGCGTTCCCGCCGGTGTACCTGCAACAACTGGCCGAACACGCCGAGCGTGTCGGCAATCCGCCGAAGGTGCGGATCTATTGCTTCGGCGGCGATGCGGTGCCGAACGCCAGTTTCGAGCGGGTCAAACGCGCGCTCGATCCGGACTGCATCATCAACGGCTACGGCCCGACCGAAACCGTGGTCACCCCATTGATCTGGAAGGCTGGCCGTGAAGAGCCATGCGGCGCCGCTTACGCACCGATCGGCAGCCGGATCGGCGACCGCAGCGCCTACGTGCTCGACGCCGATCTGAACCTGTTGCCGCAAGGCATGGCCGGGGAGTTGTACCTCGGTGGCACCGGTTTGGCGCGGGGTTATCTGAACCGTCCGGGGCTGACCGCCGAGCGTTTTGTCGCCGATCCGTTCAGCGCCCATGGCGGCTTGCTGTATCGCACCGGTGACCTGGTGCGCCAGCGTGTCGACGGCACCTTTGACTATCTGGATCGCATCGACAATCAGGTGAAGATTCGCGGGTTCCGTATCGAACTGGGCGAAGTCGAAGCGGCGCTGCAAGCCCTCGACGGCGTGCGTGAAGCGGTGGTCGTGGCGCAGGAAGGCAGCGCCGGCAGTGGCAAGCGTCTGGTGGCCTACGTGGTCGGTGATTCAGCGAGTGCCGAGTTCACCGACCACCTGCGCGCGCAGCTCAAGGCCAGCCTGCCGGCGCACATGGTGCCGGCGTATGTCGTGCGTCTTGAGCGCATGCCGCTGACGCCGAACGGCAAGCTCGATCGCAAGAACCTGCCAAAACCGGACGTCAGCCAACTGCAACAGGCCTACCTCGCCCCACAGAGCGCGCTGGAGCAGCAACTGGCGGCGATCTGGCAAGACGTGCTCAAGCTTGAGCAGGTCGGCGTCAGCGACAACTTTTTCGAACTGGGTGGCGACTCGATCATCTCGATTCAGGTGGTTAGCCGGGCGCGGCAGGCCGGGATTCGCTTCAGCCCCAAAGACCTGTTCCAGCACCAGACCATTCAGGCCCTGGCCACGGTCGCGCAGACCGGCGAGGCGGTGCAGCCCATCGATCAGCACGCGCAAACCGGCGAAACCGCGCTGCTGCCGATTCATCAGGCATTCTTCGCCGAAGCGATTCCCGACCGTCACCACTGGAACCAGTCGGTGATGCTCAAGCCGACGCAGGCGTTGGATGCTCAGGTACTGGAGCAGGCGCTGGATGCGTTGGTCGTTCAGCACGACAGTTTGCGTCTGGAGTTTGTCGAGCAGGCCGCGGGTTGGTCGGCGCACTACCGCGACGTCGCCACGCAAGCGGGGGAAACCATTCTCTGGCAAGTCGAGGTCGCTGATCTCGCCGCCCTTGAAGCACTGGGCAACAAGGCCCAGCGCAGTCTGCAACTGAGCGGCGGTTCGCTGATCCGCGCGGTGCTGGCGAACCTGGCTGATGGCAGTCAGCGCCTGCTGCTGATCGTCCATCACCTGGTGGTCGATGGCGTGTCGTGGCGGATTCTGTTTGAAGACCTGCAAAACGCTTATCGCCAGCTCCTCGCAGGTAAGCCTGTGCAATTGCCGGCCAAGACCAGTGCAGTCAAAGCCTGGGCGGCAGCGTTGCAGGACTACGCCACAACGCCTGCGTTGCAGGCCGAACTGGGCTTCTGGCAGCAGCAGTTGCAGGGCGCTTCGGCGGCTTTGCCTTACGACCGTCCGCAGGGTGGTCAGCAACACGATCAGGCGCTGACCCTGCGCAGCAAACTGGATCAGACCCTGACCCGTCAGCTGTTGCAGGAAGCTCCGGCGGCTTATCGCACCCAGGTCAACGACCTGTTGCTGACCGCGTTGGCGCGGGTGCTGGTGCGCTGGACCGGGGACGACAATGCGTTGGTATTGCTTGAGGGCCATGGTCGCGAAGACCTGTTCGAACACATCGATCTGACCCGCACCGTGGGCTGGTTCACCAGCGTATTCCCGGCACGCCTGGCACCGGCTGCGGAACTCGGCGCGTCGCTCAAGCAGATCAAGGAACAGCTGCGGGCGATTCCCCACAAAGGCATCGGCTTCGGCGCACTCGCGCACCTCGGTGATGAGCTGGCGCGTGCCACCCTGCAAGCCTTGCCGACGCCGCGCCTGACCTTCAACTATCTTGGCCAGTTCGATGGCAGCTTCGACGCTGCCAGCGATGCCCTGTTCGTGCCGACCAGCGAGTCCGGCGGCGCAGAGGTCAACCTGCAAGGGCCGCTGGGCAATCCGCTGGCGCTCAACAGCAAGGTGTTCGGCGGTGAGCTGGACCTGAGCTGGACCTACAGCGGCGCGATGTTCGACACCGCCACCATCCAGCGTCTGGCCGACGACTATGTGCAGGAACTGACTGCACTGATCGGCCACTGCTGCGACAGTACCAACCGTGGCGTGACGCCGTCGGACTTCCCGCTGGCGCAACTGTCGCAAGCGCAACTGGACGCGCTGGTGCTGGAGCCGCAAGGCATTGACGACATCTATCCGCTGTCGCCGATGCAGCAGGGCATGCTGTTCCACACCTTGCTCGAACACGGCAATGGCGACTACATCAACCAGATGCGCCTGGACGTCGACGGCGTCGATCCGCAACGCTTCCGCGCAGCGTGGCAGGCGGCGGTGGATGCGCATGACATCCTGCGCAGCGGCTTCTTCTGGCAAGGCGATCTGCCGCAACCGGTGCAAGTGGTGCAGCGTCAGGTCGAGGTGCCGTTCAGCGTGCTCGACTGGCACGACAGAACTGATCTGGAGGCAGCGCTGCAAACCCTCGCCGATGAGGAGCGCGCACTGGGTCTGGACCTGAGTTGCGCACCGCTGATGCGTCTGGTGCTGGTGCGCACTGCAGCCGAGCGTTATCACTTGATCTACACCAACCATCACATCCTGATGGACGGCTGGAGCAGCGCGCAGTTGCTCGGCGAAGTGTTGCAGCACTACAGCGGCGTAGCGGTCGCCCGTGGCGCAGGTCGCTACCGCGATTACATCGCCTGGCTGCAACGTCAGGATGGCGCAGCGGCGCAAGCCTACTGGCGGGCGACGCTGGGCAATCTGCAGGAACCGACGCGCCTGGCCAATGCCATCGCGCGGCCGCACGCCGGTTTGCCGAGCGTGGGTTATGGCGATCATTACCAGGTGCTGGACGCTGAGCTGAGCCAGCGCCTGGGCGAGTTTGCCCGGGCCGCGAAAGTCACCGTCAACACCGTGGTGCAAGCGGCGTGGCTGCTGCTGTTGCAGCGCTACACCGGCAAGGATTGCGTGGCGTTCGGCGCCACCGTCGCCGGGCGTCCGGCGGAGCTGCCGGGGGCCGAAGCGCAGATCGGCCTGTTCATCAACACGCTGCCGGTGATCGCTGCGCCGTCCGCGCAGCAGAGCGTGATCGCCTGGCTGCAAGCGGTGCAGGCGCAGAACCTCGCCTCGCGCGAGTTCGAACACACGCCGCTGGCGGACATTCAGCGCTGGGCCGGGCAGGGCGGCGACGCGCTGTTCGACAGCCTGATGGTGTTCGAGAACTACCCGATCGGCGAGGCGCTGGAACGCGGGGCGCCGCAAGGTCTGCGCTTCGGCGCGGTGGCCAATCAGGAGCAGACCAACTATCCGCTGACCCTGCTGGTGAACATGGGTGCGCAACTGTCGGTGCATTTCAGTTACCAGCGCGACAGCTTCGCGGCAGCCAGCGTGGCGCAGTTGGGCGCGCATCTGCAGCGTCTGCTGAGCCAGATGGCGGATGGCGGCGAACGCACGCTCAGCGAACTGAACCTGATCGAACACCGCCCGCCGGTGAACAGCGATTTCGCCACCGAGCAGTGCATCCATCAAGCCATCGCCCGTCAGGTGGCGGCGACCCCGGATGCCTTGGCGGTGACCTTCGCCCATACGCAACTGACCTACGCCGAACTGGACGCCCAGGCCAATCGGCTGGCGCACAAACTGCTTGAGTTGGGCGTCGGCCCGGAAGTGCGCGTGGGCGTGGCCATGCCGCGTTCCGAGCAGTTGCTGATTGCCTTGCTGGCGGTGCTCAAGGCTGGCGGTGCGTATGTCCCGCTGGACCCGGACTACCCGGCGGATCGCGTGGCTTACATGCTCGAAGACAGTCGGGCGCGGGTGTTGCTCACCGAGCAGGCCGTTGCCGCGACTCTGAGTGTGCCGGTCGATACCCAAGTGCTGCTGTTGGATCAGTTGTCGCTGAGCGGCTATTCGACGGTTGCACCACAGACGGCGGTGCAGCCGGATAACCTCGCCTACGTGATCTACACCTCCGGCTCCACCGGCAAACCGAAAGGCGTGGCGATTGCCCATCGCAACGTCATGGCGCTGATCGACTGGTCGGCCAAGGTCTATAGCCGCGACGACATTCAAGGCGTACTGGCCTCGACGTCGGTGTGCTTCGACCTGTCGGTGTGGGAACTGTTTGTCACCCTGGCCAACGGCGGCTCGCTGATCATCGCCCGTAATGCCTTGGAGCTGCCGCACCTGCCGGCCCGTGATCAGGTGCGCCTGATCAACACCGTGCCGTCGGCGATTGCCGCACTGCACCGCGCGGGGCAGATTCCGTCGAGCGTGCGCATCATCAATCTGGCGGGTGAGCCGCTGAAACAAGCGCTGGTGGAGGCGTTGTATCAGCAGTCGACGGTCGAACACGTCTACGACCTGTACGGCCCGTCGGAAGACACCACTTATTCGACCTGGACCCGCCGCAGTGCTGGCGGTCAGGCGCGGATTGGGCGTGCGCTCGATTACAGCGCCAGTCATCTGCTGGATGCCGATCTGCACCCGGTGCCGCAGGGCGTTTCGGCGGAGCTGTACCTGTCCGGCGCCGGCATCACGCGCGGTTATCTGGGGCGAGCGGCAATGACCGCCGAGCGCTTCGTGCCGAATCCTTTCGGCGGCAACGGCGAGCGCCTGTACCGCACCGGCGACCTGATTCGTCAGCGCGAGGAGGGCGAGCTGGAGTACATGGGTCGAATCGACCATCAGGTGAAAATTCGCGGATTCCGCATCGAACTGGGGGAGATCGAGGCGCGATTGCTCGCACAACCGGCAGTCAGCGAAGCGGCGGTACTGGCCGTCGACAGCGACAGCGGGGCGCAACTGGTGGCGTATGTGGTCGCCCCGCAACTGGAGATGCACGACGGCGACGCGCAGCGGCAACTGCGCGAGGGACTAAAGACTGGCCTCAAGTCTTCGTTACCTGACTACATGATTCCCGCGCACCTGCTGTTCCTTGAGCAGTTGCCACTGACCCCCAACGGCAAACTCGACCGCAAGGCCCTGCCGGCGGTCGATGCCAGCCAGATGCAGGCCGCGTATGTCGCGCCGCACAGTGAGCTTGAGCAACAGGTCGCGGCGATCTGGCAGCAAGTGCTCGAAGTGCAACGCATCGGTCTGAACGATCACTTCTTCGAACTCGGCGGGCACTCGCTGCTGGCGGTCAACGTGGTGTCGCGCATGGCTCTGGAACTGGGCCTGACGCTGACCCCGCAACTGTTATTCCAGCACCCCGTCCTGAGCGATTTTGTCGCTCGACTCGATACAGGAGGCGGGGCAATCAACGAACAGAAACTGAGCAAGCTGGAAGCCCTGCTTGACGATATGGAGGAAGTCTGATGGACAAGAGTGTTGCTTTGAGGGTAGCCAAGCGCTTTATCACTCTGCCGCTGGACAAACGTAAGCTGTACCTGGAAAAGATGCTCGAAGAGGGCGTCTCTCCGGCCAACCTGCCGATCCCGGAAACACGTTCCGGGTTTGCGGCGATCCCTCTGTCGTACGCTCAGGAACGTCAACTGTTCCTCTGGCAAATGGACCCGCACAGCACCGCGTATCACATCCCCAGCGCCCTGCGCCTCAAGGGGCGGCTGGATGTGGCAGCGCTGCAACGCAGCTTCAACGCCGTGGCGGCGCGCCATGAAAGCCTGCGCACCACTTTCGCCGAACAGGGTGAAAGTTTTTGCCAGGTGATTCATCCGCAGCTGCCGCTGAGCATCAGCCTGACGCCATTGCCGGAGGGCCTCGATGCCGCCGGGGAAGACGCGGCGATCAAGGCCTTCGCCGAGAGCGAAACCGCACGCCCGTTCAATTTGCAGCAGGGCCCGCTGCTGCGGGTGGCGCTGCTGAAAGTGGCGGAAGACGACCATGTGCTGGTGCTGATCCAGCACCACATCATCGCCGATGGCTGGTCGATAAAAGTCCTGGTCAACGAGCTGATCCAGCATTACGCCGCCGACACCGCCGGGCAGCCGCTGAGTCTGCTGGAACTGGAAATACAGTACGCCGACTACGCGATCTGGCAGCGCCACTGGCTGGAAGCGGGCGAGCGTGAGCGCCAGTTGGCCTACTGGGTCAAGACCCTGGGCGGCGAGCAGCCGGTGCTGGAACTGCCGATCGATTTCCCGCGTCCGGCCGTGCAAAGCCTGCGCGGTGCGCGGCTGGAACTGAACCTGCCGGCAGACCTCGGCGACGCCCTCAAACAGCTGGCGCAGCGCGAAGGTGCGAGCCTGTTCATGCTGCTGCTGGCGTCGTTTCAGGCGCTGCTGCATCGCTACAGCGGTCAGGCGCAGATTCGCGTCGGGGTGCCGACCGCCAACCGTAACCGGGTCGAGACCGAAGGCCTGATCGGCTTCTTCGTCAACACGCAAGTGCTGAATGCCGAAGTCAGCGGGCAATTGCCGTTCAACCAGTTGCTGGCTCAGGTCAAGCAGGCGGCGATGGATGCGCAGGCGCATCAGGATCTGCCGTTCGAGCAACTGATCGAAGCGCTGCAACCGGAGCGCAGCCTGAGCCACAGCCCGGTGTTCCAGGTGATGTTCAACCACCAGACCAGTCGCGATCAGGGCCGCAGCGCCGCGCAGTTACCGCAACTGAGTGTCGAGGACGTGCAGTGGGAAGGGCGCACCGCGCAGTTCGACCTGACGCTGAATACCTACGAAGCCAGCGACGGCTTTGCCGCCGAGCTGATCTACGCCACTGACCTGTTCAAAGCTGAAACCGTCGAGCGTCTGGCACGTCATTGGCAGAATCTGCTGCGCGGCATTGTCGCCGCACCGAGCCAGCGCGTCGGCGAATTGCCGTTGCTGGAAAGCGCCGAACACGGCGTGCTGTTGCAGGACTGGTTGCGCATCGCCGACCGCAGCGCGCAAGCCGAATGCGTGCAGCAGGATTTCTCCCGGCGTGCACAGCAAACGCCGCAGGCCACTGCACTGATCATCGGCGAAGACGTGCTGAGCTACGGCGAGCTGGATGCCCGCTCGAGTCAACTGGCGCACAAGCTGATCGAAGCCGGTGTCGGCCCGGAGCAGCTGGTCGGCATCGCCGTCGAGCGCAGTGTGGAAATGATCGTCGGCCTGCTGGCGATCCTCAAGGCCGGCGGTGCTTATGTGCCGCTGGACCCGGCGTATCCGCAGGATCGTCTGGCCTACATGATCGAGGACAGCGGCCTGCAATTGCTGCTGACCCAAAGCCATTTGCAGACGCAGCTGCCGATCCCGCCGGGCGTGCAAGCGCTGCTGCTGGATCAACCGCGCGAGTGGCTGGCGGCTTATCCACAGACCGCGCCGGACGTGGCAGTCAATGGCGAGCATCTGGCCTACACGATCTACACCTCCGGTTCCACCGGCAAACCGAAAGGCGTGATGGTGCGCCACGCGGCGCTGAGCAATTTTGTCGCGAGCATGATCAAGCAGCCGGGCATCTGTGCCGCCGATCGCATGTTGTCGCTGACCACCTTTTCGTTCGATATTTTCGGCCTGGAAATCTACGGCCCATTGCTGGCCGGTGCCTGTGTGGTGCTGACCGGCAAGGACGTGCATCAAGACCCGCAAGCGGTGCTCGAACTGATCGCGCGTCATGGCGTGACGGCGCTGCAAGCCACGCCCTCGACCTGGCGCATGCTGCTGGACAATGAACAGGCGCCAATCCTGGCGGGCCGCACGTTCCTCTGTGGTGGTGAAGCGCTGTCGCAGGAACTGGCGCAACGCATGCTCGCACTGACGCCGAGCGTGTGGAACCTCTACGGCCCGACCGAAACCACTATCTGGTCGGCGCAGCACGCCTTGAGTGCGGACAGCAGCCGTCCATTCCTCGGCACGCCGATCGACAACACCGCGTTGTACATCCTCGGCAGCGACCTTGAGCTCAATCCGCTCGGCGCCCCGGGTGAGCTGCTGATCGGCGGCGACGGCCTCGCTCGTGGTTACTTCCAGCGCCCGAGCCTGACTGCCGAACGCTTTGTCCCGGATCCCTTTTCGACAACCGGCGCGCGTCTGTACCGCACCGGCGACCTGACCCGTTACCGCGCCGAAGGCGTGATCGAGTACATCGGGCGGATCGACCATCAGGTGAAAATCCGTGGTTTCCGGATTGAACTCGGCGAGATCGAAGCGCGTTTGCTCGCCCTCGATAGCGTGCGCGAAACCGTGGTAGTCGCTCAGGACGGCCCGACCGGACCGCAACTGGTCGGCTATGTGGTGCCGACCGCCGACGCTTTTGATGAAGGCGAACTGCGCGCCGCATTGAAAGCCAGCCTCAAGGCCGAACTGCCGGATTACATGGTGCCGGCGCACCTGTTGTTCCTCGCGCAACTGCCACTGACGCCGAACGGCAAAGTCGACCGCAAAGCCTTGCCAGCACCTGACGCCAGCCAACTGCAATCGACTTACATCGCCCCGCAAACCGCCACTCAACACAGCGTCGCCGAGATCTGGCAAGCGGTGCTCAAGCTTGATCGCGTAGGCCTGAGCGACAACTTCTTCGAACTGGGCGGCCACTCGTTGCTGGTCACGCAAGTGGTCTCGCGCGTACGTCAGGCGCTGAACGTGCAGGTGCCGCTGCGCACGTTGTTCGAACACAGCACGCTGAAAGATTTTGTCGCCGCGCTGGGTGTCGATCAGGCGCATCAGCAACCGCCGATTGTTGCGTTGCCCCGCCAGCAACCGCTGGCGCTGTCCTATGCTCAGGAACGTCAATGGTTCCTCTGGCAACTGGAGCCGAACAGCACCGCTTATCACGTGCCGGCGGCGTTGCGTCTGCGCGGTGAGCTGGATCTGCCGGCGTTGCAGCGCAGCTTCGACGCGCTGATCGAGCGCCACGAATCACTGCGCACCTGCTTCGTCGAACAACAGGGGCAGACCCTGCAAGTGATCCATGCCCACGGCACGCTCGACCTGCAGGTGCAGGACGTGGTGGCGGATCTCGACGAGGCGGCTCTGCAAGCGCGGGTCGCCGCCGAAACCCTGCACCTGTTCAATCTGCAGCAAGGCCCGTTGCTGCGGGTCAAACTGCTGCGTCTGGCCGCCGATGACCACGCGCTGGTCATCACCCTGCATCACATCGTCGCCGATGGCTGGTCGATGAATGTCATGGTCGATGAGCTGGTGGCGTTGTATGCCGCCTACAGCCAGGGCCAGAGCGTGCAATTGCCGGCGCTGCCGGTGCAATACGCCGACTACGCCGTATGGCAGAAACAGTGGATGGACGCCGGTGAACGCGAGCGTCAATTGAGCTACTGGACCGCACAACTCGGCGCTGGCGATCAACCGCTGCTGGAGTTGCCGACCGACCGTCCGCGTCCAGCCGAGCAGAGCTATCGTGGCGCCCGTCGCGATATCCCGCTGAGCCGCGAACTGGCCACCGCGCTCAAGCAACTGGCGCAGCGCGAAAACGTCACGCTGTTTGCGCTGTTGCTGGCGTCGTTCCAGACCTTGCTGCATCGCTACAGCGGTCAAGCCGATATCCGCGTCGGCGTGCCGGTGGCCAACCGCAACCGGGTCGAGACCGAAGGCCTGATCGGTTTCTTCGTCAACACCCAGGTACTCAAGGCCAAGTTCGACAGTCAGCAGACGTTCCGCAGCCTGCTGCAGCAAGTGAAAAATACGGTGCTCGGCGCCCAGGCGCATCAGGATCTGCCGTTCGAACAACTGGTCGACGCGCTGCAACCGGAGCGCAGCCTCAGCCACAGCCCGCTGTTCCAGGTGATGCACAACCACCAGAGCCAGGTGCGTCAGGCGCAGGGCGCCACGCGTCTGCCAAAACTGGCGATTGAAGGCTTGCCGTGGGCGTCCAGTACCGCGCAGTTCGACCTGACCCTGAACACTTTTGAATCGAGCGACAACGTCTGGGCCGAGCTGACCTATGCCACCGACCTGTTCGACGTCGAGACCATCGAACGCCTGGCGCAACACTGGACCCATCTGCTGCAAGGCATCGTCGCCGACAGCGCTCAGCGCATCGCCGAACTGCCGCTGCATGACGCCGCCGAACGTGCGGCGACCTTGCAGCAGTGGAACCCGGCCATCCGCGATTTCCCGAGCGAGCAGTGCCTGCATCAACGGATCGAACAACAAGCCGCCCGCGCCTCGCAAGCGATTGCCGTGAGCTGTGCCGGGCAGTCCTTGAGCTACGGCGAGCTCAACAGTCGCGCCAACCAGTTGGCCCACAAGCTGATTGCCAGCGGTGTCGGCCCGGACGTGCGCGTCGGTCTGGCGGTGGAGCGCAGCCTCGACATGCTGGTCGGTCTGCTGGCGATCCTCAAGGCCGGCGGCGCCTATGTGCCGTTGGACCCGACGTATCCGGAAGAACGCCTGAGCTACATGATCGGCGACAGTGGCATCGCCTTGCTGCTGACCCAGAGCCATCTGCTGGGGCGTCTGCCGGTGCCGGATTCGCTGCGCAGCCTGATGCTCGATCAGGAGCGTGACGGTCTGGAAGGCTACAGCGACAGCAATCCGCAGGTGCGCATGAGCCCGGACAACCTGGCTTACGTGATCTACACCTCCGGCTCCACCGGGCAGCCGAAGGGCACGTTGCTGGCCCATCGCAACGTGCTGCGTCTGTTTGAGGCCACTGATGCGTGGTTCGATTTCGGCGCCACGGATGTCTGGAGCCTGTTCCATTCCTACGCCTTCGATTTCTCGGTGTGGGAGATTTTCGGGGCGCTGCTGTACGGCGGCAAACTGCTGGTGGTGCCTTACGAGGTCAGCCGCTCGCCGGAAGATTTCTTCGCCTTGCTCTGCCGCGAAGGCATCACCGTGCTCAATCAGACGCCGTCGGCGTTCAAGCAATTGATGCAAGTGGCCTGCGCCCCCGAACACGCGGCGCAAGCACTGGCGCTGCGTTACGTGGTGTTCGGCGGCGAGGCGCTGGAGGTCAAGAGCCTACGTCCGTGGTTCGAGCGTTTCGGCGATCAGGCACCGCAGCTGATCAACATGTACGGCATCACCGAAACCACCGTGCACGTGACCTACCGGCCGATTTCGCTGGCCGACTTGCAGCGTGATGCCAGCAGTCCGATCGGCGAGCCGATCCCGGACCTGTCCTGGTACTTGCTCGACGGTGATCTGAATCCGGTCGCCAAAGGCTGCATCGGTGAGCTGTACGTCGGTCGCGCCGGCCTGGGTCGCGGTTACCTGAACCGCGCGGATCTGACCAGCCTGCGCTTCATTCCCGACCCGTTCGCCGCCGATGGCGGGCGTCTTTACCGTACCGGTGACCTGGCGCGCTATCGCGCCGACGGCGTGATCGAATACATCGGGCGGATCGACCATCAGGTGAAAATTCGCGGCTTCCGTATCGAACTCGGCGAGATCGAAGCGCAACTGCTGGAACAGGCTGCGGTGCGCCAGGCCGTGGTGCTGGCGCAGCCGGGCCTCAGTGGTCAGCAACTGGTGGCCTATCTGGTGCCAGGCGACGCCGCGCTGCTCGACGCGAGCCCGGCCGAACAGGCGCGGTGGCGCGACAGCGTGCGTGCCGAACTCAAGGCCCATCTGCCGGATCACATGGTCCCGGCGCACCTGTTGCTGCTGGCGCAATTGCCGTTGACCGCCAACGGCAAACTCAACCGCAACGCCTTGCCGTCGCCGGACGCCAGCCAGGCGCAGCAGGCCTATCAGGCGCCGCAAAGCGCGATGGAGCAGGGTCTGGCGGCGATCTGGCAGGACGTACTGAAGCTGCCGCAAGTCGGCATCCACGACAACTTCTTCGAACTGGGCGGCGACTCGATCATCTCGATCCAGGTGGTCAGTCGCGCCCGTCAGGCCGGCATTCGCCTCAATCCCAAAGACCTGTTCCAGCACCAGACCGTACAGCGTCTGGCGTTGGTCGCGCAGTGGGGTGGCGACGAGTCGAGCATTGATCAGCAAGCCGCGAGCGGTGCAGCGTTGCTGCTGCCGATCCAGCAGCAATTCTTCGCCGACGAGATTCCGCAACGTCATCACTGGAACCAGTCGGTGCTGCTGCAACCGCGGCAGGCGCTGGACGCTGAAAAACTCGAGCAAGTGTTGCGCGCACTGGTGGCTCATCACGATGCCTTGCGCCTGAGCTTCACCCAGCGCGATGGCGTGTGGCAGGCCGAGCACCGCGCGGTCGAAGCGCTGCCGAAGAACCTGCTCTGGCAAGAAGACGTTGCTGATGCCGCCGCCCTTGAAGCCTTGGGTAATCGCGCCCAGCGCAGCCTCGATCTGCAACACGGGCCGTTGCTGCGTGCGGTGCTGGCGAATCTGGCCGATGGCACGCAGCGTCTGCAGTTGGTGATTCATCACCTGGCGGTGGACGGCGTGTCGTGGCGGATTCTGCTGGAAGACCTGCAGAACGCTTATCAGCAACTGCTCAACGATCAGCCGTTGAGCCTGCCGTCCCGAACCAGTGCCTTCAAGGACTGGGGCGAGCACTTGCAGCGCTACGCCAACAGCCCGGCGTTGCAGGCAGAGCTGGCTTGGTGGCAGGCCTGCCTGAGCGATGTGAGTACCGATCTGCTGTGCAAACGCGTTGACGCCAGTCAGGACAATCGTCTGGCCCAGACCGTGCAGACCCGGCTCGGCACCGAGCTGACACGGCAACTGTTGCAAGAGGCCCCGGCGGCATACCGCACTCAGGTCAACGACCTGTTGCTGACGGCGCTGGCGCGAGTCATTGGACGCTGGAGCGGGCAGGCGTCGACGCTGATCCAGCTCGAAGGCCATGGCCGCGAAGAACTGTTCGACGGTGTCGATCTGACCCGCACGGTGGGCTGGTTCACCAGCCTGTTCCCGGTGCGCCTGACGCCGGCAGACACGCTTGACGAGTCGATCAAGCAGATCAAGGAACAACTGCGCTCGATCCCCAACAAGGGCATCGGTTTCGGCGCCTTGCGTTACCTCGGTGATGCCCGCGCGCAGCAGAGCTTGCAGGCCTTGCCGAGCCCGCGCATCACCTTCAACTACCTTGGGCAGTTCGACGGCAGTTTCGCCGGCGACGAGGCTGCGCTGTTCGTGCCGTCGCCGGACAACGCCGGCCTCGATCAGAGCCCGGAGGCGCCGCTGGGCAACTGGTTGACCCTCAACGGTCAGGTGTATGGCGGCGAGCTGCGGGTGGGCTGGACGTTCAGTAGTGAGCGCTTCGACAGCGCGGTGATCGAAGCCCTGGCCGCAGATTACGCCGCAGAACTCGCAGCGTTGATCGGCCATTGCCTGACCCCGGGTGTCGAAGGCCTGACCCCGTCGGACTTCCCATTGGCCGGCCTGACGCAGGCGCAGCTCGATCAGTTCCCGCTGGCGCCACGCCAGGTCGCCGATGTGTATCCGCTGTCGGCGATGCAGCAGGGCATGTTGTTCCACAGCCTCTACGAGCAGGCCACCGGCGATTACATCAACCAGGTTCGGCTCGATGTCGAAGGCCTCGATCCGCAACGCTTTCAGCAGGCCTGGCAAGCGGCGGTGGACAACCACGACATCCTGCGCAGCAGCTTTGTCTGGCAGGGTGAACTGGCGCGTCCGGTGCAAGTGGTGCACAAGCAACTGGACATGCCGTTCCGCGTCCTCGACTGGCGTGATCGTGACGCTTGCCACAGCGATCTGAATGCACTGGCGGCTGCCGAACAGGCGCAAGGTTTCGACCTGAGCCAAGGGCCGCTGTTGCGCATGCTCGTGGTGCGTCTGGACGAGCAGCGTTGCCATTTGATCTACACCAACCACCACATCCTGATGGACGGCTGGAGCAACTCGCAGTTGCTCGGCGAAGTCCTGCAACGCTACAGCGGGGTTGCCCAACCGGCACTGGCCGGGCGTTACCGCGATTACATCGAATGGCTGCAGCGCCAGGACGTGCAGGCCAGCGAACGTTACTGGACCGCGCAACTGGCTGACCTGCAAGCGCCGACCTTGCTCGCGCAAGCGTTGCAGGCGCAGCACGGCGATGCACCGCGCGACGGCCACGGCGAACATTTCTGCGTGCTCGACGCTGAGCAGACGCGGCGTCTGGGCGAGTTTGCGCGCCAGCAGAAAGTCACCCTCAACACGCTCATTCAGGCGGCATGGCTGCTGCTGTTGCAGCGCCTGACCGGCCAGCCGTGTGTGGCGTTCGGCGCCACGGTGGCGGGGCGTCCGGCCGAGCTCAAAGGGGTCGAGCAGCAGATCGGTCTGTTCATCAACACCTTGCCGGTCATCGCCAGTCCGCAGTCGCCCTCGAGCGTTGGCGAATGGTTGCAGAGCGTGCAGGCGCAGAACCTGGCCTTGCGCGAGCATGAGCACACCCCGCTGTTCGACATTCAGCGCTGGGCCGAGCGCAACGGTGAGGCGCTGTTCGACAACATTCTGGTGTTCGAGAACTACCCGGTGTCCGAGGCGCTGGCGCAGGGCGCACCGCAAGAACTGCGCTTCGGTGAAATCCACAATCATGAGCAGACCAACTATCCGCTGACGCTGTTGGTGCACTTGAGCGACGAATTGTCGATGCACTTCAGCTACCAGTGCGAAAGCTTTGCCGCGCACAGCGTGGTGCAGCTGGCCGGGTATCTGCAGCGCTTGCTCGGGCAGATGAGCGAGTCGGGGCAGCGTTCGCTCAGCGAGCTGAACCTTATCGAGCACAGCCCGCAGGTGAATACCGACTTCTCCACCGATCTGTGCATCCATCAAGCCATCGCCCGTCAGGTGGCGGCGACCCCGGATGCCTTGGCGGTGACCTTCGCCCATACGCAACTGACCTACGCCGAGCTGGACGCGCAGGCCAATCGCCTGGCGCATAAACTGCTTGAGTTGGGTGTCGGCCCGGAAGTGCGCGTGGGCGTGGCAATGCCGCGTTCCGAGCAGTTGCTGGTCGCCTTGCTCGCGGTGCTCAAGGCTGGTGGCGCTTACGTGCCGCTGGACCCGGACTACCCGGCGGATCGCGTGGCTTACATGCTCGAAGACAGTCGGGCGCGGGTGTTGCTCACCGAGCAGGCCGTTGCCGCGACGCTGAGCGTACCGGGCGATACGCAGTTGCTGCTGTTGGATCAGGTTTCCTTGAGCGATTATCCGAGCTGCGCGCCTGAAACATCGGTCGCTCCAGATAACCTCGCCTACGTGATCTACACCTCCGGTTCCACCGGCAAACCAAAAGGCGTGGCGATTGCCCATCGCAACGTCATGGCGCTGATCGACTGGTCGGCCAAGGTCTACCGCCGCGAGGACATTCAAGGCGTGTTGGCCTCGACGTCGGTGTGCTTCGACCTGTCGGTCTGGGAGCTGTTTGTCACTCTCGCCAACGGTGGTTCGCTGATCATCGCGCGTAATGCCTTGGAGCTGCCGCACCTGCCGGCCCGCGATCAGGTGCGCCTGATCAACACCGTGCCGTCGGCGATTGCCGCGCTGCAGCGTGCCGGGCAGATTCCGCCGAGCGTGCGCATCATCAATCTGGCGGGTGAACCGCTGAAGCAAGCGCTGGTGGAGGCGTTGTATCAGCAGTCGACGGTCGAGCACGTCTACGACCTGTACGGCCCGTCGGAAGACACCACTTATTCGACCTGGACCCGCCGCAGTGCTGGCGGTCAGGCGCGGATTGGGCGTGCGCTCGATTACAGCGCCAGTCATCTGCTGGATGCCGATTTGCACGCGGTGCCACAAGGCGTGTCGGCGGAGCTTTACCTGTCCGGCGCCGGCATCACGCGCGGTTATCTGGGGCGTGCGGCAATGACCGCCGAGCGCTTCGTGCCGAATCCTTTCGGCGGCAACGGCGAGCGCCTGTACCGCACCGGCGACCTGATTCGTCAGCGCGAGGAGGGCGAGCTGGAGTACATGGGCCGGATCGACCATCAGGTGAAAATTCGCGGCTTGCGTATCGAACTGGGCGAAATCGAAGCGCGTCTGCAGGCGCATGCCGACGTGCGTGAAGCGGTGGTCGTCGCCAGCGAAGTGTCGGGCAGTCAGCAACTGATTGCCTATCTGGTGCCGAGCGATCCGGCGATTATCGACGCCAGCGCCGAGCAACAGGCCGCACTGCAGCAAACCCTCGGCAACTGGCTGGGCGCAACCCTGCCGGATTACATGGTGCCGAGCCATCGCCTGTGGCTGGCGCAGCTGCCGCTGACTCCCAACGGCAAGATCGATCGCAAGCGCCTGCCAGCACTGGAGCTGAGCGCCGCGCAGCTGCATGTCGAACCGGCGAATGCTACCGAGCAGGTGCTGGTGGAGATCTGGAAAGAGGTATTGGGCCTTGAACAGGTCAGCACCCACGACAGTTTCTTTGCCTTGGGTGGCGACTCGATCATCTCGATTCAGGTGGTCAGTCGCGCCCGTCAGCAAGGGCTGGAGCTGAGCCCGAAAGACCTGTTCCAGCAACCGACCATTCAGCAACTGGCCTTGTGCGTGCAGACTGCCGAAGGGCGTGAGGCGCCGGAGCCGGCGCTGATCGACCTGCCGCTGCACGGCTTGAGCGAGGCGCAAGTGGCGCAACTGCCATTGCCGGACGGGCAGCTCGACGGGCTCTATCGCTTGTCGCCGATGCAGCAGGGCATGCTGTTCCTCGGCCTGAATTCGCCGGAATCGGACCTGTACGTCAACCAGTTGAGCGTTCCGGTGCAGGGCCTTGAGCCGCTGCGTCTGCAAGCCGCGTGGGAAACCGTCAGCCGTCGCCACGACATTCTGCGCACCGGCTTCCTCTGGCAGGACATGGCCGAGCCGCTGCAATTCGTACTCGCCGATCCGCAGTTGCCGTTCAGTCTGCTTGACTGGCGTGAGCAGGATCATTCGGCCGAAGCCTTGCAAGGTCTGGCTGATGCCGAGCGGGCCAAGGGTTTCGATCTCGATCGGCCACCGCTGCAACGGCTGACGCTGGTGCAAGTCGGCGAGCACAGCTATCAACTGATCTGGACCTACCATCACATTCTGATCGACGGCTGGAGCAGTTCGCAGTTGATCGGTGAGGTGCTGAGCCAGTATTCCGGGCGACCACTGGCGGAAGCGGTGCCGTATCGCGGTTACATCAACTGGCTGCAACAGCAGGACGCGAACGCCAGCGAAAGTTTCTGGCGTCAGCACCTGAGCCGGCTCGATGAGCCGACCTATCTGGCAGACGCGGTGACGCGTACCGGCAGCGGTCGCGGTCACCAGGCGCTGTACAGCCGTCTCGGCGAGGCCCGCACCGAACAGTTGAAAGCCTTTGCCCAGTCGCAGCAGGTCACCCTCAATACCTTGGTGCAGGGCGCGTGGCTGGTGCTGCTCAGCCGGTACAGCGGCCAGCGTTGCGTGGCGTTCGGCGCCACGGTGGCGGGGCGTCCGGCGAGCTTGCCGGCCTCGGAATCGATCCTCGGCCTGTTCATCAACACCTTGCCGGTGATCAAGGACGTGCCGGCCGAGCAGGCCGTGGGCGCCTGGTTGCGCGAGTTGCAGGATTTCAACCTGGAACTGCGCGAGCGCGAGTACACCCCGTTGACCGACGTCCAGCGTTGGGGCGGACGTGCCGGGCAGTCGCTGTTCGACAGCATCATCGTGTTCGAGAACCACCCGATCGATCAGGCGCTGCGCGAGTGGCGCGATGATTCGCTGAAGTTTGGCGAGATCAACAACTCGGGCCTGACCAACTTCCCGATGGACCTGATGGTCACCCTCGAAGACGGGCTGGTGACCGAGTACATGTTCCTGCGCGAACATTTTGATCTGGCGACCGTGGAAGGCATTCGCAGCAACATGGAAGGCCTGCTCACCGCACTGGTTCAGGACGCCGGGCAGGCGCTGGGACGCATCGGTCTGCCGACCGGACAGGTCGCGCCTGCGCAGGATCTTGTCGCGCAAACGCAGACCACGCTGGTGCACCAGCGCATTGCCGGTTGGGCCGCACAGCGTGCCGAACAAACCGCCGTGATCTTCAATGAGCAAGCCTTCAGCTACGCGCAGATCGACGCGCGGGCCAATCGTCTGGCGCATGCGCTGATCGCCGAAGGTGTCGGTCCGGAAGTGCGGGTCGGTGTGGCCCTGCCACGCAGCGAAAACATGATCGTCGCGCTGTTGGCGGTGCTCAAGGCCGGTGGTGCCTACGTGCCGCTGGACGCGACCTATCCGCGCGAACGCTTGAGCTATTTGATGCACGATTCGGGCATCGCTTTGCTGCTCAGCGATTCGAGTCTGCGTCAGGTGCTGCCGACCCAGGCCAACCTGCAGGTGCTGGAACTCGATCAGCTGGATCTGCGCGCTCAGCCGGATTCGGCGCCGCAGGTCGCGGTGCAGCCGGGCAACCTGGCTTACGTGATCTACACCTCCGGCTCCACCGGTCAGCCGAAAGGTGTCGGCGTGGCGCACGGGCCGCTGGCGATGCACTGCCAGGCGATCGGTCAGCGTTACGAAATGAGCGCAGCCGATTGCGAGTTGCACTTCATGTCGTTCGCCTTCGACGGCGCGCATGAGCGCTGGCTGACCACCCTGACGCACGGCGCCCGTTTGCTGATTCGCGACGACAGCCTGTGGACGGCCGAACAGACCTACGACGCCCTGCATCAGCATGGTGTGACCGTGGCCGCGTTCCCGCCGGTGTACCTGCAGCAACTGGCCGAACACGCCGAACAGCACGGCAATCCGCCGCCGGTACGGATCTACTGCTTCGGCGGGGATGCGGTGCCGGTGGCGAGTTTCGAACTGGCCAAACGCGCGCTGCAACCGCAGTACATCATCAACGGCTATGGCCCGACTGAAACGGTGGTCACGCCGCTGATCTGGAAGGCCGCGGTCGACGATCAATGCGGCGCGGCCTATGCGCCGATCGGCAGCGTGGTCGGCGAGCGCAGCGGTTATGTGCTCGATAGCGATCTCAACCCGCTGCCGGCCGGCATTGCCGGTGAGTTGTACTTGGGTGGCGCGTTGGCTCGCGGTTATCTGGGGCGTGCCGGTGGCACCGCCGAACGTTTCGTTGCCAACCCGTTCAGCGCCGACGGCAGTCGCCTGTACCGCACCGGCGACCTGGTGCGCCAGCGTGCCGACGGCACTGTCGACTATCTCGGGCGGATCGACCATCAGGTGAAAATCCGTGGTTTCCGCATCGAGCTGGGTGAAATCGAAGCGCGCCTCAAACAGCAGCCGGGCGTGCGTGACGCCGCCGTGGTGGCCCGCGAGGGTCTCAGCGGCAAACAGCTGCTTGGCTATGTACTGGCCACTGCCGAGACGCCAGCCGACGGCTTGGGCGAACGTCTGCGCGAGCAACTCAAGGCGAGTCTGCCGGATTACATGGTGCCGGCACACCTGATGGTGCTTGAGCGCATGCCGCTGACGCCGAACGGCAAACTCGACCGCAAGGCCCTGCCGAATCCGGACGCCGAACAGCGTCTGGCCTACGTCGAGCCGCGCACCGAGCTGGAAAAAGCCCTGGCGAAGATCTGGCAGGAGGTGCTGAAAATCGAACGGGTCGGGCTCAGCGACAACTTCTTCGAACTGGGTGGCGACTCGATCCTCAGCCTGCAAGTGGTGGCCCGCAGCCGCGTGCTCAAGGCTCAGGGCCTGAGCCTGAAACTGCGCGATCTGATGCAGAAGCCGAGCATCGGCGAACTGGTAGCGAGTGTTCAGGGCACGGCGGAAAAAGCCTCCGGGTTGCTGGCGATGAACGCCGAGGTCGCGGGCGTGGCGCCGCTGTTCTGCCTGCACGCCGGTTTCGGCACGGTGTTCGACTACGAGCCGCTGGCGCGGCGCTTGAGCGGTCAACGCCAGGTGTTGGCGATTCAGTCGCGGATGCTGCTGGATCCGGCTTTCAACGACACCTCGCTGCAGGAGATGGCCAGTGATTACCTGGCGCAGATTCGTCAGAAACAGCCGCAGGGGCCTTACCACCTGCTGGGCTGGTCACTGGGCGGTACGCTGGCGATGTTGATCGCCGCGCAACTGGAGCAGGCCGGGCAACAGGTCAAGTTTGTCGGGCTGGTCGACAGCTTCGTGCCGTCGGCGGCGATTGACGCCGGGGCTGTCGATGACTGGCAAACCGACCTGCGCGACTTCCTGCAGGTGACGCTGCCGGACGCCGCACCGGGCCTGTCCATCGACGGTGAAGAAACGCCGCACAACCTGCGTGCGCTGTTCCAGCGTGCCATCAGCGCCGAGCGCGGGGCGTCGACCTATGTGGCGCTGGGCGCCGAAGAACTGGCGCAGGTGTTCAGCGTGGCGCGCCGGCTCAAGCAGTTGTCGCTCAAGCTTGAGCGCTGTGCGCCGCTGACCGTCAACCCGACGTGCTGGTGGACCTTGGGTCGCGAAGCCGAGGCACTGGAGCTGGCGGCGCAACTCGACCAGCCGGGCATGGGCTGTGAATGGCTGGATTGCGGGCACTTCCAGATCCCGCGCGATGAAACTTTCCTGTCCGAGGCTGAAGAAATGCTCGGCCAGATCGTTGAATCAGTAGTCATGTCCTGAAACCTGCTGTGAAACCCAAGTAAAACCGATCGGGCGCTGATGGCGCCCGATCGGTTTGGAGATTTGAATGTCATTGAATCCTGATATCGCCGCATTTCTGCAACTGGTCGGCAACGGCCGGGCCAGTGGCAAACGCGTCGGCATGCATGAGCTGACCCCGAGCGAGGCCCGCGAACAATTTGATCAGTCTTCGTTGCTGATGGACGCCGGCGGTGAAGAACTGGCCGTGGTGGATGAGCTGCAATTGCCGGTGCGTGACGGCGCACTGTTGCACGCGCGGATCTACAGCAATCATCCGTTGCAGGCGGGCGCCGGTCGTCCGGCATTGTTGTATTTCCATGGCGGCGGCTATGTGGTCGGCAGCCTCGATTCGCATGATTCGCTGTGCCGCGCGTTGGCTTCGTTGGCTGATTGCGTGGTGCTGTCGGTGGCGTACCGACTGGCGCCGGAACATCGCTTTCCGACAGCGGCCGATGATGCCCGCGATGCCTGGGACTGGCTGCTGGCGAGTGCGGCTGATCTGGGCATCGACACGGCGCGGCTGGCGATTGCTGGTGACAGCGTCGGTGGCAGCCTGGCCACGGTGCTGGCTGCGCAACTGACGGCTGCCGCTGTGCAGCCGCGTTTGCAGGTGTTGATTTATCCCGTTGCAGATGCCAGTCGCAGCACGCCGTCGATCGAGCGTTTTGCCGAAGGCTATCTGCTGGAGAAGGCTTCGCTGCAGTGGTTCTACGCGCACTATCAGCGTGATGCCAGTGATCGTTTCGATCCGCGTTTCTCGCCGTTGCTCGGTGAAGTTCCGGCCGATGTCGCACCGGTGCTGATGGTGTTGGCCGAGTGTGATCCGTTGCATGATGAGGGGGTGGCGTATGCCCGGCATTTGCAGGCGGCGGGGGTTGCTGTGGATTTGCAGGTTTACGCCGGCATGACCCATGACTTTATGCGGATGGGGGCGATTGTTGATGAGGCTGAAGAGGCGCTGGGGTTGATTGCTGGGCGCTTGGTGGAGGTGTTTGCTTTGGCTTGACCGGGGTGGGGGGGAATATCCGTTGCTGCGGTAACGGCCACCTAGGGTTCCGCCCTGACGGCGGGTCACTTTTGGCAAACGCCCCAAAGTAACCAAAGGGCTTTACCCTGACGTTCGGCCCTCGC
>NZ_MVOO01000024.1:0-61048 GCF_002156405.1 Pseudomonas sp. SCPG-7 | reverse complement strand
AGTTTGAGATTCTAGGGTTGCTGAGCAACATAGAATCTCCCACAGTGGATCGGTGTCGTTCACAAATCCCCTGTGGGAGCGAGCCTGCTCGCGAAGGGCGCGACGCGGTCTCAGCCGTGAAACAACACAACCAGCAGCACCAGATTCCCCAGCAGGGCCAACAACGCCAGCGTTCGCCAGACCTTCAACGGCTCACGCTCCAGCAAAGGCCTGGGTCGCACACTCAAACTGCGCCGCTCACCTTGTTCCAGCACCAGCAACCATTCTTCAGCCGTTTCAAAGCGTTGTTGCGGATCGGCAGCCACGCCTCGCTCCAGACTCTGCGCAAGCCATTCCGGCATGTCCGGGCGGTAGCGACCGGCACTCACCGGCACACCGAAGCGCGGCCGTTGAAAGGCTTCGATTTCGCCATAGGGAAAATGCCCAGTGAGCAGGAAATACAAGGTCACGCCCACCGCGTACAGATCCTGTTGCGCACTCGGTGGCTCGCCGCGAAACGCTTCCGGGGCGATATAACTCGGGGTTCCCGGCAGCGTTGACGGTGCGTCTTCGGACAGACCGGGGCAATACGCCAGACCGAAATCCAGCAGGCGCAACTCGCCGTCGTCGCCCAGGTGCAGATTCTCCGGTTTGATGTCGCGGTGCAGAATCTGCCGTCGATGCAGAAGGCCCACCGCCCGCAGCAGACGCTCGGCAATGTCCTGCCACTGTGCCAACGGTAACGGGCTGCTGTGTTGAAACAGCCGCGCCAGGGTCATCCCGGAATATTCGCGCATCACGTAGTACAAATGCTGACGCTGAGTGCCGCTGTGGACTTCAGGAAAATGCCGCCCGGCGACACGCCTGAGGAACCATTCTTCCGACAACAAGGCCTGCCCGGCCTGAGGATCATCGGCCAGCCGTGGCGGCAGGGTTTTCAACAACCAGCTCCGACCTTGCCCGTCCAGCACGCGATACAGCAGCGATTGCTGGCTCTGAGCGACAACGTTCTGCACCTGCCAGCCTTCGAACATCTGCGCGGTTTTCAACGCTGGCGGCAGTGGCCATTGCTGTAGGTGAATCAGCGCATCGCCAATGCTCGCCTCACCGAGCGCATCGACCCGCACCAGCAGTGCACTGGCGTTGTCCTGACTGCCGGCCAGATGCGCGGCGTTGACCAGCGTGTGTGCGGCGCTGTCGAGATCCGGTTGATCGCGCAGGATCGCTGCAATCGCGGTATCGCCCACAGTCGACCACACGCCGTCGCTGAGCAGCACGAAACATTCACCCTCGCGCAACTCGCCGTCGAGAAAGTCCAGCACCAGATGCTGATCCAGCCCCAGCGCACGCTTGAGCACGTGCTGCATGCCCGGCTGCTCCCAGACATGATCCTGCGATATCCGCTGCAAAGCGTCGGCGTGCCAGCGATAGACCCGACAATCGCCGACGTGGGCCAGTGTGAAACGCTGGCCGCGCAGGATGAGCGCGCTGACGGTGGTGAGCAGTGGCTGTCCGCCGCCGTTGGCCTGTAACCAGCGGTTTTGTGCGAGCAGCAGGCGATCCAGTGCCTGGGCCACGCTCCAGGTTTGCGGCGTGGCGTAGTAGTCCAGCGCCAGTGCTTGCAGGGTCGAGCGTGCGGCCAGGCCGCCGTCGGCGCACTGGCTGACCCCATCGGCAATGGCGACCAGATAGCCTTTGCTCGCGGCCAGCGCCGGGGCGGGTGTCACCAGGCGCAGGGCGTCCTGGTTTTCCGCGCGCGGTCCGGTGGCGCTGGCCTGGGCAAAGCTCAGTTGCAGGGGCATTGCCGCCTCACACGCGCGCAGCAGTGACCGCCGCCGAACCCCAGGTGGTTCTCCAGCGCCGCTTGACCCCGTGCAGGCCGAACCACGCCAGCACGCCGAGGCTGGCGAACAACCACAGCGCCAGTTGATAGCTGCCGGTGCTTTGCTTGATCGCGCCCATGCCGGCCGCCAGGGCAAAGCCGCCGATGCCACCGGCCATGCCGATCAGTCCGGTCATCACGCCGATCTCCAGACGGAAGCGTTGCGGCACCAACTGGAATACCGCGCCATTGCCGGCGCCGAGCCCGAGCATGGTGCAGACGAACAGCGCCAGGGCGGCGTAGGAACTGGGCAGGTTGAAACCGACGGCGGCGATGCAGATCGCCGCCACGGTGTACATCGCCAGCAAGGTGCGGATGCCGCCGAAGCGATCCGCCAACGCGCCGCCCAGCGGACGCATCAGGCTGCCACCGAACACGCAGGCAGCGGTGTAGTAACCCGCCGTGACAGGACTCAGACCGTATTGGTCGTTGAAGTAGCCGGGCAGGGCGCTGGCCAGGCCGATGAAGCCGCCGAAGGTCACGCTGTAGAAAAACATGAACCACCAACTGTCGCGGTCGCCGAGGGCCTTGAAGTAGTCGGCCATGGCTTTGGCCTTGGGCCGCTGCGGGGCGTTTTTCGCCAGCCAGGCGAACAGCACCAGCGTCAGGATCAACGGAATCAGGGCAAAACCGAACACGTTGCTCCAGCCGAACGACGCGGCCAGCACCGGGGCTATCAGCGCGGCGAACACGGTGCCGGAGTTACCGGCGCCAGCGATGCCCATCGCCTTGCCTTGATGTTGTGGCGGATACCATTGCGAGGCCAGCGGCAGGGCCACAGCAAACGAGGCACCGGCCATGCCGAGGAACAGCCCCAGCAGCAGCGCCTGTTCATAACTGTGGATGCCGAGTTTCCACGCGCCGAACAACGCGCAGATCACTATCACCTGACCGATCAGGCCAGCGGTTTTCGGCGACAGACGATCGGCCAGCATGCCCATCACAAAGCGCAGCACCGCGCCGGCGAGAATCGGTGTCGCCACCACCAGACCGCGTTGTTGGGTGCTCAGGTGCAGGTCGGCGGCGATCTGCACCGCCAACGGGCCGAGCAGGTACCAGACCATGAAGCTCAGGTCGAAATACAGGAACGCTGCGAACAGGGTCGGGGTGTGGCCGGATTTCCAAAAGCTTGAATTCATCGCGCACCTCAGCTGAAAAGAGTCTCGAAAGGAGTCACAGCAGGTGGCGCGCCGCCACGGCCGCACCACCGGCCCCGGGCTGTGGGGCCAAAACGCAAAAACGCCGCTACCTGGTTCGCCGATGGGGCGAGCGGGGTGAGCGACGTCTTTGTCGTGGGTGGGGCAACCGCCGTTGGTTACCTGTGCTGAATGCTTAGCCAGATTTGTGCCAAGGATCAAAAGATCGCAGCCTTCGGCAGCTCCTACAGGAAATTGCGTGCCTTTGTAGGAGCTGCCGAAGGCTGCGATCTTTTGCTCTTCAATCAGCCGAGCAACTCACTCATGGCAATGATTTGCTCCGCCACCTGAATCAGTTTCTGCTGGCGGCTCATGGCTTGGCGGCGCATCAGGGTGTAGGCCTCTTCTTCGTTGCAGTCCTTCATCTTCATCAGCAGCCCTTTGGCCAGCTCGATGCGTTTGCGCTCGGCCAGTTGCTGGTCGCGGGCCAGCAGTTGCGCACGCAAGGCTTGATCGCTTTCGAAGCGGGCCATGGCCACATCCAGAATCGGCTGCAGGCGCTGGGCGTGGATGCCTTCGACGATGTAGGCGCTGACCCCGGACTTGATCGCCTGACGCATCACCCCCGGGTCGTGTTCGTCGGTGAACATCACGATCGGTCGGGGCTGGTCACGGCTGACCAGCACCACTTGCTCCATCACATCGCGGCCCGGTGACTCGGTATCGATCAGGATCACGTCCGGGCGCACCGTTTCGACGCGGGCCGGCAGGTCGATGATCAGGCCGGACTCATCGATGACCTCGAAACCCGCCTCGATCAGCGCGGCTTTCAGGCGCCCGACTTTTTTCGCGGTGTCGTTGATCAGCAGAATGCGCAGCATATTGGCGGTCTCCTGTCAGCGGCGGGCGAGCAGAGGAGCGGCGTCGCTCAGGGCGTGCAGCTTGAAACTGCGGGCGTATGCGGCCGGATCGCTGCCGTCCCAGACTTTGCCATCGAGCAACTGGCTGCTGCGCATCTCCTTGCCCCACGCGGCGACACCGACGGCGGTGGCGGCTTCGCGGTAGATGTCCAGTTGCTGAACCTGGCGGGCCACCGCGAGGTAGTCGGGATCCTCGCGCAACAGGCCCCAGCGGCGGAATTGGGTCATGAACCACATGCCGTCGGACAGGTACGGCAGATTTACCTCGCCGTTGCTGTGAAAACGCAAGGCGTGCGGATCCTGCCAGCGATTGCCGAGGCCGTCGGCGTAATCACCGAGAAAACGCGGTTCGATGCAGGACAGCGGGGCGTCGAGGTATTCCGGGGCGCTCAGCAACTGCGCGGTGCTGCGGCGGTTTTCCGCGCTTTGTTCAATGAAGCGGCTGGCCTCGAGAATCGCCATTACCAGCGCCCGGGCGCTGTTGGGGTATTGCTCGACGAACGCGCGGGTGCAGCCGAGGACTTTCTCCGGATGATCGGGCCAGATGCTCTGGCTGGTCGCCAGGGTGAACCCCAGATCCTGTTGCACGGCAGCCGCCGCCCACGGCTCACCGACGCAGAAACCATCGATGCGCCCGGCTTGCAGGTGCGCGACCATTTGCGGTGGCGGCACCACCACGCTGTCGACGTCCTGCAACGGATGAATGCCCTGACTCGCCAGCCAGTAATACAGCCACATCGCGTGGGTACCGGTGGGAAAAGTCTGGGCGAAGGTCAGTTTTGCGCGGGTTTGGTGCGCGTGCCGATCCAGCGCTTCAGGACTGGTCACGCCCAGTTGCTGCAAACCGTGGGACAGGTTGAGGCTCTGGCCATTCTGGTTCAGCCCCATCAGCACCGCCATGTCACTCGGCGCCACGCCGCCGATGCCCAGATGCACCGCGTAAATCAGCCCGTACAGGCTGTGGGCGACATCCAGTTCACCGCTGACCAGTTTGTCGCGCAACGTCGCCCAGGACGCCTGGCGCTTGAGGTTGATTGTCAGGCCGTAAGGCTGGGCAAAGCCTTGCGTGGCGGCCACGACCACCGAGGCGCAATCGCTCAGGGCCATGTAGCCGAGGTTGATCACACTCTTTTCCGGGGCATCACTGCCGTTGACCCAGGCCAGCGGCCCTACGGACGAATCACTCATATAAAGCCACCTTGAAAAAAAACGCCGTCCCAGTTTTTGCTCAGGCAAAACCTGCGAACGACGCCATTGTCCGTGCCCGCCCGCCGTCATTGGCCTGGGGGCTGATAACCCTGAAAGTGCAAGGCATATGCCAGTCAGGCTGATTTGCCTGTGCGCCTCGCGCCGGGGGGCGATGCCCGGCTATAATCGCCGCCTCTTTTCGCCGCCCGAGTCATCGCCGCCCATGTACACCCTGGCCCGTCAGCTGTTGTTCAAACTTTCCCCGGAAACCTCCCACGATCTGTCGCTGGATCTGATCGGCGCGGGTGGGCGTTTGGGCCTCAACGGCATGCTGTGCAAGAAGCCGGCGAACCTGCCGGTGACGGTCATGGGCCTGGACTTCCCGAATCCGGTGGGTCTGGCGGCCGGTCTGGACAAGAATGGCGCGGCCATCGACGGTTTCTCGCAACTGGGTTTCGGCTTTGTCGAAATCGGCACCGTGACCCCGCGTCCGCAACCGGGCAACCCGAAACCACGGATCTTCCGCCTGCCGGAGGCCGAGGCGATCATCAATCGCATGGGCTTCAACAACCTCGGTGTGGATAACCTGCTGGCGCGGGTCGCTGCAGCCAAATACAAGGGCGTGCTGGGGATCAACATCGGCAAGAACTTCGACACTCCGGTCGAACGCGCCGTGGATGACTACCTGATTTGCCTGGACAAGGTGTATGCCCACGCCAGCTATGTCACGGTCAACGTCAGCTCGCCCAATACCCCGGGCCTGCGCAGCCTGCAGTTCGGTGATTCGCTCAAGCAGTTGCTGGCGGACTTGGCCACGCGCCGTGCCGAACTGGCCCTGCGTCACGGCAAACATGTACCGCTGGCGATCAAGATCGCTCCGGACATGACCGACGAAGAAACCGCGCAAGTGGCTCAGGCGCTGATCGAAACCGGAATGGACGCAGTGATCGCCACCAACACCACCCTGAGTCGCGTCGGCGTCGAAGGCATGGAGCACGGTGACGAGGCGGGCGGTTTGTCCGGCGCCCCGGTGCGCGACAAGAGCACGCATACCGTGAAGGTGTTGGCTGAGGAGCTGGGTGGTCGGTTGCCGATCATTGCGGCGGGTGGCATCACTGAAGGCAAACATGCGGCCGAGAAAATCATGGCGGGTGCGAGTCTGGTGCAGATTTACTCGGGCTTCATCTACAAAGGCCCGGCCTTGATTCGTGAATCGGTCGACGCGATTGCCGCGCTGCGCAAATAACCCAGGCTGACCCGGTCAATGTAGGAGCTGCCGAAGGCTGCGATCTTTTGAAGTTGTTTTTTAATATCAAAAGCAAGATCAAAAGATCGCAGCCTTCGGCAGCTCCTACATGAGATGTGTGTCATTTCAGGCAAGCATAAAAAAGGGCTCCTCGAAGGAGCCCCTGGGCCGTAGCCCGCCGTCCGGGAAGGACGTGCATGGTAAGTCGCTAGAAATTCAGATTGTCGTGTTGCAATAAGTGCCCTGTGTCAGCCGACGGCGTGAAGTTCGTTGAGTCTGTGGATCCCCGCAGTGCCGGTCATACCGTCCCAGTTGTCGCCGCGTCCTTCTCGCCAGCCGTTGATCCAGGCTTGACGTACCGACGGTAGAGTAAATGGGCAAAGCTCGCGGGATTTGCCACCAACGCCATATTGATATCCGCGCAAAAATGCTCTTTCCAACGGATCACGCTTAAGTCTTCTCATAGGGTGTTTCCCTCACTTGTTGACTGTTTTCGTCGCGTTGACCTCAATCGAGGTCTGGCAGAAAAAACTCTGCCGTTGGGCGGCTCGCTGCCGGCGTGGCGAGCCAAGGTGTTGACGCCGTTGCGACGTCAACCTGTGGTCAGTTCTAACCAATGAGTCACAGCGAGGGAATGATCGTTTTGTCATAAGGACGTAACGAAAGTAGTGCTACAGCCATAAGTAACGACGGGTTTCATGAAGGTTTCTGCAGCAAACCCCGGTATGATCGGCCCCGCGCTGGATGATGGGGTTAATCCTTTAGTGAGAATGACCCACGTTTGCGCTTGGGTAATATGCGACGAAGGGTCGCTTTAAGACTTTTTGTTTCATCAACTTTTTTATCTGTCCCGGCATCTAAGCTCTTTTAACCCGAGCAGCGGGGATGGAACGGCACACCTTCGTGCCACGCGGGCGTTCTTTTGGAAAAGCGCCTGATTGAAAACCGGATCGGCAATGCGTTGCCGGTTCACTAGCCAAAGGCTCTGGAAATACCATGTCCGATCGTTTCGAACTCTTCCTCACTTGCCCCAAAGGCCTTGAAGGCCTGCTCATCGAGGAAGCCGTCGGGCTTGGCCTTGAAGAGGCCCGCGAGCACACCTCCGCCGTGCGTGGCATGGCGACCATGGAGACCGCTTATCGCCTGTGCCTGTGGTCGCGTCTGGCCAACCGGGTGCTGCTGGTGCTCAAGCGCTTCCCGATGAAAGACGCTGAAGACCTGTACCACGGCGTGCTTGACGTCGAGTGGCAGGATCACATGCTCGCCGACGGCACTCTGGCTGTTGAATTCAGCGGCCACGGCTCGGGCATCGACAACACCCACTTCGGCGCGCTGAAAGTCAAAGATGCCATCGTCGACAAACTGCGTACCCCGCAAGGCGACCGTCCGTCGATCGACAAGCTCAACCCGGATCTGCGCATTCACCTGCGCCTGGATCGCGGCGAAGCGATTCTGTCCCTCGACCTGTCCGGTCACAGCCTGCACCAGCGTGGCTACCGCCTGCAGCAGGGCGCGGCGCCGTTGAAGGAAAACCTCGCGGCAGCGATCCTGATCCGTTCCGGCTGGCCGCGCATTGCGGCCGAAGGCGGCGCGCTGGCTGACCCGATGTGCGGTGTCGGTACGTTCCTAGTCGAAGCCGGGATGATCGCCGCCGACATGGCGCCGAACCTGCGCCGTGAGCAGTGGGGCTTCACCGCCTGGCTGGGGCACGTTCCGGCGCTGTGGAAAAAACTCCATGAAGAAGCCGTCGAGCGTGCCGCTGCCGGTCTGGCCAAGCCGCCGCTGTGGATTCGCGGTTACGAAGCCGACCCGCGCCTGATTCAACCGGGTCGCAACAACGTCGAGCGTGCCGGTCTGAGCGAGTGGATCAAGATCTATCAGGGCGAAGTCGCGACCTTCGAGCCGCGTCCGGACCAGAACCAGAAAGGTCTGGTGATCTGCAACCCGCCGTACGGCGAGCGTCTGGGCGACGAAGCCAGCCTGCTTTACCTCTATCAGAACCTTGGCGAGCGCCTGCGTCAGGCCTGCCTGAACTGGGAAGCGGCGGTGTTCACCGGCGCGCCGGATCTGGGCAAGCGCATGGGCATTCGCAGCCACAAACAGTATTCGTTCTGGAACGGCGCGTTGCCGTGCAAACTGCTGTTGATCAAAGTGCTGCCGGATCAGTTCGTCACCGGCGAGCGGCGGACCCCGGAACAGCGTCAGGCCGAGCGTGAGCAAGCCGCTTACGATCAAACCCCGAACGAGCCGCAAGAGCGCAAGTTCAACAAGAACGGCAACCCGATCAAACCGACGCCAGCCCCGGCCCCGGTGATCGAGCAGCCGCGGCTGAGCGAAGGCGGGCAGATGTTTGCCAACCGCCTGCAGAAAAATCTCAAGGCGATGAGCAAGTGGGTCAAGCGCGAAGGCATCGACTGCTACCGCGTCTACGATGCCGACATGCCGGAATACGCCATGGCCATCGACCTGTATCACGACTGGGTGCACGTGCAGGAATACGCGGCGCCGAAATCGATCGACCCGGAAAAGGCCTCGGCGCGTATGTTCGACGCCCTGGCCGCGATCCCGCAGGCGCTGAACGTCGACAAGAGCCGCGTGGTGGTCAAACGCCGCGAGCGCCAGAGCGGCACCAAGCAATACGAGCGTCAGGCCGCGCAAGGCAAGTTCAATGAGGTCAATGAAGGCGGCGTCAAGCTGCTGGTGAACCTCACCGACTACCTCGACACAGGGCTGTTCCTCGATCACCGGCCCATGCGCATGCGCATTCAGAAAGAGGCGGCCGGCAAACGCTTCCTCAATCTGTTCTGCTACACCGCGACGGCCAGTGTGCACGCGGCCAAGGGCGGTGCGCGCAGCACCACCAGCGTCGACCTGTCGAAGACTTACCTCGACTGGGCGCGGCGCAACCTGTCGCTGAACGGCTTCTCCGACAAGAACCGTCTGGAGCAGGGCGACGTGATGGCGTGGCTGGAAAGCAGCCGCGACGAATACGACCTGATCTTCATCGACCCGCCGACCTTCTCCAACTCCAAGCGCATGGAAGGCATCTTTGACGTGCAGCGTGACCAGGTGCAGTTGATCGACCTGGCCATGGCGCGCCTGGCTCCGGGCGGCGTGCTGTACTTCTCCAACAACTTCCGCAAGTTCCAGCTGGAGGAGAACCTCGCCGAGCGTTACGCAGTCGAGGAAATCAGCGCGCAGACCATTGATCCGGATTTCGCCCGCAATACCAAGATTCACCGCGCCTGGAAAATCACGGCGCGTTGACACTTGCCGTGGTTGGATCCACAGAGCCTTGATTTTTAAAGGCTCTTGGATCCGATCAGCGCTAGCCAAATTAATGGCTAATAGCTATAACTCAACGCATGGCCAATGGGGTTTTCCCCCGAAACAATGGCGTCGTGAGTTGCCCCTATGTCGTTGCACCCCGTGCGCCCAAAGATTCTGGGTTTTATCAGTGAAGACGTCTCGGCCTGGCTGGTCGCGATACTGGTATTGCTCGCCGGCGGGATTCTCACGGGGCTGCTCGCCTGGGCCACCCTCAATCAGTTTCACCATCAACTGCGCCAACGCTTTCAGCTGCTGGCCAATGAGCGTTACAGCCGCATCGAAGAACGTTTCCAGGATCAGGAACAGCGTCTCGACGGCCTGCGCCGTTTCTTCGCCAACTCCGATTCGGTTTCGCGCAGCGAATTTGACGGCTATGCCAAACCGCTTCTGTTACGCACCCAGGCCTATTCCTATGCGCCGCGGGTCAGCCGTGCCGAGCGTCCGGCGATCGAACAAGCGGTGCGTAGCGAAGGGTTCAGCACCTTCACCTTTCGCGAGTTGAATGCTGACGGCCAGTTGCAGACCGCCGGTGATCGTCCCGAATACGTTCCGGTGATCTACACCCAGAGCCAGAGCCGCTTGCCCACCCCGCTGGGCTATGACCTGCTGGCACAACCGTTGCGCCGGGCGACGCTGGAACGCGCCGACCGCAGCGGGCACATGGCGGTGTCGCAGCCGCTGCATCTGGTGGGGATTGATCCGGCCTATGCCCGGGGCGTCTTGCTGCTGGCGCCGGTCACCGAGGAGGGCGCGGCGAAAGGTTCTGCGCAAGGGTACGTGATGGCGGTGATCAGCATGCAGCAGTTGCTGGCCGACGGACTGCCGGAGGAAACCCAGGATTTCCTCACGGTGCGTATTCTCGACCTGTCCACCGACGATCAGCATGAAGTGCTCTACGAGTCCGCCAACAAGGCCGGGGCCAGCGACCTGTCCGCCACACGCTTGGTTCGCATGGCCGACCATGATTATCAAGTGGACATTCAGCCCAGCGAGGCATTTTTACAGGCCAACCATTCTTCCATCAGCAGCCTGGTGGTGCTGGGCGCGCTGCTGAGCCTGTTGCTCAGCGCGTTGCTGTATGTGCTGGTCAGTCAACGCCAGCGCGCCCTGCGCATGGTCGAACTGCGCACGCAGGAGCTGCACGCCCGCGAGCAGGAGTTGCGCGGCACCCACGGTCAGTTGCGCGGCGTGCTGAATGCCGCGACCCAGGTGGCGATCATTGCCACGGATCTGCGCGGGGTGATCAACACCTTCAACCCCGGCGCGGAACAGATGCTCGGCTACAGCAGCACCGATGTGGTCGGGCACATGACCCTGGAAAACCTGCATCTGCCGCGAGAGCTGGCCGCGCGTTCCGCTGAGTTGAGTGTGCGTTACGGCAAGAGCATTCCGACCTGCCACGCGATGTTGGTCGAGGGCGGTGAAGTGGGCGGTCACGAGGCGCGCGAATGGACGCTGGTACGCAGCGACGGCAGTTATCTGCCGGTGAACATGCTCGCCACCCCGGTACTGGATGAGCAGGGATTGTGGGTCGGGCATCTGGCGATCTGCATCGACATCACCGAACGCAAGCGCGTGCACGAAGCACTGGCGGCGCGCGATGTATTGCTGAAAAAACTCAGTGCTCATGTGCCCGGCGGCATCTACCAGTTCAAGATGGAGTTCGACGGGCGTTTCAGCGTGATTTATGCCAGCGACGGCATCCGCGAGATCTACGAGCTGGAGCCCGACGTGCTGCTGCTCAATGCCGAGGCGATTTTCACCCGCATTCATCCGCAGGACGTCTCGCGAGTGCGCAGCTCGATCCGCGCTTCGGCGGACAGCCTCAGCCCATGGCGCGAGGAATACCGCGTGCAGTTGCCCGAGCGTGGCCTGCGCTGGGTGCGCGGCGAGGCGACGCCGGAGGAACTGCCGGGCGGCGGCGTGCTGTGGCACGGCTACATCTCGGACATTTCCGATTTGAAACGGGTGGAAGAGGAACTGCGGGCGCTGTCGGTCACCGACTCGCTGACCGGCATCCACAACCGCCGCTACTTCCAGGAGCGCTTGACCACCGAAATGGCCCGGGTCGAGCGCGGCGGCGGTGAGCTGTCGGTGATCATGCTCGACATCGACCACTTCAAACGCATCAACGACCAGTACGGCCATGCCGTAGGCGACCGGGTGCTGCAGGCGGTGTGCGAGCGCATCGGCCATCGTTTACGGCGGACTGATGTGTTCTGTCGTCTCGGTGGTGAAGAGTTCATGGTGCTGTGCCCAGACATCGACGGCGAGCATGCGTACATGCTGGCGGTGGAGTTGTGGCAAGGCCTGCGCAGTGCGCCGGTGGATGTGGTCGGGGTGGTGACGGCCAGTTTCGGCATCGCCAGCTGGCGTCCGGGGGAAGGCGCGGATGCGCTGCTGCTGCGGGCGGATTCCGGGGTGTATGCGGCGAAGCAGGGCGGGCGCGATCGGGTGGAGCAGATGAGCTGAGATTCAATACACCACAATCCTTTGGGAGCTGGCTTGCCAGTGATAGGGGCGTTTCAGTCAGCATCTTCGGTGGCTGACATTCCGCTATCGCTGGCAAGCCAGCTCCCACAGGGTTTGGTGGTGTTCGCAGTATCGTATTACAGCGCCGAAGCGGTCTGCGGCAGGCGCGGCTGCTTGTACAGATCCAGCAGCACCTGATCCAGCACCGACGACGCGCCGAACGGGGCTTTGTCGTTGAGGATCGCCACCACCGCCCAGGTATTGCCGTTGACGTCGCGGCTGAAGCCGGCGATGGCGCGCACGGTGTTCAGGGTGCCGGTCTTGACGTGGGCTTCGCCGCGCATCGCGGTGGTCTTTAGGCGTTTACGCATGGTGCCGTCGGTGCCGGCAATCGGCAGCGAGCTGATGTACTCGGCAGCGTATGGGCTGTGCCAGGCGGCTTGCAGCATGTTGGCCATCTCGCGGGCGCTGACGCGTTCGGCGCGCGACAGCCCGGAGCCGTTTTCCATCACCAGGTGCGGCGCGGTGATGCCTTTCTTCGCCAGCCACTGGCGGACTACGCGTTGTGCGGCCTTGGCGTCGTCACCGTCGGCTTCGTTGCGGTACTTCTGACCGAGGCTCAGGAACAGCTGCTGGGCCATGGTGTTGTTACTGTATTTGTTGATGTCGCGGATGATTTCCGCCAGATCCGGCGAGTAGGCGCGGGCCAGCAGCTTGGCGCTGCTCGGGGTCGCGGCGAGGCGATCCTTGCCCTGGATGCTGCCGCCCAGTTCTTTCCAGATCGCGCGCACGGCGCCAGCGGTGTAGGTCGCGTGGTCGAGCAGCGACAGGTAAGTCTGCGAGCTGCAGCCATCGCCCAACTGGCCGGCGACGGTCACGGTCACGCTGCCATCAGGCTGGGTCACCGGGTTGTAGCGCACGCCACCGGTGCACTGCTTGGAGTTGAGCGCCTTGACCGTGTTTTCGATGCGCACGCTGGCAATCGGCGGTTCCACCGAGATCAGCACCCGGCCACCGTCATTGCGCGCGACGAAGCGCAGGGCCTTGAGGTTGACCAGCAGCGAGTCGGGTTTGACCAGGAACGGTTTGTTCTCGTCGTTGCCGTCGTCGTTGAATTCCGGCAGTTGTGGCTGGATGAAGAAGCTGCGGTCGAGGATCAGGTCGCCGGTGACCTGGGTCACGCCGTTGGCGCGCAGGTCGCGCATCAGCAGCCAGAGTTTTTCCATGTTCAGTTTCGGATCGCCGCCACCCTTGAGGTACAGGTTGCCATTGAGGATGCCGCCGCTCAGGTCGCCATCAGTGTAGAACTCGGTTTTCCACTGATGGTTGGGGCCGAGCATTTCCAGCGAGGCGTAGGTGGTGACCAGTTTCATGGTCGAGGCCGGGTTGACCGAGACGTCGGCGTTGTACACGGTCGGATTGCCCGGGCCGTCGAGCGGGATCATCACCAGCGACAGCGCGGTCGGCTGCAGTTTGCTGGCCTTGAGGGCTTTTTCGACGTTGGGGGTGAGGGCGGTGTTGATGGTGGCAGCGGCAACCGGCAGGGCCAGTGGCAGAAGAAGGCCGGCAAGAAACAGAGGACGCAACGATTTGATCATATGAAATAAAACCCTGCAAAAGAGGGGAAAAATAACGAGGGCATGGATGAAAAAGCCCTCAGTGGTCATGAAAGTGTCGGCATTATGCCCCAAGGTGTAACAGCTTGTGCCTTGCCCGGGGCGGCCATTTCGTTATTTTTTTACAGGCGGTCGGCCATAGCGCCCAGAGAGTCGGGCAATTGACGGCTTAAACTGGTAAAGTGCCGGCCGTTATTACTTAAGAGGATTGTTCCAATGGCGACTAACCGTTCCCAGCGTCTGCGCAAAAAACTGTGCGTTGATGAATTTCAAGAGCTGGGTTTCGAACTGAACCTGGACTTCAAAGAAGACTTGTCCGAAGAAGCCATTGACGCTTTCCTCGAAGCATTCATCAAAGAAGCCATGGAAGCCAACGGTCTGGGTTATGTTGGCGGCGATGACTTCGGTCTGGTTTGCCTGCAGAAGCGTGGCTCGGTCAACGAAGAGCAGCGCGCTGCCGTTGAAGCCTGGCTGAAAAACCGTAGCGAACTGACCGGCATGACCGTCAGCCCGCTGCTGGACGTCTGGTATCCGGAAAAGCCGATCAACGCGGCCAAGTGATACTGAAAAAAACGGCGACCTTCGGGTCGCCGTTTTTTTGCAAGATCAAAAGATCGCAGCCTGCGGCAGCTCCTACATCGGGATATGCGTTTCCCTGTAGGAGCTGCCGAAGGCTGCGATCTTTTGCTTTAAGCTTTACGCCAGTTGAGTATCAGCAAGGTCAGCACCCCCGCCACAATCCCCCAGAACGCCGAACCGATGGAAAACAGCGTCAACCCCGACGCCGTGACCATGAACGTGATCAGCGCCGCCTCGCGTTCTTTCACCTCGGTCATGGCAATGCTCAAACCGTTGATGATTGAACCGAACAGCGCCAGCGCGGCAATCGACAGCACCAGCTCTTTCGGCAGCGCGGCAAACAGCGCCGCCAATGTCGCGCCGAACACCCCGGCAATCCCGTAGAAAATCCCGCACCAGACCGCGGCGGTGTAGCGTTTGTTGCGATCTTCATGGGCGTGCGGCCCGGTGCAGATGGCTGCGCTGATCGCCGCGAGGTTGATGCCGTGGGAGCTGAACGGCGCCAGCAACAGCGAGGCGATGCCGGTGGTGGTGATCAGTGGCGAGGCCGGGACGTTGTAGCCGTCGGCGCGCAGCACGGCGATGCCGGGCATGTTCTGCGAGGTCATCGCCACCACGAACAGCGGAATGCCGATGCTGATGGTCGCGGCCAGCGAAAAGTGCGGCGTGGTCCAGACTGGCGTCGCCACTTCCAGATGAAAGCCGCTGAAATCCAGCAGCCCCATGAAGCCCGACAGCGCGGTGCCGATCAGCAATGCAGCGAGCACCGCGTAACGCGGCGACAGGCGCTTGACCAGCAGATAGGTGAAAAACATCCCCAGCACCAGCCCGGTACGGTGTTGTGCGGCGACGAAGATTTCGCTGCCGATCTTGAACAGAATCCCCGCCAGCAAGGCCGCCGCCAGCGATGCCGGGATTTTTTTCACCAAGCGTTCGAAGCTGCCGGTCAGCCCGCAAATGGTCACCAGCACCGCGCAAGTGATGTAGGCGCCGATGGCCTCACCGTAGCTGACGCCGCCCAGACTGGTGATCAGCAGGGCTGCACCGGGGGTCGACCAGGCGATGGTGATCGGTGTGCGATAGCGCAGCGACAAGCCGATCGAGCACACCGCCATGCCGATCGAGATCGCCCAGATCCACGAGGAAATCTGTCCGCTGCTCAGGCCCGCCGCTTGCCCGGCCTGGAACATCAGCACCAGCGAACTGGTGTAGCCGGTCATCATCGCGATGAAACCGGCGACGATCGCCGAGGGCGAAGTGTCGGCGAGGGGGCGCAGGCGGGTGTAGGTGGCGTCGTTCATGACGGCGGTGTTCCTTCTTATGGAAAGCAGTGAATCCAGCAGGTTTGTGTGCGTGCTCGGTTTTTTGTGGCGAGGGAGCTTGCTCCCGCTGGGCAGCGAAGCTGTCCCAATATGGGCGACGCGATATTTCAACCCACTTGTGTCGCCTTGGTTTACGACTGCGGCGCAGCCGAGCGGGAGCAAGCTCCCTCGCCACAATGTTAGGTATGGCGGCGGTTTTGATGTTTAAGCCTAAACTCAATCGTAACGGATCGTTGCAATACAGCCGTGGTCACAAACAGCCATACAGTCGTGTTGCCACCATCCATTGTGTACAATCGCGCTGTTTTTTACGCGATACTTGCCAGCGACCTACTGTGCCGTATTACAGTCACGGTCTATTCGCCGCAGTTCTCCCGACTCGAGTGCCCATGAACGAACAGTTGCAACCCCTCAAGAAACAACCGCGAGCAGGCAAAGCCGGCCGCAGCGGAACCCAGGACGATATTGTCTACGCGCATATCTTCGAGGCCATCCTCGAACAGCGTCTGGCGCCCGGCACAAAATTGAGCGAAGAAGCGCTGGGGGAAATCTTCGGGGTCAGCCGCACCATCATTCGCCGCGCGCTGTCGCGTCTGGCCCATGAAGGCGTGGTGCTGTTGCGGCCGAACCGTGGCGCCGTCGTCGCCAGCCCGAGCGTAGAAGAAGCGCGCCAGGTGTTCATGGCCCGCCGTCTGGTGGAGCGCGCGATCACCGAACTGGCCGTGCAGCACGCCACCGCCGAGCAGATCGCCGAACTGCGCCAGATGGTCAACGACGAGCGTGACAGCTTCTCCCGTGGCGATCGTGGTGCCGGTATCCGTCTGTCCGGCGAATTCCACCTGAAACTGGCCGAAGCGGCGAAGAACGCGCCACTGATCAGCTTCCAGCGCAGCCTGGTCTCGCAGACCTCGCTGATCATCGCCCAGTACGAAAGCGGCAACCGCTCGCATTGCTCCTACGACGAGCACACCCAGTTGATCGACGCCATCGAAGCGCGCAACGGTGAGCTGGCGGTGGACCTGATGATGCACCACATGGACCACATCGACAGCAAGCTCAACCTCGATGAGGAAAGTGCGTCGGATGACCTGCATGCGGTGTTCTCGCATCTGTTGCAGACCAAGAAGCCTGGGCGCCCGGCGGCCAAGCTTTGAGCTGACACCGAGTCGCCCCAATCGCTGGCAAGCCAGCTCCCACAGGGATTTGTGGTGTTCACCGAATCTGCGATACACCGGAAAACCTGTGGGAGCTGGCTTGCCAGCGATAGCAATCTGACAGGCAACAAAAATCCCCCAGGCTGAAAAGCGCTGGGGGATTTTTTATGCCTTGAAAAAACTCAGCGCTGATGCACCAAAGCTCCCGCCGCATACGTCTGCTGCACCGTGCGGTCATCCCCGAGCGTCATCAGCACAAACAACGTCTCGGCAATGTTGTTGGCCTGTTTCAGGCGATAGCTCAGCAGCGGCGTGGCGTTGTAGTCGAGTACCAGGAAGTCCGCATCAGAACCCGGTTGCAGGTTGCCGATCTTGTCTTCCAGGCGCAGTGCCCGCGCACCGCCGAGGGTCGCCAGGTACAGCGACTTGAACGGACTCAACCGCGCACCCTGCAACTGCATGACTTTGTAAGCTTCGTTCAGGGTTTGCAGCAGCGAGAAACTGGTACCGCCGCCGACGTCAGTGCCCAGACCGACATTCAGCTTGTGCTTCTCGGCCATCGGCAGATTGAACAGGCCACTGCCGAGGAAGAAGTTCGAGGTCGGGCAGAACGAGATCGCCGAGCCGGTTTCCGCCAGACGCGCGCATTCGTCATCGCACAGGTGCACGCCATGGGCGAATACCGAGCGCTCGCCGAGCAACTGGTAGTGATCGTAGACGTCCAGATAGCCCTTGCGCTCCGGGAACAGTTCCTTGACCCACTCGATTTCCTTGAGGTTCTCGCTGATGTGGGTCTGCATGTACAGATCCGGGTATTCGGTCAGCAGTTGGCCGGCGAGGGTCAGTTGTTCCGGGGTGCTGGTCGGGGCGAAGCGCGGGGTAACCGCGTAATGCAGGCGGCCCTTGCCGTGCCAGCGCTCGATCAGCGCCTTGCTCTCGACGTAGCTCGATTCGGCGGTGTCGGTCAGATAGTCCGGCGCGTTGCGGTCCATCATCACCTTGCCGGCGATCATCCGCAGGTCGAGCTTCTCGGCGGCCTCGAAAAACGAATTCACCGACTGCGGATGCACGCTGCCGAACACCAGCGCAGTGGTGGTACCGTTGCGCAGCAGCTCCTTGATGAAGATATCGGCCACGTCGTCGGCGTGGGCCTTGTCACCGAACTGGCTTTCGCACGGGAAGGTGTAAGTGTTGAGCCAGTCCAGCAGTTGCTCGCCGTAGGCCCCGACCATGCCGGTTTGCGGCAGGTGGATGTGGGTGTCGATGAAGCCCGGGGTAATCAGCGCGTCCTGATAGTGGGTGATCTCGATGTCCGCCGGCAGTGTCGGCAGCAGTTCGCTGGCGTGGCCGAGGGCGCTGATCTTGCCGCCATCGACCACCAGCAGGCCGTCCTCGAAATATTCGTAGGAGGCTTCGATCCCGACCTCGGCGGGGTCGGCGATGCTGTGCAAGATGGCGGCGCGGTAGGCTTTGCGAGTCAGAGGCATGAGGGTTCTCTAATCAGTTTGAGGCTTTGAGTGTGGCGGCCTGACTGCGCCGGGAAACCGGCAGCAGTTTGGCAATCGGTTCGGCGCTGGCGCTGTGCTGGCCGAAATTGGCGTTATAGGTGGCGATGATTTCGCCGGCGATGGAGATGGCGATTTCCACAGGCAGTTTGCCTTTGACTTCGCCGATGCCCATCGGGCAGCGCATGCGTTGCACGACGCCACTGTCGAAACCGCGATCACGCAGGCGATGTTCGAATTTGACGCGTTTGGTCTTCGAACCGATCAGGCCGAAGTAAGCGAAATCGTTGCGCTTGAGGATCGTGGCAGTGAGTTCCAGGTCGAGCTGATGGTTGTGGGTCATGACGATGCAATAGCTGCCGGCGGGCAAATCGTCGATTTCATCCACAGGCTCTTCGGCGACGATTTTACGCACGCCGTGGGGGATCTGTTCGGGGAATTCCTCATCCCGCGAATCGATCCAGCGTACCCGGCACGGCAGGCTGGCGAGTAACGGCACCAACGCGCGGCCAACATGCCCGGCGCCGAACACCGCGATCTGCGCCTGCACCTGGCCCATCGGTTCGAACAGCAACACGGTCGCGCCACCGCAGCACTGGCCGAGGCTGGCGCCGAGGCTGAAGCGCTCCAGATGGGTGTCCTGCTTGCCGCTGGCGAGCATCTCGCGGGCGATCTGCATGGCTTTGTATTCCAGGTGCCCGCCACCGATGGTGTCGAAGGTCTGTTTGGCGCTGACGACCATTTTCGAGCCGGCATTGCGCGGGGTCGAGCCGAGTTCTTCGATGATCGTCACCAGAACACAGGGTTCGCCCTGGTTCTGCAGGTCGGCGAGGGCGTCGATCCAGTTGTACATATGTCACCCCTACAACATCGTTGTCTGTTCAGGCCTCATCGCTGGCAAGCCAGCTCCCACAGGTTTGTGGTGTACCGCAAATCCTGAAATCACCACAGATCACTGTGGGAGCTGGCTTGCCAGCGATTGGCCGCGCCTCGGTCTAGAGCGGAGCCAACTCGGTTTCAGCTTCGACCGCTTTCACAGTCTTGAGCTGGCGCATCTGCTCACACCCCCACAGCACCCGCTCCGGGGTCGCCGGCGCATCGATCTGCGGTTGATGCTTATAGTCACCGAGGCTCGCCACCGCGTCCTTGATCGCGCACCACGCGGCAATCCCGAGCATGAACGGCGGCTCACCCACGGCCTTGGAATGGAACACTGTGTCTTCCGGGTTCTTGCGGTTTTCCACCAGTTTCACCCGCAGGTCCAGCGGCATGTCCGCCACGGCAGGGATCTTGTAGCTGGCCGGGCCGTTGGTCATCAGCTTGCCCTTGTTGTTCCAGACCAGCTCTTCCATGGTCAGCCAGCCCATGCCCTGAATGAAACCGCCCTCGACCTGACCGATGTCGATGGCCGGGTTCAGCGAGGCACCGACGTCGTGGAGGATGTCGGTACGCAGCATCTTGTACTCGCCGGTCAGGGTGTCGACGATCACTTCGCAGCACGCCGCGCCGAAGGCGAAGTAGTAGAACGGCCGGCCCCGGGCCTGGCTGCGGTCGTAGTAGATTTTCGGGGTCTTGTAGAAGCCGGTGCTCGACAGCGAGACCTGATTGAAATACGCCAGTTGGATCAGCGCCTCAAAGGTCATGATGTGGTCACGCACGCGCACATGGCCGTTGTGGAATTCCACGTCTTCTTCGCTGACCTTGTAGTGCCGTGCGGCGAATTCCACCAGCCGCTGCTTGATGATCTCGGCGGCGTTCTGCGCGGCCTTGCCGTTGAGGTCAGCGCCGCTGGAGGCCGCAGTCGGCGAGGTGTTCGGCACTTTGTCGGTGTTGGTCGCGGTGATCTGCACCCGATCCATTTCCACCTGGAACACTTCGGCCACCACCTGCGCGACTTTGGTGTTGAGGCCTTGGCCCATTTCCGTGCCGCCGTGGTTCAAGTGGATGCTGCCGTCGGTGTAGACGTGGATCAGCGCGCCGGCCTGGTTGAGGAAACTGGCGGTGAAGGAAATGCCGAATTTCACCGGGGTCAGCGCCAGGCCTTTTTTCAGGATCGGGCTGTTGGCGTTGTAGCGGCGGATTGCCTCGCGGCGCTCGGCGTACTGGCTGCTTTCTTCCAGTTCGGCGGTCATCTCTTCGAGCATGTTGTGCTCGACGGTCTGGTAATAGTGAGTGACGTTGCGCTCGGTCTTGCCGTAGTAGTTAGCCTTGCGCACGGCCAGTGGATCGAGGTTGAGATGGCGGGCAATCGCGTCCATCACTTCTTCGATGGCGACCATCCCTTGCGGGCCGCCGAAACCACGGTAAGCAGTGTTCGACGCGGTGTTGGTCTTGCAGCGGTGACCGTTGATGGTCGCGTCGCCGAGGTAATAAGAGTTGTCCGAGTGGAACATCGCCCGGTCAACGATCGAGGCGGACAGGTCCGGCGAGCAGCCGCAGTTGCCGGCCAGGTCCATGGCGATGCCGTGCAGGCGCCCGGTGCTGTCGAAACCGACGTCGTACTCGACGTAGAACGGGTGGCGCTTGCCGGTCATAAGCATGTCTTCGACCCGTGGCAGGCGCATCTTGGTCGGCTGGCCGGTGAGGTGCGCGATCACCGCGCACAGGCACGCCGGGCTGGCGGCCTGGGTTTCCTTGCCGCCGAAACCACCGCCCATGCGGCGCATGTCGACGACGATCTTGTTCATCGACACGTCGAGCACTTCGGCCACCAGTTTCTGCACTTCGGTGGGGTTCTGCGTCGAGCAGTAGACGATCATGCCGCCGTCTTCGGTGGGCATTACCGAGGAGATCTGCGTCTCCAGATAAAAGTGTTCCTGGCCGCCGATGTGCAGCGTGCCTTGAATGCGGTGTTCAGCGGTGGCCAATGCCGAAGCCGAATCGCCACGCTGATGGGTGTGGCTGTCGAGCACGAAGTGGCGTTTGCGCAGGGCCTCGACCACGTCCAGCACCGGCTCCAGATCTTCGTACTCGATGATCGCCGCCATGGCCGCTTTGCGTGCGGTTTCCAGGTCTTTCGCGGCCACGGCCAGTACCGGTTGCCCGACGAACTGCACGTCATCGATCGCCAGCAGCGGATCGCCCGGCAGCAGCGGACCGATGTCTTTCAGGCCCGGCACGTCTTCGTGGGTGATCGCAATGCGCACGCCTTCGAAGGCGTAGCAGGGCTTGGTGTCGATGCTGATGATCTTCGCGTGGGCGCGGTCCGACAGCCGTGCGTACACGTGCAGCTGATTGGGGAATTCCAGGCGATCATCGATGTACTGCGCTTCACCGGACACATGCTTGGCGGCGCTGTCGTGCTTGACGCTGCGGCCGACGCCGGTGGTCAGGTCCCTGGCGAACAGTTCCGCCAGTTCGGCTTGAGTCTTCTCTACGGCGTGATGGTTAGACATAAGCGGTCACCCGAGTCTCGATGTGCGGTGTTTGCAGTTCGATGAAGTATTTGCGCAGCAGGTTCTGCGCGCTGAGCAGGCGATATTCCTTGCTGGCGCGGAAGTCCGAGAGCGGCGTGAAGTCTTCGGCCAGTGCGGCGCAGGCGCGTTCGATCACAGCGTTGTTGAACGGCTGGCCGAGCAGTACGGCTTCGCAATGCGCGGCGCGTTTGGGGATCGCGGCCATGCCGCCGAACGCCACGCGTGCGTCAGTGATCACGCCGTTTTCGACGCGCAGATTGAAGGCGGCGCAGACGGCGGAAATGTCATCGTCCAGACGCTTGGAGACCTTGTAGGCGCGGAAACGCTGCTCGGCCGTGGCGCGCGGGACGATGATCTTCTCGATGAACTCGCTTTCCTGACGGGCGGTGACCTTGTAGTCGATGAAGTAATCTTCCAGGTTCAGCGTGCGCCGGGTTTCACCTTTGCACAGCACCACCTGCGCGCCGAGGGCGATCAGCAGCGGTGGCGAATCACCAATCGGCGAGGCGTTGCCGATGTTGCCGCCGAGGGTGCCCTGGTTGCGGATCTGCAGCGAGGCGAAGCGGTGCAGCAGTTCGCCAAAGTCCGGATATTCGGCAGTCAGCGCTTCGTAGCAATCGGAGAGGGCGGTGGCGGCGCCGATTTCGAGGCGGTCATCGAAGCTTTCGATGCGCTTCATTTCGGCGACGTTGCCGACGTAGATCATCACCGGCAGGGTGCGGTGAAACTGGGTGACTTCCAGCGCCAGATCGGTGCCGCCGGCCAGCAGTCGCGCTTGTGGGTAAGCGTCATACAGATCGGCCAGATCGGCGACGGTCAGCGGCACCAGGCAACGCTTGTCGCCACTGTTGAGTTCACCGATATCGGTCGGGGCGATGGCTTTGAGGCGGGCGATGGTCTCGGCTTCGCGGGCGTCGAACTGGTCCGGTTGCTTGCCACAGCAGGATTGCTCGGCGGCGGCGAGGATCGGCCGGTAGCCGGTGCAGCGGCAGAGGTTGCCGGCCAGCGCTTCGTGCGCCTTGGCCGGATCCGGTGCATCGCTGTTCTTTTGCAGGGCGAACAGCGACATGACGAAACCGGGGGTGCAGAAGCCGCACTGCGAGCCGTGGCACTCGACCATGGCTTTCTGCACGCTGTGCAGTTCGCCCTGGTGCTTGAGGTCTTCGACGCTGATCAGTTGTTTGCCGTGCAGCGACGACACAAAGGTCAGGCACGAGTTGAGGCTGCGATAGCGAATGTGTTCGCGGCCGGCGTCATCGGTTTGCAACTCGCCGACTACTACGGTGCAGGCGCCACAGTCGCCGCTGGCGCAGCCTTCTTTGGTGCCGGATTTGCCTACATGCTCACGCAGGTAATTGAGCACGGTCAGATTCGGGTCCAGGGCGTGCTCGCTACGGAGTTCCTGGTTAAGTAAAAACTGGATCACGGAAGGCCTCGCAGACTCATTATTGTTGTTAACCGACGTGAGCCGAATTTAGCAGGTCTGACTTTTCGGTCAATGGTTTTCTGACTTAAAGGTCAGGAAAATCGGTTTTGTCGATTAACGCGTGCTCTATTGAGTATTGACCCTGAGCGGAACCACTGCTTTTTTGCTTGAATCGTGCCAAAAAGCGCCGTGCGGGCACTCCGCCATGCACGTGCATTTGCGCTACACTGCGCCGCTTGTGCAGATCGAAGAGTTTGAAGGACAACCATGACGTTCAAGGCGCCGGACAGCCTCGCCGAGCAAATCGCTCACCACCTCGCCGAACGCATCATTCGCGGCGAAATGAAGCCGGGAGAGCGCATTCAGGAACAGAAGGTCACGCTGGCCCTCAATGTCAGCCGCGGATCGGTCCGCGAAGCCTTGCTGATCCTCGAACGCCGCCACCTGATCGCGATCCTGCCGCGACGTGGCGCCCATGTCACCGAACTCACCGCGCACAAGGTGCAGAGCCTGTGCACGCTGATGAGCGAGCTGTACATCCTGCTCGGCAATGCGGTTGCCAACGGCTGGCAGACTCAGGCCGATATGGCGCCGTTCGTGCAGATTCAGCAGCGCCTCACCGCCAGCTACGAGCGTCAGGACATCCGCACCTTTGTCGACGACAGCTTCGCCGTGATGCGCGCTGCGTACCCGTTTGCCAACAACCCGTACCTGCAAGAGACCGTCGAGAACCTGCAGCCGGCCATGAGTCGCGCCTACTTCCTCGCCCTCGAACAGCGCAAGGCCGAAATGAGCGAGTTCCTCGAACTGTTCGAACGCCTGCTGGCCGCTGTGCTCGCCCGTGATTTGCCGCAGATTCGCATCGTGCTGACGGCTTATGCCCAGCGCAGCAGCGATCTGGTGGTCTCCGCCCTGACGGTTGCCTGAGCGTGCGGCTAAAGTGCATCAAACTGGCGGGGTTCAAGTCCTTCGTCGACCCGACCACGGTGAACTTCCCCAGTAACATGGCGGCAGTCGTCGGGCCGAACGGTTGCGGCAAGTCGAACATCATCGACGCCGTACGCTGGGTGATGGGCGAGAGTTCGGCGAAGAACCTGCGTGGCGAGTCGATGACCGACGTCATCTTCAATGGCTCGACCAGCCGCAAACCGGTGAGTCAGGCGAGCATCGAACTGGTGTTCGACAACTCCGACGGCACCCTGGTCGGCGAATACGCGGCGTACGCCGAGATTTCCATTCGCCGCAAGGTCACCCGCGACAGCCAGAACAGCTATTTCCTCAACGGCGCCAAGTGCCGCCGTCGCGACATCACCGACATCTTCCTCGGCACCGGCCTCGGCCCGCGCAGCTACTCGATCATCGAGCAGGGGATGATCTCCAAGCTGATCGAAGCCAAGCCGGAAGACCTGCGCAACTTTATCGAAGAAGCGGCGGGCATCTCCAAGTACAAGGAGCGTCGGCGCGAAACCGAAAACCGCATCCGCCGCACCCACGAAAACCTGGCGCGTCTGACCGACCTGCGTGAAGAGCTTGAGCGTCAGCTCGAACGCCTGCATCGTCAGGCCGAGTCCGCGAAGAAGTATCAGGAATACAAAGCCGAAGAGCGCCAGCTCAAGGCGCAACTGTCGGCCCTGCGCTGGCAGGATCTGAATGATCAGGTCGGCCAGCGCGAATCGATCATCGGCAACCAGGAAGTCAGTTTCGAAGCGCTGGTCGCCGAGCAGCGCAATGCCGATGCCGCCATCGAGCGCCTGCGCGACGGGCACCATGAATTGTCCGAACGCTTCAATCTGGTGCAGGGACGCTTCTATTCGGTCGGCGGCGACATCGCCCGGGTCGAGCAGAGTATCCAGCACGGCCAGCAACGCTTGCGTCAGTTGCAGGACGACCTTAAGGAAGCCGAGCGCGCGCGTCTGGAAACCGAATCGCACCTGGGCCACGACCGCACGTTGCTGCTGACCCTCGGCGAAGAGCTGGACATGCTCATCCCCGAGCAGGAAGTCACCAGCGCCGCCGCCGAAGAAGCCGCCGCCGCACTGGAAGATTCCGAGAGCGTCATGCACGGCTGGCAGGAACAGTGGGACACCTTCAACCTGACCGCTGCCGAACCCCGGCGCCAGGCCGAAGTGCAGCAGTCGCGGATCCAGCAGCTGGAAACCAGCATGGAGCGGCTGGCCGATCGGCAAAAGCGTCTCGCCGAAGAGCGCGATCTGCTTTCCGCCGACCCGGAAGACGCGGCGATCATGGCGCTCAACGAGCAGCTCGCCGAATCCGAAGCGACCCTCGAAGATTTGCAGACCAGCGAAGAAGCGCAGGTCGAAAAGCTTGAACAACTGCGTCAGGAATTGCAGCAGGCACTGACTGCGCAACAACAGGCGCAGGGCGATCTGCAGCGGCTCAACGGGCGACTGGCGTCGCTGGAAGCCTTGCAGCAAGCTGCGCTCGATCCGGGCACCGGCACCGCCGAATGGCTGAAGGAACACCACCTCGCCGAACGGCCGCGTCTCGCCGAAGGCTTGAAGGTCGAGGCTGGTTGGGAGCTGGCGGTGGAAACCGTGCTCGGCGCCGATCTGCAAGCGGTGCTGGTGGATGACTTCAGCGGCTTCGATCTGTCCGGTTTCACCCAAGGGGATTTGCGCCTGCTCAGCCCCGCCAGTGATGGCGTGCGCGTCGCGGGCAGTTTGCTGGATAAAGTCGAGGCGCAGATCGATCTGTCGCCATGGCTCGGCCAGGTCAAACCGGTCGACAGCCTCGAACAGGCGCTGGCCCTGCGCGGGCAGTTGAGTGCCGGGCAGAGCCTGATCAGTCGCGACGGTTACTGGGTTGGTCGACACTTTCTGCGCGTACGTCGCGCCAGTGAAGCCGAGAGCGGCATGCTCGCCCGTGGTCAGGAAATCGAGACGTTGCAGGCCGAGCGCGAAGAGCGCGAAGCCACGGTCGAAGCCATGGAAACCCGCTTGCAGACCTTGCGTGCGCAACAGCGTCAGCAGGAAAACGGCCGCGAACATTTGCGTCGCCTGCTGCAGGATGAAGCCCGCTCACAAGGTGAATTGAAAGCCCAGTTGTCTGCCGGTAAAGCCAAGGCTGAACAACTGACGCTGCGCCGCACGCGGCTTGACGAAGAGCTGATCGAACTCGGCGAGCAGCGCGAGCTGGAACACGAACAGGTTGGCGAAGCGCGCATGCAATTGCAGGAAGCGCTCGATGCCATGGCGCTGGACACCGAGCAGCGCGAGTTGCTGCTGGCCCAGCGTGACAGCCTGCGCGAACGCCTTGATCGCGTGCGTCAGGAAGCCCGCCAGCACAAGGATCACGCCCATCAACTGGCGGTGCGTCTCGGTTCGCTGCGTGCGCAGCACGATTCCACGCGCCAGGCGTTGGAACGTCTGGAGATGCAGGCCGAGCGCCTGAGCGAAAAACGCGAACAGCTGAGTCTGAATCTGGAGGAGGGCGAGGCACCGCTGGAAGAGCTGCGCCTGAAACTCGAAGAGCTGCTCGACAAGCGCATGACCGTCGACGAAGAACTGAAGACCGCGCAGATCGCGCTGGAAGACGCCGACCGCGAACTGCGCGAGGCGGAAAAGCGCCGGACCCAGGCCGAGCAGCAATCGCAACTGATCCGTGGTCAGCTCGAACAGCAGCGCATGGAATGGCAGGCGCTGACCGTGCGGCGCAAGGCGTTGCAGGATCAATTGCTCGAAGACGGCTACGATCTCAATGGCGTGCTCGCGACATTAACGCCTGAGGCCAGTGAACGCGCCGCCGAAGAAGAACTCGAACGGATCAATGCGCGGATTCAGCGCCTGGGCGCGATCAACCTCGCGGCCATCGACGAATACACGCAACAATCCGAGCGTAAACGTTATCTGGATGCGCAGGACGCCGATCTGGTCGAAGCATTGGAGACCCTGGAAAACGTCATTCGCAAGATCGACAAGGAAACCCGTAACCGCTTCAAAGATACCTTTGATCAGATCAATGGCGGTTTACAGGCGCTTTTCCCGAAAGTTTTCGGTGGCGGCAGCGCGTATTTGGAACTGACGGGCGAAGATCTACTCGATACAGGGGTGACGATCATGGCGCGGCCGCCAGGAAAGAAGAACAGCACCATCCATTTGCTCTCCGGCGGGGAAAAAGCCCTGACCGCGCTGGCACTGGTTTTTGCGATCTTCAAATTGAATCCGGCGCCGTTCTGCATGCTCGATGAAGTTGACGCGCCACTGGATGACGCTAACGTTGGACGCTACGCACGATTGGTTAAAGAGATGTCGCAGACCGTGCAGTTCATCTATATCACCCACAACAAGATCGCCATGGAAATGGCCGATCAACTGATGGGCGTGACGATGCACGAGCCGGGTTGTTCGCGACTGGTTGCAGTGGATGTCGAGGAGGCGATGGCGATGGTGGATGCCTGAGTCAGCGTGGTGTCGGAAGGGTATGAGTAGTCTGTAGGACTTTTTTACCGACTTCGACTTGCTGGCCAATCGACATATTCGCGCGAGCCAATGTGACAGACGGTGTAAAGTTGTCTTTGGTCGTGCTAGTTTAATGTCAATTTTTCGTATACGTGGGCAAAACGCCTGTCAGAACATAGAGTTGGCGCCACGTTTTAAAGCGGTTTGCACAATGTAAACCCCTTATTTTTCAGCATTTTTTATAGAGGCACGGGATTACATGGAAATCGGTCTGCGCGAGTGGCTGATCGTCATCGGCATCATTGTGATAGCCGGTATTCTTTTCGATGGCTGGCGCCGTATGCGCGGCGGCAAGGGAAAACTGAAATTCCGTCTTGACCGAAGTCTGTCCAACCTGCCGGACGAGGACACCAGCGCTGAGCTGTTGGGCCCGGCCCGCGTGCTGGATACGCATAAAGAGCCGCAACTGGACGAACACGACCTGCCGTCGGTGAGCATGCCGGCCCGCGAAGCACGCGAGCCTCGCGAATCCGGTTCGAAGCGTGGCAAGCGCGGCAGCAACGGTCCGGCCCAGGGCGACCTGAACCTTGATCTGGATCTGGACGGCGGCCCGAGCTTCAGCAGCCGTGATGATGACTTCGTCGACGACAGCAAGCCTGCGCCAGCGGTGGCCGACAAGGATCAGCCGCAAGCCGAAGAAGTCCTGGTAATCAGCGTGATCTGCCGCGACGCCGCCGGCTTCAAAGGCCCGGCCCTGCTGCAGAATATTCTGGAAAGCGGTCTGCGGTTTGGCGAGATGGATATTTTCCACCGCCACGAAAGCATGGCCGGCAACGGTGAAGTGCTGTTCTCCATGGCCAACGCGGTCAAGCCGGGGATCTTTGATCTGGACGACATCGACCATTTCAGCACCCCGGCGGTGAGCTTCTTCCTCGGTCTGCCAGGCCCGCGTCATCCGAAGCAGGCCTTCGACGTGATGGTGGCGGCAGCGCGCAAGCTGTCCCAGGAGCTGAACGGCGAGCTGAAAGACGACCAGCGTAGCGTGCTGACCGCGCAGACTATCGAGCACTACCGTCAGCGCATCGTCGAATTCGAACGCCGCGCCCTGACCCAGAAGCGCTAAGGCCAGAGCGCAGTTGTGGCGAGGGAGCTTGCTCCCGCTCGGTGGCGAAGCCGCCGTGATTTTGGGGCTGCTGCGCAGCCCGGCGGGAGCAAGCTCCCTCGCCACAATGTCCATAGCCCTGAGCCACTGTGATTTAGAAATTGAGCAGCCTCGGCTGCTCTTTTGCTTTATGAGAGAACACCCATGACCGCCGCCAAAAACCGCATTCTAGAGCTGCGCGCTGAACTCGATCAGCACAACTACCGGTACCACGTCCTCGACGAGCCGAGCATTCCGGACGCCGAGTACGACCGGTTGTTCCACGAGCTCAAGGCGCTGGAGGCGGCCAATCCCGAACTGATCACCAGCGACTCGCCGACCCAGCGTGTCGGCAGCGTGGCGTTGACTGCATTCACCCAGGTGCGTCACGAAGTGCCGATGCTCAGTCTCGGCAACGCCTTCGAAGAAACCGACATGCGCGAATTCGACCGCCGGGTGACCGAAGGTCTGGATCTGCCGGCCGGTGATCTGTTCGGTGGCGGTGCGGCGGTGGAATACAGCTGCGAGCCGAAACTCGATGGCCTGGCGGTCAGCCTGCTGTATCAGGACGGTGTGCTGGTACGCGGCGCTACCCGTGGCGATGGCACCACCGGTGAAGACATCAGCGTCAACGTGCGCACGGTGCGCAACATTCCGTTGAAGCTGCATGGCGAAGGCTGGCCGGCGACTCTGGAAGTGCGTGGTGAAGTGTTCATGTCCAAGGCCGGTTTCGAGCGCCTCAACGCCTCGCAACTGGAAGTCGGCGGCAAGACCTTCGCCAACCCGCGCAACGCCGCGGCCGGTAGCCTGCGCCAGCTGGATTCGAAGATCACCGCCAACCGCCCGCTGGAATTCTGCTGCTACGGCATCGGTCAGGTCTCCCACGATATCTCCGATACTCACATCGGCAACCTCAAGCAGTTGCAGAAGTGGGGCCTGCCGATCAGCCACGAGCTGAAGCTGGCCAAAGGCATCGGCGAGTGCCTGGATTACTACCGCGACATTGGTGAGCGACGTAACTCGCTGGCTTATGAAATCGACGGTGTGGTGTTCAAGGTCAACAGCATCGCCGATCAGCGTGAGCTGGGCTTCCGTGCCCGCGAACCGCGCTGGGCGATTGCGCACAAATTCCCGGCGATGGAAGAACTCACCGAACTGCTCGACGTGGAATTCCAGGTCGGTCGCACCGGCGCCGTCACCCCGGTGGCACGGCTGAAACCGGTCAAGGTGGCTGGCGTCACCGTGGCCAACGCCACCTTGCACAACATGGATGAAGTGGCGCGCCTGGGCCTGATGATCGGTGACACCGTGATCATCCGCCGCGCCGGAGACGTGATCCCGCAGGTGGTGCAAGTGGTCACCGAGCGTCGCCCCGAGAATGCGCGTCCTGTAGCGATTCCAGAGAACTGCCCGGTCTGTGGCTCCCATGTCGAACGCACGCAACTGGTCAAACGCAGCAAGGGCAAGGAAACAATCAGCGAAGGCGCGGTGTACCGTTGCGTTGGCCGTCTGGCCTGTGGTGCGCAACTGAAGCAGGCGATCATTCACTTTGTCTCGCGTCGGGCAATGGACATCGAAGGCCTTGGCGACAAGAGCGTCGAGCAACTGGTCGACGAAGGTCTGGTCAATTCGCCGGCCGATCTGTATGCGCTGAAGTTCGACGACATTGTTGATCTGGAAGGCTTCGCTGAAGTCTCCAGCAACAAGCTGCTGGCGGCGATTGAAGACAGCAAGCAGCCGGGGTTGGCGCGTTTCATCTACGCCCTTGGCATTCCCGATGTCGGCGAAGAGACGGCCAAAGTCCTGGCGCGCTCGCTGGGTTCGCTGGAGCGCGTGCAACAGGCGCTGCCACAGGTGCTGACCTACCTGCCGGACATCGGTCTGGAAGTGGCGTACGAGATTCACAGCTTCTTTGAAGATGCGCACAACCAACAGGTGATCAGCGAGTTGCTGGGGCATGGCCTGCAGATTCAGGATCAGGGCGATCTGGGCGCCGAATTTGCCGCCAGCACCACCCTCGGCGGTCTGCTCGACAAACTGCACATTCCCTTTGTCGGCCCGGGCGGCGCGCAGAAACTGGCAGACAAGTTCGGTTCGCTGGACGCGGTGATGAATGCCGACTGGCTGGACATGCGCCAGGCGCTGCCGGAGAAGCAGGCCAATTCGGTGCGCGAGTTTTTTGCTGTGGCCGAGCATCGGCAGATTGCCGAAGCGGCGGAGAAACAGCTGCGTGATTTCGGCATGCATTGGCTGAGCGAGAAGAAAGTCGTCGAAGGCTTGCCGCTGTCCGGCGAAACCTGGGTGTTGACCGGCAAGGTCGAGCTGATGAGCCGCGATGTGGCCAAGGAACACCTGGAAAGCCTCGGCGCCAAGGTCGCCGGCTCGGTATCGGCGAAAACTCATTGCGTGGTCGCAGGGCCCGGTGCCGGCTCGAAACTGACCAGGGCCAATGAGCTGGGCGTGAAGGTGATGGACGAAGAGGCGTTTATCGCGTTCCTCAAAACCCATGGCATTTCTGCCTGATACAGTTTTGTTCGGCAGTCTGCTTTTGTGGCGAGGGAGCTTGCTCCCGCTCGGCGACGAAGTCGTCGCAAAACCACCATCCTCGGTGTTTCAGGATAACTGAGGTCGCATGGTTTTGGGGCTGCTTCGCAACCCGGCGGGAGCAAGCTCCCTCGCCACATCGGCAGTGTCACTCAGCAGTTGCGCTGTATTCGGGAACATTGTTGACTTCAGGATGATCTAGTCTTGGCAAGCCCCAGGGAGAGATCGTCATGTACCGCTTTTTCGAGCAGCTCAGTTCTCGCATCGTCGCGCCGTTCATGGGCGAATCTTCACGCAATAGCAAAATCTGGCCGTGCCGCTGCGGCCAGTCGCTGTTCTTTCGCAACAGCCAGTGCCTGGCTTGCAGCGCCATGCTCGGCTATCAGCCTGAAGCAAGTCGCCTGACCTCGCTGCAGCCCGGGCCGCAGGACGGTAGCTGGACACTCGATGCCGATCCCGACGCCGGATTGTTTCGTCGCTGCGCCAATCTCGACACCCCCGCCGCCTGCAATTGGCTGCTGCCGGATAACGGCCGCGACAGCCTGTGCGTCGCCTGCAGCCTCAATCGCACCATCCCCGACCTCTCGGGGCCGGAAAACCCTGAGCGCTGGCGCAAAGTCGAAATCGCCAAGCGCCGGCTGGTGGCGCAACTGATCACCCTCGGGCTGCCGGTCATCCCGAAAACCGTGGATGAAGAGCGCGGCCTGGCCTTTGATTTCATCGGCGTCGACCTCGAAGGCAACGCGCCAATGACCGGCCACGCCAACGGCTTGATCACCCTCGACATCAAAGAGGCCGACGACGCCCACCGCGAGCAGGTGCGGGCGGCGATGCATGAACCTTATCGCACGCTGCTCGGGCATTTCCGGCATGAGGTCGGGCATTATTACTGGGATCGTCTGATCGCGAACGGCCCGTGGCTCGAAGCCTTCCGCAACCTGTTCGGCGACGAGCGCGCCAGTTACGCCGAAGCGCTCGACCGTCACTATCAACAGGGTGCACCGTTGGACTGGCCGCAACATTACGTCAGCGCCTACGCGACCATGCACCCGTGGGAAGACTGGGCCGAGACCTGGGCGCATTACCTGCACATGATGGACGCGGTGGACACTGCGCTGGGTTTCGGCATGAGTGCACGGGAGATGGACTTCGACTATCAGCCGTTTCCACCGAGCACGCTGTATGACCCGGAGCACCCCGGCGGCGCGGCGTTTCTGTCGTTCGTCAATGCGTGGATCGAACTGGCGGGCATGCTCAACGAGCTGTCACGCAGCATGGGCCAGCCGGATTTCTACCCGTTCGTGCTGCCGGCGGCGGCGATTGCCAAGTTGCACTTCATCCATCTGGTGATCCAGCAGGCGGGCGGCAAGGCGGATGAGGTGCTGACCCTGTAGGAGCTGCCGCAGGCTGCGATCTTTTCAGGCTCAGCGCATGTCCTTGAACCCGTTCATATTTTTTATCTGAAACCAACGGTTGTAACTTCATCTCAGATAGGTACAATGGCGCGGCTCGCCGACAGGTGAGTGTCGTTATGGTGACCCCATCGGTCCCCCCGCAACGATTACCCGTGAACCTGGTCAGATCCGGAAGGAAGCAGCCACAGCGGGAACATTGTGTGCCGGGGTGTGGCTGGTGGGGTTACCACCTTAACGAACAAAGAACGCTTCAACAGAACTGCATGGGTTTCGCCCACTGCGGTTTTTTTATGCCCGCGATTTGAGCTTTCACGCCGGCTCCCTGTGGGAGCGAGCCTGCTCGCGAAGGCAGCCGCCCCGATGCCTGTTCAGCCACCAAGGTTGAACAGTGGCATACTCCACCGTCTTGCTGCGCGCGCCGTTGACAAGTTCGCGCCCTGGCTACGAGGTTGTATGCACCCGGAACATCACGATTTATCCACCGCCGTTTATTTGCCCGTGACGGACGAGACCTGCGCGAGCCTGTTGCAGTCCGATGGCGTGACAATCCTCGACACGCTGACAGATGCGCAGCTGGCCGCCGTGCTGGTCATCCAGAATCTGGCTCAGGCCACCGAAAAGGATCTCACCGCCGCAGCGGCGGAGAAGGTGCTGGCGCGCCTGATCGCCTGGGCGGTCGATGGCGGGGCAGCGCTGCTGTCCGAGGCGCAACGGCTGTTCGACCCGCGCCAGTTGTACTTCGGCCTGAACGCCATCAGGGGATTGAATCTGCGTTTGCTGTTGGCTGACGAGGTGTCGGCGCAGGATTACCTGCTGCCCGATGGCAAGTGGGATGATGAGTTCAAAACGCGCCACCACGCGGCCAACAATCCGTTCAGCCAGCAGATGATCAGCCCGGCACACCGCGAGCGCTGGCTCAGCGCCGCACAAGACAAACTGGTCAGAACCTTCCGCGCCAACCTCGATGAAGACCTGCACGTGCAAGGCTACGCCGGGATCGGCAAGAGTCATCTGATCGGTGCCTTGACCGAGTGCCTGGACCCCGGGAAAACCCTGTTGCTGGCACGCACCCCGGAAAAACTCGCGACCCTGTGCCAGCGCATGGGCGTTGTCAGTGAACGCAAGCCCGGCATCACCTTTGAGGCGTTCGCGCGCGGGCTGATTTATGGGCGCAAGCCACAGCCGGCAAGCGCCGCTGGCCGGGTCGCGAGCAAACAGAGTCTGGCGCAGGCGCTGAATATCCTGGGCTTTCGCGAGCACGATGCGCAACGCACCCTGAGCGTCTGTCTGGAAACGCTCGAGCGCTATTGCCATTCCCGGGACTACAGCCTGTCGGCGCATCATCTGCCGCATTTCAAGCTGTCGCTGTCCAGCCTTGAGTCCAAGGTGTTGCTGGAGTATTCGAGCCGCGTCTGGACTTACCTCGAGGCCAACCCGGCGTGGGGCCGGCAGAGCGGCTTCGAAGCCTTGTTGCTGATCAAGCGGGCAAGCCTCGCGGGTTGCGTGGTGCCGCCGCGTTATACCCACGTGCTGATCGACGAGAGCCAGGACATTCCTGCGTCGCTGCTGCAGATCATCGAGCGCGGCCGGCAGGTGCTGATCACGCTGGGCGATGAGTATCAGCACGCCGAGCGTGATCTGGTGAAAAGAAAGCGTGAAGTGCGCCAGAGCGATATCACCTACTCGGTGCGTTCGGGGCGCAACGTCGAGCGTCTGGTCAATCCGCTGATTTCCCGGCACTCGGAGAAGAGCAAGGTGCCGTTCGAAGGCGCGCGTGAAGCTGACGTCGGCATCGAGTTTTATCCGCAGGGCTTTGTCCCGCCCGAAGGTTGCGTGGTGCTGACGGCGTCCCCTTGGGACACCATGAAGTGGGCGATGCAGCTGCACGATGCCAATTGCCCGTTCAGCTTTGCCGACATGAAAGCGCAGCGCGACCTCGAACACTTCATGACCAGCGCCATCGAGTTGTTCAAGGTCGATTACTACAGTTCCACGCACAGCGAGAAGGGCCCGCATCGCTATTTCAGCGACGTGCCGAAGTGGCAGCAGGTGCGCGAGGCCAACCAGTACGACGAGGCGTTTCTGTGGGTCGAGGCCGAGCTGGAGAAGGGCTTCAAGGTGGCTGACCTGACCCGGCTCAACCGGATGATCGGCAGCCCCGGCAAAAGCTGCCTGTTGATGCAGGCCCAGGAGGCGGGCGGCATGGAGTTCGACCGCGTTCTACTGACGCCCGAGCTGCTGACCAACGTGCAGTTCAAGGACGCCTACGCGTTCGATCAGCGGATCTGCGCCGTGTACATCGCCATCTCCCGCGCCCGGCAGCAGCTTTATCTGCCGTACGATGTGGTCGAGTGGATCGAATTTCACGACTACCAGAAATTCCGCGAGTCGCACGGTTACTGAATAATTCTCTGTGGGAAATGTCCCCCCAAAAAAAGGAGTTACGGGGTGGTTTCCGAGGATCCGGTATACAACCGGATGATGTCATCAATCTCCCCCGACATTTTCATCCGCAGCAACGTGCGCAGGATCCGCTGCACCGGCACCTGCGGGTCATTCCTCACATAGCAGCCGACATGCTGTTCCTGCAGCACCGCCACCCCCTGCAGTTGCTGCGTGGGCAGCAGGCGCTGATTGAACCAGTCCAGTGTCCATTGATTGCTCACCGCATAGCGATAACGCCCGGCCAGGAGTTTTTCCAGCACTTGTTCCTGATTGCGCGCGTCGTCGCGTTGCAGGTGGTCGGCGTCGAACAGCGGCTGCAGAGTCGGGTAGGTGTAGCCGAGCACGGTGCCGATCGATTGCCGGGGAAGGCGGGCGGGATCGACGTGGAGCGGTTGATTGTCGCGGCTGATCAGCAGATCGCGCTGAAACAGCAGCGGGAGGCTCCAGATGTAGTCTCCGGACTGATTCGGCAACCATGATTGTGCGGCATAGCAGCGCACGTCGACTTCACCGTGTTCCATGGCGTTCTGCACCCGGGCGCGCGGCAGCACATGGAATTCGGCCGGCACGCCAACCTGTGTCGCCAGGCTGAGCATGATGTCGTGGAGAATGCCCTGGGTGGGGCGGCCGTGCTCGATTTGCACCATCGGCATCGCCCAGCTGTCGGCCACGACGAAGCGCAGCGGCGGTTCGGCGGCGTTCACGCTCAGACTGATCCCCAACAAAGCTCCCAAGGCCCAACGCATAAATGCTCCGATGAGTCCCGACCACGAGCGAAATTTCCTCGCCAACAGCAGCTTAGCCAGATTAGACGAGCACACCGGATGCAATTTTGCCCTTGCTCCGCTAGCATTAGCCGCTTCAGCTTCCTTCGTTGCGACGGTTTTCGATGAGTTATCAGGTTCTTGCACGTAAATGGCGTCCGCGCTCGTTCCGCGAAATGGTCGGCCAGACCCATGTGCTCAAGGCTCTGATCAATGCCTTGGACAGCCAGCGGCTGCACCACGCGTACCTGTTCACCGGTACCCGCGGGGTCGGCAAGACCACCATTGCGCGGATCATTGCCAAATGCCTGAACTGTGAGACAGGTATCACTTCCAGCCCCTGCGGCGAGTGTTCGGTGTGCCGCGAGATCGATGAAGGGCGCTTCGTCGACCTGATCGAGATCGACGCCGCGAGCCGGACCAAGGTCGAGGACACCCGCGAGCTGCTCGATAATGTGCAGTACGCGCCGAGCCGTGGGCGCTTCAAGGTCTACCTGATCGACGAAGTGCACATGCTCTCCAGCCATTCCTTCAATGCGCTGCTGAAAACCCTTGAAGAGCCGCCGCCGTACGTCAAGTTCATCCTCGCGACCACGGACCCGCAGAAACTTCCGGCAACGATTTTGTCGCGTTGCCTGCAGTTCTCGCTGAAGAACATGACGCCCGAGCGCGTGGTCGAGCATCTGACCCACGTCCTGGGCGCCGAAAACGTGCCGTTCGAAGACGACGCGCTGTGGCTGCTGGGCCGCGCCGCTGACGGCTCGATGCGTGACGCCATGAGCCTGACCGACCAGGCCATCGCCTTCGGTGAAGGCAAGGTATTGGCCGCCGATGTGCGGGCGATGCTCGGCACGCTGGATCACGGCCAGGTCTTCGACGTGCTGCACGCACTAATCGAGGGCGATGCCAAGGCGTTGCTTGAAGCCGTGCGTCACTTGGCTGAGCAGGGGCCGGACTGGAATGGCGTGCTCTCGGAAATTCTCAACGTGCTGCACCGTGTCGCCATCGCCCAGGCCTTGCCTGAAGGTGTCGACAACGGTCATGGCGACCGTGATCGCGTATTGGCTTTGGCTCAAGCGCTGCCGGCCGAAGACGTGCAGTTCTATTACCAGATGGGCCTGATCGGCCGCCGCGACTTGCCGCTGGCGCCGGACCCGCGTGGCGGTTTCGAGATGGTGCTGCTGCGGATGCTGGCCTTCCGGCCGGCGGATACGGCGGACGCCCCGAGGCAACCGCTAAAGCCAGTGGGGATCAGCCAGGCCACAGTTGATTCCGCAAACTCCGTGGCTGCCGCGCCCAAGCCTGCGCCGGTGGTCGTTGCGGCTGTTGCGCCAACACCAGCGGCGGTTGCTGCGCCGGCACCGGAGCCAGCGCCTGTGGTGACCGCCGCGCCGGCACCTGCGCCGGAAGCAGAACCAGAGCCAGAGCCAGTCGCCGAAGCGGTGGTCGATCTGCCGTGGAACGATCCGGTCGAACCTGAGCCGGAACCCGCACCTGTGCAGCAACCGGCCGTCGAGCCGGTACTGGAAACCGCCAGCGAGCAGCCCGAATTGCCGCCGATGCCGCTGCCGACCCCGGACAGCGTGGTGCCGGATGCGCCGGAGTGGGCCGCTGCGCCGATTCCCGAACCGTCGGTCGCCGACGTCGATGCCGCCACGCCGGGCATGGACCTCGACGACGAGCCGCCGCTGGACGAAGACTACATCGAGCCGGACATGGATTCGGCCTACAGCTACCTCGACGACCTGGCCAGCGAGCACACCGCCGAGCCAGCCCCGGAACCCGAGCCGGAGCCTGCCGCCGCGCCAGCCACCGGTCTGGCGTTGCAATGGCTGGAGCTGTTCCCGCAACTGCCGATCTCCGGCATGACCGGCAGCATCGCCGCCAACTGCACGTTGATCGCGGTCGATGGCGACCATTGGCTGATGCACCTGGACCCGGCGCACAGCGCACTGTTCAACGCCACGCAACAGCGGCGCCTGAACGATGCGCTGAACCAGTTCCACGGTCGCACGCTGACCCTGACCATCGAGCTGATCAAGCCCGAGCAGGAAACCCCGGCGCAGGCCGCGTCCCGTCGCCGGGCCAACCGTCAGCGCGAGGCGGAGGAATCGATCCACGGTGATCCGTTCATCCAGCAGATGGTCCAGCAGTTCGGTGCGGTCGTGCGACACGATACTATTGAACCTGTCGATGCCTTGGTCGCCCAAGGCTAATAACTGAGGGCGTTCGGCGTTAAGCGCCGGGCGCTGTTTTGATCCAAGTACTTTTGAGGTGATTCCCATGATGAAAGGTGGCATGGCCGGCCTGATGAAGCAGGCGCAGCAGATGCAGGAAAAAATGGCCAAGATGCAGGAAGAACTGGCCAACGCCGAAGTCACCGGCAAGGCCGGTGGCGATATGGTCACCGTGGTGATGACCGGTCGTCACGACGTGAAAAGCGTCAGCATCGACCCAAGCCTGGTTGAAGGCCTGAGCGAAGACGACAAGGAAATGCTCGAAGCCGTGGTCGCCGCCGCCGTCAACGATGCCGTGCGCAAGATCGAAGCCAACAGCCAGGAAAAAATGGGCAGCATGACCGCCGGCATGAACCTGCCAGCGGGGATGAAATTGCCATTCTGATTCGCCATCGTGAGTTGGATGAGCTACACAAAATGCCAGGCATCGCGTCTGGCATTTTTGTTTCCGTTTCTCGGGCGTTCGGAATTCGTTTGTGGCGAGGGAGCTTGCTCCCGCTCGGCGACGAAGTCGTCGTAAACCCTGAAAACCCGGTATACCTGAAAGAAAGCAGGGGGAGCGCTTCGCACTCCAGCGGGAGCAAGCTCCCTCGCCACAGGCGTCTGTAGAAACATCGAACGCTGTGATGCCACCAAGGTCTGCTCCCTATACCCCCGAATTCATCATTCACAGGAGACGCTGACATGTCCGACCCTCTGACTCTCAATCAACGCTTTGTGCTCGCTTCGCGCCCGGTCGGTGCGCCGACCCCGGAAAACTTCCGTCTGGAGCGCGAAGCGTTGCCGGATCTCGAAGACGGCCAGGTGCTGCTGAAAACCCTGTACCTGTCGCTGGACCCTTACATGCGCGGACGCATGAGTGACGCACCGTCCTATGCCGCGCCGGTACAAATCGGCGAAGTGATGACCGGCGGGGCTGTCAGCCGAGTCGAGGATTCGCGTCATCCGAAATTCCACCAGGGCGATCTGGTGGTCGGCCTCACCGGCTGGCAAAGCCACAGCATCAGCGACGGCCGCAACATCATGCCGATTCCGTCCGGTCTGCCGAGCCCGTCGATGGCGCTCGGCGTGTTGGGCATGCCGGGGATGACCGCGTACATGGGGCTGATCGACATCGGTCAGCCGAAAGAAGGCGAAACCCTGGTGGTGGCTGCAGCGTCCGGTGCGGTCGGTTCAGTGGTTGGTCAAGTGGCAAAGATCAAAGGCCTGCGCGCCGTGGGTGTGGCCGGTGGTGCCGACAAATGCAAATACGTGGTCGAAGAGCTGGGTTTCGATGCCTGCATCGATCACAAGGCGCCGGACTTTGCCGAGCAACTGGCCAAGGCCTGCCCGAACGGCATCGACATCTATTACGAAAACGTTGGCGGGCATGTGTTCGATGCCGTGGTGCCGCTGCTCAATCCCAAGGCGCGGATTCCGCTGTGCGGGCTGATTGCCGGTTACAACGCCACTGAAGCGCCGCAGGGCCCGGATCGTCTGCCAATGCTGCAGCGTACGTTGCTGACCAAGCGTGTGCGGATTCAGGGCTTCATCGTGTTTGATGACTACGGCGACCGTCAGCCGGAATTCATCAGCCACATGGTGCCGTGGGTGCGCGACGGCAAGGTGAAATTCCGCGAAGACGTGGTGGAAGGTCTGGAGCAGGCACCCGAGGCGTTTATCGGTCTGCTGGAGGGGCGCAACTTCGGCAAACTGGTGGTAAAGGTCGCCCAGGACTGAGCATTTGACGCTGACCGGAGGCGCGGGTATAAACCGCGTCTCGTTGTTTTGTCGGACTTCTTACCCATGAGCTTCAGCCCTTTGATTCGCCAACTGATCGACGCCCTGCGCACTTTGCCGGGCGTGGGTCAGAAAACCGCCCAGCGCATGGCGTTGCAGTTGCTCGAGCGTGATCGCAGCGGCGGCACGCGCTTGGCCCAAGCCTTGAGCCAGGCCATGGAAGGGGTGGGTCACTGCCGTCAGTGCCGCACGCTGACCGAAGACGATCTGTGCCCGCAATGCGCCGACACGCGCCGCGACGACACGCTGCTGTGCGTGGTGGAAGGGCCGATGGACGTGTATGCGGTGGAGCAGACCGGTTTCCGTGGACGCTACTTCGTGCTCAAGGGCCACCTGTCGCCGCTCGATGGTCTGGGGCCGGAAGCCATCGGAATTCCGCAGTTGATGGCGCGCATTGAAGAGGCCGGCACCTTTACCGAAGTCATCCTCGCCACCAACCCGACGGTGGAAGGTGAGGCGACCGCGCATTACATCGCCCAGCTTCTGGCCAACAAAGGCCTGATCGCCTCGCGGATTGCCCACGGTGTGCCGTTGGGTGGGGAGCTGGAGTTGGTGGATGGCGGGACGCTGGCGCATTCGTTTGCCGGGCGTAAACCGATTTCCCTCTGACAGGTGTATCGCCTGATCTGGCCCCATCGCTGGCAAGCCAGCTCCCACAGTGATTTCGGTCGTTCACAAATGTTGTACACACTAAAGAAACCTGTGGGAGCTGGCTTGCCAGCGATGGGCGCACCTCGATTTGGCTGATTCACACAATTGTGTTGAAAACCAAGCAAGCGCTCGGTTAACGTCGGCCAACCCTTTGATGGAGTTCGCCGATGCCTGCCTTCCAGGAATACTTCGACCCCAGCCACCAAATGGTTCGCGACAGCGTCAGACGTTTCGTCGAGCGCGAGATCCTGCCGGACATCGACGCGTGGGAAGAAGCCGAAGGCTTTCCCCGTGAGCTTTACCTGAAGGCAGGGGCGGCGGGGATTCTTGGCATCGGTTATCCCGAAGCGCTGGGTGGCAGCCACGAAGGTGATCTGTTCGCCAAGGTCGCCGCCAGCGAAGAACTGATGCGCTGCGGTTCCGGTGGTCTGGTCGCGGGCCTCGGCTCGCTGGATATCGGCCTGCCACCGATCGTCAAATGGGCCCGGCCCGAGGTGCGCGAGCGCGTCGTGCCGCAAGTGCTCAGCGGCGAGAAAATCAGTGCGTTGGCGATTACCGAACCCGGCGGTGGTTCCGACGTCGCCAACCTGCAAACCCGCGCCGTGCGTGACGGCGACGTTTATTGGGTCAGCGGCAGCAAGACCTTCATTACCAGTGGCGTACGCGCCGACTTCTATACCGTCGCCGTGCGCACCGGAGCGCCGGGTTTCGGCGGCATCAGCCTGCTGTTGATCGAGAAGGGCACTCCCGGCTTCACCGTCGGCCGCCAGTTGAAAAAAATGGGCTGGTGGGCCTCGGACACCGCTGAGCTGTTCTTCGACGATTGCAGGGTGCCTGTGGGCAATCTGATCGGCGCCGAGAACATGGGCTTCGCCTGCATCATGGGCAATTTCCAGAGCGAACGGCTGGCGCTGGCGCTGATGGCCAACATGACCTCGCAGCTCGCGCTCGAAGAAGCGCTGAAATGGGCGCGCGAGCGTGAAGCATTCGGCAAGCCGATCGGCAAGTTTCAGGTGATCAAACATCGGTTGGCCGAAATGGCCACGGCGCTGGAAGTATCGCGCGAGTTCACCTATCGGCAAGCGGCGAAAATGGCGGCGGGGCAGAGCGTGATCAAGGAGATTTCCATGGCCAAGAATGTCGCCACGGACACCTCGGACCGGATCACCCGCGAAGCGGTGCAGATCCTCGGTGGCTTGGGTTACATGCGCGAGAGTCTGGTGGAGCGGCTGTATCGGGATAACCGCATTCTGTCGATCGGCGGCGGGACGCGGGAGGTGATGAACGAGATTATCAGCAAGCAGATGGGGCTTTGAATCTTTGGTGAGGCTACTGGCCCCTTCGCGAGCAAGCTCGCTCCCACAGGAGAATGCATTCAACTGTGGGAGCGAGCTTGCTCGCGAAGGCGGCCTGAAGGGCGCTACTTATTTATCGGTCAAAGCAAACTGCGTCAGGCAGAAGGTAGGGATGCCCATATCTTCCAGACGCTGCGACCCACCCAGCTCCGGCAGATCGATAATCGCCGCTGCCTCATGCACCCGCGCGCCCATGCGGCGAATCAGGTTGGCCGCTGCGATCAGCGTGCCACCGGTGGCAATCAAGTCATCGAACATCACCACCGAATCACCTTCGCACAGGCTGTCGGCGTGGACTTCGAGGAACGCTTCGCCGTACTCGGTTGCGTAACCTTCGGCCAACACGTCCGCCGGCAGTTTGCCTTGCTTGCGGAACAGCACCAGCGGCTTGTTCAGTTGGTAGGCCAGCACCGAACCGATCAGGAAACCGCGCGCATCCATCGCGCCGATGTGGGTGAAATCGGCTTCCACATAACGGTGGGCGAAGCTGTCCATCACCAGGCGCAGGGCCTTGGGCGACTGGAACAGCGGGGTGATGTCGCGAAAGATCACGCCCGGTTTCGGGAAGTCGATCACGGGGCGGATCAGGGATTTGATGTCGAAGGAGTCGAAGACCATCGTCGAGGTGTCCTGGCAGGGCTGCAAACGGCGCAGTATACCCGCGGCTGAAACGCTTCGCTCAACCGCGGATCGAGATCAACCTTCGAGCGAGCCGCCGGCCAGGGCGCAGAGCTGGATCGGGTCGAGGATGTGGATCTCTTTGCCCTCGGCGGCGATCAGTTCGTTCTGCTGGAAGCGCGTGAACACTCGCGATACGGTTTCCACCGCCAGGCCCAGGTAATTGCCGATTTCGTTGCGCGACATGCTCAGGCGGAACTGGTTGGCCGAGAAACCGCGAGCGCGGAAGCGGGCCGACAGGTTGACCAGGAACGTGGCGATGCGCTCGTCGGCGGTTTTCTTCGACAGCAACAGCATCATTTGCTGGTCGTCACGGATCTCGCGGCTCATCACCCGCATCAGTTGCCGGCGCAGCTGGGGCAGTTGCAGGGCCAGTTCGTCGAGGCGTTCGAAAGGAATTTCGCAGACCGAGGTGGTTTCCAGCGCTTGGGCCGACACCGGATGTTTCTCGGTGTCCATGCCGGACAGACCGACCAGTTCGCTCGGCAGGTGGAAACCGGTGAGCTGTTCTTCGCCGGTGTCGCTCAGGCTGAAGGTCTTCAGGGCGCCGGAGCGTACTGCATAAACGGAATCGAAGGTGTCACCCTGGCGAAACAGGAACTCACCCTTTTTCAACGGGCGACCACGTTTAACGATTTCGTCCAGCGCATCCATGTCTTCCAGATTCAGAGAAAGTGGCAGGCAGAGAGGGGCCAGGCTGCAATCCTTGCAATGGGCCTGGTTGTGAGCGCGCAGTTTAACTGGCTCGGACATTTCTTAAATCCTTGTGGGAAAACACACATAAGCCGTAAGGGTAACCCACGGGAGGACATTCAGGCCAGTCTGGGGCGAGATTGCCCTGCGGGCATAAGGCCGCAGGGCAAACAAAGACACGGGGCATTCGCGATACATCGGTTTCATGAGCAGGACGTTTCAGATCACCCGCGAGAAGCGCTGGCGGTTCTGTTGTTCCAGGTACGCGTCGAACACCATGCACACCGAACGCACCAGCAGGCGTCCGGCCGGCAACACTTCGATGCGCTCGCGCTCCAGCTTGATCAGCCCGTCGTTGGCCATGCCCTGCAGTTGCGGCCACAGCGCGCCGAAATAACCCTGAAAATCAATGTTGAACGCTTGCTCGATTTCGGCGAATTCCAGGCTGAAATTGCAGATCAGTTGCTGGATCACCGCGCGGCGCAGGCGATCGTCGGCATTGCACACCAAGCCCCGGCTGGTCGCCAGTTGCGCGGCGGCGAGGGTGTTCTGGTACTGGTTCAGATCGCTGTTGTTCTGGCAGTAGAGATCGCCGATCTGACTGATCGCCGACACCCCCAGACCAATCAAGTCGCAATGGCCGTGAGTGGTGTAGCCCTGGAAGTTGCGCTGCAGGGTCTGTTCTTCCTGGGCAATCGCCAACTCATCGTCGGGCAGGGCGAAGTGATCCATGCCGATGTAGCGATAACCGGCGGCGGTCAGTTGTTCGATGGTGCGCTGGAGCATTTGCAGTTTTTGCGCAGGGCTTGGCAGCTCGTGGCTGTTGATCCGCCGCTGTGGCATGAAGCGCTCCGGCAGGTGCGCATAGTTGAATACCGAGAGCCGGTCCGGTTGCAGGCTGATGACTTCCTCGACGGTACGCGCGAAATTCTCCGGAGTCTGCTTCGGCAGGCCGTAGATCAGGTCGATGTTGATCGAGCGAAATTGCAGGGTGCGCGCCGCGTCGATCACTGCACGGGTTTCTTCCAGGCTCTGCAGGCGATTGACCGCCCGTTGCACCGCCGGATCGAGGTCTTGCAGGCCGATGCTGACCCGGTTGAAACCCAGTTCACGCAGCAGGCCCATGGTCGACCAGTCGGCCTCGCGCGGGTCGATCTCGATGCCGTAGTCGCCGGAGTCATCATCCAGCAGATTGAAGTGTTTGCGCAGGTGCGCCATCAACTGCCGCAGCTCGTCATGGCTGAGGAAGGTCGGGGTGCCGCCGCCGAAGTGCAACTGCTCGACTTTCTGTGCCGGTTCCAGGTGACAGGCAATCAACTGGATTTCCTGTTCCAGGCGTTGCAGATACGGCTGTGCCCGCCCGCGATCCTTGGTGATGACCTTGTTGCAGGCGCAGTAGTAGCAAATATTCGCGCAGAACGGCACATGCACATACAGCGACAATGGGCGCAGCGCCTTGCGACTTTCGCGCAGGGCGTGAAACAGGTCGAAGGTGCCGACCTGGCTGTTGAATTGCACGGCGGTCGGATACGAGGTGTAGCGCGGCCCCGCCAGGTCGTAGCGGCGGATCAGATCAGTGTCCCAACGAATGGCGTCGAGCATGCGGGCATTCCCCCGGATAGGCTGGCAGTGTGGCGAGTCTATCGGGGTGCGACGACGGGGCTGTTGATTTGCATCAACGGCGGATTGGTAGTGACTGCTTTTGTGGCGAGGGAGCTTGCTCCCGCTGGACTGCGCAGCAGGCCCCTGGTTTGTTGTCAAATCGCGAGGGGGCGCTTTGCACCCCAGCGGGAGCAAGCTCCCTCGCCACAGTTTTAGTGACCCATCAACCAATGTTGATGCGGCCCCGGCAAAGTCCAGATCCCGAACAGAATCACCAGCAAGCCACCGGCCACGCGCACGCTGCGTTTGCGCAGTAACGCCGTCACCCGCTCGGCAGCCAGTCCGGTGGCGAGTAGCACCGGCCAAGTGCCCAGCCCGAACGCCAGCATCAACAACCCACTGTCCAGCGCATTGCCCTGGCTCGCCGACCACAGCAGCGTGCTGTAAACCAGTCCGCACGGCAGCCAGCCCCACAGTGCGCCGAGCAGCAGGGCGCGGGGCAAACTCGACACCGGCAGCAAGCGGTTGGCCACCGGCTGAATGTAACGCCACAAGCCACGGCCGAGGCTTTCGATACGGGTCAGGCCGCTCCACCAGCCGGCCAGATACAGGCCCATGGCAATCAGCAGCAACCCGGCGAGAATACGCATGAACATCGCCGCCGGACTGTTCGCCACCGCCCAGCCAGCCAGCCCGATCAGCAAGCCGGCCGTCGCGTAGCTAAGGATCCGTCCGAGGTTGTACGCCAGCAGCAGACGAAAGCGCCGGCTGCGCTGTTCCTTGGGAATCGCCAGGGTCAGCGCGCCCATCAGGCCGCCGCACATGCCCAGGCAATGCCCGCCACCGAGCAGGCCGAGGATCAGCGCGGAAACCAGGAGAGGCGCCAGCTCAAGCATGGGGTGGCGCCTTGTCCTGCGGCTGGTCGGATTTGGCTTCGTCGACGGCGGCGGTGTGGTTCGGGTCCTGATCATCGAACAGGATGCTGTGGGCCGGGCCATCAAGGTCGTCGTACTGACCGCTGTCCACCGCCCAGAAGAAGATGTACACAGCGATGGCCACGATCAGCAGGGCGGCGGGGATCATCACGTAAAGAGCTGGCATCGGTACTCCAGGCCCGCGCGGCTCAAGCCGGCAACGGGCGGGTTTCTGAACGGGTGCCGGCAACCGGCGCGCTCGGCAGGCGAGTCAGGCGCAGGGCGTTGAGCACCACGGTCAACGAACTGATCGACATGCCGACCGCAGCCCACACCGGGGTGATCCAGCCGAGGGCGGCGAACGGCAACATGAGGCCATTGTACAGCGCCGCCCACAGCAGGTTCTCGATGATTACCCGACGGGTTCTGCGCGCTAACGTGAAGGCGTGTACCAGCGCATCGAGGCGGTTGGACAGCAGCACCGCGTCGGCACTGGTTTTCGCCAGATCAGTGGCCGAACCCATGGCCACGCTGATGTCGGCAGCGGCCAGCACCGGCACGTCGTTGACCCCGTCACCGAGCATCAACACCTTGCGTCCTTGTTGATGCAACTGCTGCAACACGTGCAGTTTGTCGTCCGGACGCAAACCGCCACGGGCTTCGTCGATGCCCAGTTCGGCGGCGACGCTGGCGACCATCGGCGAGCTGTCGCCGGACAGCAGCAATGTGCGCCAGCCACGCGCCTTGCACGCGGCGAGCAGGGCGGGCGCATCGTCGCGCAGGCGATCGTCGAGGACGAACCACGCCAGCGCTGCCGAGTCATCACCGAGCAGCAGCCACTGACCCGGCTCATCCGGCATCGCCGGCAACGGCGCACCGCTGAGGGCGCAGACAAACTCCGCCTGACCAATGCGCAAGCGCTGTGTACCTACCCGTCCTTCGAGACCGAGTCCCGGCGTGCTGTGCACATCTTCAGCGGCCAGTGGCGCACGACCGAAGGCGCGGGCAATCGGGTGTTCCGAACGGTTTTCCAGGGCGGCGGCAAGGCTCAGGCACTGGTCGCTGCTGAGTGTGCCCAGCGGGCGAATCGAGCGCAGGACCAGGCGGCCTTCGGTGAGTGTGCCGGTCTTGTCGAAGATCACCGTGTCGATCTGGTTCAGGCCTTCCAGCACATGCCCGCGCGTCAGCAACAGGCCGAGTTTGTGCAGGGTGCCGGTGGCGGCGGTCAACGCCGTCGGGGTTGCCAGCGACAGCGCGCAAGGGCAGGTCGCGACCAGCATCGCCAGGACGATCCAGAACGCCCGCGACGCATCCAGTTCCCACCACAACAGGCCGATGGCTGCCGCCGCAATCAGCGACAACAGCAGGAACCACTGCGCAGCGCGGTCGGCGATTTCCGCCAGGCGCGGTTTCTCGGCCTGGGCGCGATCGAGCAGGCGGACGATGGCCGACAGGCGTGTGTCCTGACCCAGTGCCAGTACTTCGACGGTGAGCGCGCCTTCGACATTCAGCGTGCCCGCGGTGACCGCATCGCCCAGCGTGCGCGGTTGCGGCAGGTATTCGCCGGTCAGCAGCGATTCGTCGATGCTTGACTGGCCATCGAGAATCCTGCCATCCGCCGGCAGGATCGAACCTGGTTGCACCAGCACCCGGTCACCCAGGCGCAGTTCGCTGAGCAGGATGCGTTCGCTCTGGCCGTCGGTGTCGAGACGCAGGCACGAGGCCGGCAGCAGGTTTACAAGCTGCGCGGTGGCGGCGGCGGTGCGTTCGCGGGCACGGCGTTCCAGATAACGCCCGGCGAGCAGGAACAGCGCAAACATCCCGACCGCATCGAAATACAGCTCACCGACGCCGGTGATCGATGTCCAGATCCCGGCGATGTAGGCGCTGCCGATGGCCAGCGACACCGAGACGTCCATGGTCAGGTGGCGGGTGCGCAGATCGCGCATCGCGCCCTTGAAGAACGGCGCGCAGCTGTAGAACACGATCGGTGTTGTGAGAAATAGCGCGACCCAGCGCAGGATCGTGTGCAATTCGGGGCTGAGGTCGATGTTGAATTCCGGCCAGGTGGCCATGGTCGCCATCATTGCCTGAAACCACAGCAATCCGGCGACGCCGAGCTGGCGCAACGCGAGGCGATTTTCGCTGGCCAGTTGCTCGCTGGCGCGGTCGGCCTGATACGGGTGGGCGACGTAACCGATGTGGCGCAGCTCGGCGAGGATCTGGCTCAGCGGCAATTGCGCGTCGGCCCATTGCACATGCAGGCGATGGTTGGACAGATTCAGTCGCGCCTCGGCCACTGCCGGCAGGGTGCGCAGGTGTTTCTCGATCAGCCAGCCGCAGGCGGCGCAACTGATGCCTTCCATCAACAGCGTGGTTTCGGCGAGTTCGCCCGCGTGACGGACGAAGGATTTTTGCACGTCGGCGCGGTCGTACAGCGCCAATTCATCGGTCAATTGCACCGGCAAGGCTTCGGGGTTGGCCGAGGCTTCGCTGCGATGCTGGTAATAGCTTTCCAGACCACCGGCGACGATGGCTTCGGCCACGGCCTGACAGCCGGGGCAGCAGAACTCGCGGGACTCCCCGAGCACGACGGCGGTAAAGCGACTGCCCGACGGAACGGGCAGGGCGCAGTGGTAGCAGGGGAGTGGGGTGGTCATGGCATCGTTGAGGGGGTAAGCCCTTGCATTGGGGTTGTCCGCTTGCCCTCACCCCAGCCCTCTCCCGGAGGGAGAGGGAGCCGATTGATGGAGGCCGGAAAAGAGGTGCATCCACGGATATCGTCACTGCCATACACAAGGCATGCGAGCGGCCGAAATCAGTCCCCTCTCCCTCCGGGAGAGGGTTAGGGTGAGGGGCTTCTGCAGTTTATTTATTTATCCAGGTCTTCAGCGCCCTGCAACGGTTCGTCACCGAGCAGCAGATCCTTGTCATGGCTGACCTGTTCTTCTTCGAACATGCGCCACACGTGGTCGTCCTGAGTGCCCAGCAATTCGACAAAACGCCGACCTTCGACCTTGTCGCCCAACTGGCCGATGTAACGGCCGGCTTCGGTTTCACTGCGGGTCAGGACAATCTTGCGATCCTTCTCCGGCTGGGTCGGCGAGATCAGGTTCAGTTCCAGGGTTTTCGGCTGGCTGTCACCGCTGAGGCGCAGGTCGACTTCGCCGGTGAGTTCATCCAGATGGACGTTGGCGCGCATCTTCAACTCCTGCGCCAACAGTTCACGGTCCAGCGAGCGGTTGATGCCTTTGCCGGCCTCGTAGTAGTTGTCGTTGACCAGGTTGTCCGGGTTGTTCACCGCAATGGTCACCATTGACAGGGTCAACGTCACCGAGCAGGCCAGGATACCGATGATGATCCATGGCCAGAGGTGCTTGTACCAAGGGCTTGCGGCGTTTGCGGCGGGCATGTTCAGTTCTCTCAACGGGTTTGTGGGCCGATGAATCGGCTCTTGGCTTCAACGTGGACGCTGTCGTCGTCGGCGTCCTTGAGGATGAATTTCACCTCGTTGGTGCTCGACGGCAATTGTTCCGGTGCGCTCGACAACTCCACCGGCATGCTGAAGATTTCGCCGGCCGGGACCTTGATCTCGCGTTTGCCTTGCAGGCGCAGATCCGGCAGGCCGACGGCCTCCAGCACGTAGGTGTGGTCGCGCTGATCCTTGTTCATGATCTTCAGGCTGTAGACGTTTTCGATCCGGCCTTCGGCGTTCTCGCGGTACAGCACGCGGTCCTTGCTGACGTCGAAACCGACCAGCGAGCGCATGAAGAATGCGGTCACCAGCAGGCTGATCATCGCCAGCAGCACCACCGCATAGCCGATCAGGCGTGGCCGCAGTTTATGGGTTTTCTGGCCCGAGAGGTTGTGTTCGGTGGTGTAACTGATGAGGCCGCGCGGGTAGTCCATCTTGTCCATGATCGCGTCGCAGGCGTCGATGCACGCGGCGCAACCGATGCACTCGATCTGCAGGCCGTCACGGATGTCGATACCGGTCGGGCACACCTGAACGCACATGGTGCAATCGATGCAGTCGCCCAGGCCCATAGCCTTGTAGTCGACACCTTTCTTGCGCGGGCCACGGCTTTCGCCGCGACGCGGGTCGTAGGATACGATCAGGGTGTCCTTGTCGAACATCACGCTCTGGAAACGTGCATAGGGGCACATGTAGATGCACACCTGCTCGCGCAGCCAGCCGGCGTTGCCGTAGGTGGCGAGGGTGAAGAAACCGACCCAGAAATACGACCAGCCATCGGCCTGGCCAGTGAAGAAATCGAACACCAGTTCGCGGATCGGCGAGAAGTAGCCGACGAAGGTCATGCCAGTGACGAAACCGATCAGTAGCCACAGCGAATGTTTGGCGAGCTTGCGCAGGAACTTGTTGCCGCTCATTGGCGCTTTATCGAGCTTGATACGCTGGTTGCGGTCGCCTTCGGTGACTTTCTCGCACCACATGAAAATCCACGTCCACACGCTTTGCGGGCAGGTGTAGCCGCACCAGACCCGGCCGGCGTAAACGGTGATGAAGAACAGGCCGAACGCGGCAATGATCAGCAGGCCAGACAGCAGGATGAAGTCCTGCGGCCAGAACGTGGCGCCGAAGATGAAAAACTTGCGTTCCGGCAGGTTCCACCACACCGCCTGATGCCCGCCCCAGTTCAGCCACACCGTACCGAAATACAACAGGAACAGCGCAGCGCCGCCCATCATCCGCAGATTGCGGAACAGGCCAGTGAAAGCACGGGTGTAGATTTTTTCTCGAGAGGCGTAAAGGTCGACGCTGTTGTTCGCGTTTTTGCTCGGCGGTGTGACGTCGTGTACCGGAATCTGGTTGCTCATCATTGCATCCCACGGCAGTGGACAAATGCCTCGGTCGATACGTGCCGACCGCGGTCAGAAAGGGGTGTTGCAGTGGCGCAATGATACGCCTGTCGCTCTAACTCAAGGGTGCGACCTTTGGTCGCGTTGGGAAAAAAGCATTATTGGTGTAGCGAATGCAGCAAAGCCTGATGCAGATCAATTGACTTGTTGAGTATGGACGGTTTTGCAGTGGCGGCTAATTCATTGCTCCCATGGGTTGATCAGGGCGACGCCGCTCGAGCGGAAATCATCGACATTGCGCGTGACCACCGTGAGTCCATGCACCAGGGCCGTGGCGGCGATCAACGCATCGCTTTCATTGGCCTGGTCGGGCACATGCAGGCTGGCACAACGCAGCGCTACTGCAGCATCAACCGGCAGGATTCGCGCTTCGAATGCGGGCATGACGTGACGCGTCAGCCAACTGCGCAACAGCTTTCCTTGAGCAGGATCACGCCGTTCCATTCGCAGGACTCCGGTTTCCAGTTCTTTCAGAGTAATGGCGGAAATGTACAGACGCGGGGCGATGACGCCTTTGGCCCAACTGACCACATTGGCATCGGCTTGCGGCTTGCGAAGTTCGGAAATCACATTGGTGTCGAGTAAATACATCAGGACAGGTCCACGGGACGATGAATGATGACTGCGCGCTCGGTTTCGAAATCGATGTCGGCAGCCTCCGGCATGACCAACCAATCGACAATGCTTGTGTTTGCGCCGCTCAGTTTCTGATATTCCTCAATGCTCAAAAGGACATGAGAGGCCTTGCCACGGTCTGTGATGATCACTGGACCCAGACGCGCAGCCTTTTTGGCGCTGCTGGTGTCCTGATTGAATTCACGGCTGGAGATGGTGGTGATTGCCATCATGGTTGACCTCTCGCAATACAGATGTAGCAACGTTACTACTTCGCCTTGGGGGCGGCAATCGAGGAAGACAGGACTCAGCCGTCCGTTGGTCGGTCCATGGCTGGCATTAGTCGAGCCAGCCCCGCACAAGGCGCAGGCCGGCTCTGGTTGATTCAGGCGTGGCTTCAAGACTCAGGGCAGCCTGCCACCGCCCAGGCTATCGAGACTGCCGGTATTTCGATGGCGTTTTGTGGTGCTTTTGGAATCGGGTTGTGACGGACTGTCGAATGTCGCGGTAATGGTTTCCACGGTTTTTTCCGATGATTCGGTTGGATGATCAGATTCAGTAAGAGGCTGATCAACCAGGAGACAGGTTTTGTCGTCATTCAACATAGCGGCTTCATCCTTGAAGTGGCTCCGATGCGGGTCACCGGGCCTTTGGCAGACCCTACAGAGCAAGCTGAAACGAGTCCATCTGGCATGTGTCTCAAAGTATTAATTTCAACGGCTATGCCCATGCTGTAGAAATATAATTAGTTAATTGAAGACTTTTAATTTTTTATTAATTTCGAATAGTTTGGTGTCTGTTCTGCAGCATGCTAGTTGCATGTTCGTGTTTTGAAAGTTAATGGAATAATGGAGTGTTATGAAAATCAAGGAAGTTAAAAAGCTTTTCGCTTGTCTGTGCATGTTATCGCTGAGTTCTCTTGCCAGTGCCAATGAAGGTGTTCCGCTGCACATGGTATTTGCCTCGGACCCGCAATACCCGTGGACGGAAAAATCGGACAGTGGTGAAGATGAGCCGAGCGCGGACTTTGAAAAACGCTCGAAATGGCTGGTCGAGAGCCAGTTTGCGAGTATTGCGCAGTTTCGCAACGAAATGGGCGGCCAGGCCGCCGTGCCGCTGATGATCAACGGCGACATCACTGCGTTCGGCCATGGCTGGCAGCGCTCCTTCATGAAGACGATGCTGAACAAACACTTTGGCGATCAATTTCTCTATGGGTTGGGTAATCATGATTACCAGAACAACGTGAATGACTGTTTCAGTGAGAGTTGCGCGGCGGGCAGTATTGTCGATTATCGTGATCATCACGTGGATAAGGTCGATCAGTTCGATCTTGAAGTGAGTGGCAGCTTTTTGAATAAGCACTATCTCGGCAGTCTGGCGTATTCAAAGAATATTGGTGAAGTACATCTGGTGCAGTTGAACAATGAGCCGACTTACCAGGTGAAGATTTCCCATGCGCTGAATCCGACCTCGTTCGATATCAAACAGTCACTGGACTGGCTGGAAAATGATTTGCGAATAGCGCGAGCGCAGGGCTACGCGATCATTATCAATATGCACAAACCCTATGACTGGACAGGCAGTTGGGAGCAACAGAAGCGCTTTCGCGAAATGCTTGAAAAATATCAGGTGACGGCGATGTTTGCTGGCCATTACCACGGCGAGGGTGGCAGCCAGACCTACATAGGCAGTGTGCCGATGTTCCTCAGCGGTGCGGCCTCTCAACAGACGTACCTGACGGCCAGCTTTTCCAAAGACCGCAAGCAACTTGAGGTGAGTCTGGTCGAGGGTAATCAGTGGCGCCATCGTCAACCGGTGGCCACAGTACCGGTGAAATCGATCTGGGCCAGTCGCCCATAAAAAAGCCCCCGCCAGAGCACTGGTGGGGGCTTTATTTTGCGTCAGCCGTTGGCCTTATTGGGCCTCGGCTTCAGCGGGTTTGTCACCGTGAGACAGGCTGTAAACATACGCTGCCAGCAAGTGCACCTTATCGTTGCCTTGCAGTTGTTCCTGCGCAGGCATCTGGCCCTGACGGCCGTAACGGATGGTCTGCTGCAGTTGGGCGAAGCTCGAACCGTAGATGAACGCGGCCGGGTGGGTCAGGTTCGGTGCGCCCATCGCCGGGGTGCCTTTGCCTTCCGGTCCGTGGCAGGCCACGCAGTTGGCGGCGAACAGTTTCTGGCCGTTGGCCGGGTCAGCCTTGGTGCCTTCCGGCAGTTTGCGGCCATCAAGTTGAGTGACCACGAAGGCTGCGACGTCGGCGACGCCTTGCTCGCCAATGACGTCGGCCCAGGCCGGCATCACCGCGTGACGACCGCCCATGATGGTGGTCTTGATGGTTTCCGGCTCGCCGCCCCAGCGCCAGTCGGCGTCGGTCAGGTTCGGGAAGCCATAGGCGCCTTTGGCGTCGGAGCCGTGGCACACCGAGCAGTTGGAGGCGAACAGACGGCCGCCCATCTTCAGTGCTTGTGGATCCTTGGCGACTTCCTCGATCGGCATCGCCGCGAACTTGGCGAAGATCGGACCGAACTTGGCGTCCGAGCGGGCCATTTCCTTTTCCCACTCGTGCACGCCGGTCCAGCCGGTCTGGCCGTTGGCGAACGCGGTCTGCTTGTCGTTATCGAGGTAGTTGTAGCCCGGCAACAAGCCTTTCCAGTTGCCCAGACCCGGGTACAGCACCAGATAACCGAGAGCGAACACGATGGTGCCCACAAACAGCATGAACCACCATTTCGGCAGTGGGTTGTCGTACTCCTCGATCCCGTCGAAGGAGTGGCCCACGGTCTCTTCCGTCTGCTCGCTGCGCTGGCCCTTGCGGGTCGACAGCAGCAGCCAGGTCAGGGAAAAGATCGTACCGAGACTGAGGACTGTGACGTACAGACTCCAGAATGTAGTCATTCTTTGTTACTCCTAGAAGCTTGCTCGACGTGCTTGATGGCTTCGGGATCATCCGCAAAAGGCAGCAAGGTTGCGTCTTCAAACTCCGACTTGCGCTTGGGGCTGAATACCCACAACGCCAAACCGATGAAGGCCACCATCACGACAACGGTGCCCAGGCCACGAATCATCCCGATATCCATAAAGAATCACCGTTTGCTTTTGATGATGGTGCCCAGGCCTTGAAGGTAGGCCACCAGCGCGTCCATTTCGGTTTTGCCCTTCACGGCCTCTTTTGCACCGGCGATGTCTTCGTCGGTGTAAGGGACGCCGAGCGTGCGCAACACTTCCATTTTCCTGGCTGTGTCTTTGCCGTCGAGCTTGTTTTCCACGAGGAACGGGTAAGCCGGCATTTTCGACTCAGGCACTACGTTGCGCGGGTTGTACAGGTGCGCACGCTGCCAGTCATCGGAGTAACGACCGCCCACGCGAGCCAGATCCGGACCGGTACGTTTGGAACCCCACAGGAACGGGTGGTCCCAGACGCTTTCACCAGCGACCGAGTAGTGGCCGTAGCGTTCGGTTTCGGCGCGGAACGGACGGATCATCTGCGAGTGGCAGCCGACACAACCGTTGGCGATATAGACGTCGCGGCCTTCCAGTTCCAGTGCCGAGCGCGGCTTCATGCCTTCGACCGGCTTGTTGGTGACGTCCTGGAAGAACAGCGGAACGATCTGGGTCAGGCCGCCAATGCTGACGGCGATAACCATGAAGAAGGCCAGCAGGCCAATATTCTTCTCGACAGCTTCATGCTTCATCAGTGAGCTCCAACGACAGCGATCTGGGCGGCGGCTTCGGCTTCAACCGGGTTCGAGGCGCGCACGGTGCGCCAAACGTTGTAAGCCATCAGGAACATGCCGCTGGCGAAGAATGCACCGCCCAGGGCACGGACAATGTAGCCCGGGTGGCTGGCCTGCAGCGCTTCGACGAACGAGTAGGTGAGGGTGCCGTCATCGTTGATTGCACGCCACATCAGACCCTGAGTGATGCCGTTGACCCACATCGAGGCGATGTAGAGCACGGTACCGATGGTCGCGAGCCAGAAGTGTGCGTTGATCAGGCCGACACTGTGCATCTGCGCGCGGCCGAACAGTTTCGGGATCATGTGGTAGATCGCGCCGATCGAGATCATCGCTACCCAGCCGAGCGCACCGGCGTGTACGTGGCCGATGGTCCAGTCGGTGTAGTGCGAGAGCGAGTTGACGGTCTTGATCGCCATCATCGGACCTTCGAAGGTCGACATGCCGTAGAACGCCAGCGACACCACAAGGAAGCGCAGGATCGGGTCGGTGCGCAGCTTATGCCAGGCCCCCGACAGGGTCATCATGCCGTTGATCATGCCGCCCCAGCTTGGTGCCAGCAGGATGATCGACATCGCCATGCCCAGCGATTGTGCCCAATCCGGCAGTGCGGTGTAGTGCAGGTGGTGCGGGCCGGCCCAGATGTACAGGGTGATCAGTGCCCAGAAGTGCACGATCGACAGGCGATAAGAGTAGATCGGACGTTCGGCCTGTTTCGGCACGAAGTAGTACATCATTCCGAGGAAGCCGGTGGTCAGGAAGAAACCCACGGCGTTGTGGCCGTACCACCACTGGATCATCGCGTCGGTTGCGCCCGAATAGGCGGAGTAGGACTTGAAGAAGCTGACCGGCAGGGAGGCGTGGTTGACGATGTGCAGCATTGCGGTCACGACGATGAACGCGCCGTAGAACCAGTTACCGACATAGATGTGCTTGGTCTTGCGCTTGGTGATGGTGCCGAAGAACACCAGCCCGTAGGAGACCCAGACAATGGCCAGCAGAATGGCGAGCGGCCATTCCAGTTCGGCGTATTCCTTGGTGGTGGTGTAACCCAGCGGCAAGGTAATGATTGCGCCGACGATAACCGCCTGCCAGCCCCAGAAGGTGAAGGCAGCGAGGCTGTCGGAGATCAGTCGCGTCTGGCAGGTTCTCTGCACGACATAGTAGGAAGTGGCAAACAGTGCACAACCACCGAAGGCGAAAATCACCAGGTTTGTGTGCAACGGGCGCAGGCGTCCAAAGCTCGTCCACGGCAGACCGAAGTTCAACTCCGGCCAGACCAGTTGCGAGGCGATGAAGACACCAAGCCCCATGCCAAGGATCCCCCAGACCACCGTCATGATGGCGAACTGGCGGACTACCTTATAGTTATAAGCAGTCGGACTGATTGCTGTGCTCATTCTAAGGTTCCACGGTTTGGGTGTTTTATTAGGATTAAAATCGGCCGCAAGTATGCAGAGAGCAGGGGGTCATTGCAACGCGCCATGACCTGGGTCAATGCTTTCCAACGCTGATTCTGCGGCCTTTCCATACGCCGCGTAAGGACAAAATCGGCCTCGGACAAAATGTCGCAGCGGACGAAAAAAGCGAGGGGTTCAGGTCAGATGTAACGAGGTGTGTTCCAACGCAGTGATCGGGTGACGGACGGTCATCGACGCGACAGCCGGTATCTACCGGGCTTTGCGCCCTGTCAGTCAGGCGATTTGTCGAACACATCGCTCAAGGTCGACCTGGAACCGGCACGGGCCAGTCCGCATCGAGCAAGCGTAGACCCGAATTGGAGGATTCGAAAGGAGAGGGTGTGACGGGGTGCGACAATGCGTCGCAAAGGGGCGGGGTGCTGCCGCACCGAGAACGATGCGGCAGAGGTGTGCGCAATACTTATTGCTTGTTGTCTTCGGTAATCAGTTTTTCTGTATTCAATCCGTGTGACAGGCTGTACACATAAGCGGCCAGCAATTGCACTTTATCGTTGCCCAGCAATTCGTTTTGCGCTGGCATATGGCCTTGGCGACCATGGCGAATGGTCTGCTCAAGCTGCGTCAGGCTGGTGCCATAGATAAATCCGGCCGGGTGCGTCAGGTTCGGCGCACCCATGGCTTCAGTGCCTTGGCCGGTTGCCCCATGACAGGCTACGCAGGTGGTGCTGAACGCTTGCTGTCCGGCCTGCAGGTCAGCCTTGCTGTCGGCCGGCAGCGGCAGGCCAGCCAGTTCGTGACGCACATACGCCGCGACGTTCTTTACACCTGTCTCGCCGAGCACTTCGCCCCAGGCCGGCATCGCCGCCATCCGCCCACCCATGATGGTGGTCTTGATGGTCTCGGCACTGCCGCCCCAGCGCCAGTCCTTGTCCGCCAGGTTGGGGAAACCGAACGCGCCCTTGGCGTCGGAACCGTGGCACACCGAGCAGTTGGAGGCGAACAGTCGGCCACCCATTTTCAGCGCCTGCGGATCCTTCGCCACTTCTTCCACCGGCATGGCGGCGAACTTGGCGAAGATCGGCCCGAATTTGGCGTCGGCCTTGCTCATTTCCTTTTCCCATTCGTGGACGCCGGTCCAGCCGTCCTCGTAGCCGGGCAGAATGCCTTTCCAGTTGCCCAGGCCCGGATACAGGATCAGATAGCCCACGGAAAACACCAGCGTGCCGGCGAACAGCATGAACCACCACTGCGGCAGCGGGTTGTCGTACTCCTCGATGCCGTCGAAGCTGTGGCCCATGGTCTGGTCGACGCTGCCCTTGGTCTCGCCCCGGCGGGTGCCGATCAGCAGCCAGGTCAGGCCGATCAGGCTGCCGATGGTCAGTACGCAGATCCACGTACTCCAGAAGGTGGTCATGGCCGGGTACTCCTTGTTTCAGATGCGGGGGTAGTGTCGGGTTGCGGCTCGTCGGCGAACGGCAGCAGACGTGCTTCGGCAAACTCCGGGGTGCGCTTGCGATTGAATACCCACAAGGTCAGACCGACGAAGGCGACGAACACCACGACCGTGCCGAGGCCACGTATGAGGCCTGTGCTCATTTCAATGACCATGGCTCACCTCTTGCTCTTGATCGCAGTGCCAAGCACTTGCAGGTAGGAGACGAGGGCGTCCATCTCGGTCTTGCCCTTGAGGCTGGCGACCGCGCCGCTGATGTCATCGTCGGTGTACGGCACGCCGAGGGTGCGCATGGTCTTGAGCTTGGTTTCGGTGTGGCTGCTGTCGACCGCTTGCGTGACCAGCCACGGGTAGGCCGGCATTTTCGACTCGGGTACCACGTTGCGCGGGTTGTACAAGTGCGCGCGGTGCCAGTCATCCGAGTAACGCGCGCCGACGCGGGCCAGGTCCGGCCCGGTACGCTTGGAACCCCAGAGGAACGGGTGATCCCACACGCTTTCGCCGGCCACCGAGTAGTGCCCGTAGCGTTCGGTTTCAGCGCGGAACGGGCGGATCATCTGCGAGTGGCAACCGACGCAGCCTTCGCGGATGTAGATGTCGCGGCCTTCCAGTTGCAGCGCGGTGTAGGGCTTCATGCCTTCCACCGGTTTGTTGGTGACGTCCTGGAAGAACAGCGGGACGATCTGGGTCAGGCCGCCGATGCTCACGGCAAACACCATCAGCAGCATCAGCAGGCCGACGTTCTTTTCAATCGTTTCGTGTTTCATGGCGGACTCCTCAGGCCATCTGCGCGGCAGCAACGACGTCAGCAGGCTGCGAGGCCCGCACGGTGCGCCAGGTGTTGTAAGCCATCAGGAACATGCCGCTGAGGAAGATCGCCCCACCGACCAGACGTACGATGAAGCCTGGGTGGCTGGCCACCAGGGTTTCGACGAAGGAGTAGGTCAGCGTGCCGTCCTCGTTGACTGCGCGCCACATCAGGCCCTGGGCGATACCGTTGACCCACATCGAGGCGATGTACAGCACGGTGCCGATGGTCGCGAGCCAGAAGTGCGCGTTGATCAGGCCGATGCTGTGCATCTGCTCTTTGCCGAAGACTTTCGGGATCATGTGGTACAGCGCGCCGATGGAAATCATCGCTACCCAGCCGAGCGCGCCGGCGTGAACGTGGCCGATGGTCCAGTCGGTGTAGTGGGAGAGGGCGTTTACAGTCTTGATCGCCATCATCGGACCTTCGAAGGTCGACATGCCGTAGAACGCCAGCGACACCACGAGGAAGCGCAGGATCGGGTCGCTGCGCAACTTATGCCAGGCGCCCGAGAGGGTCATCATGCCGTTGATCATGCCGCCCCAGCTCGGTGCCAGCAGAATCAGCGACATCACCATGCCCAGCGACTGTGCCCAGTCCGGCAGCGCGGTGTAGTGCAGGTGGTGCGGGCCGGCCCAGATGTACAGGGTGATCAGCGCCCAGAAGTGCACGATCGACAGGCGATACGAATACACCGGACGTTCGGCCTGTTTCGGCACGAAGTAGTACATCATCCCGAGGAAACCGGCGGTGAGGAAAAAGCCTACGGCGTTGTGGCCGTACCACCATTGCACCATCGCGTCGGTCGCACCGGCGTACACCGAGTAGGACTTGGTGAAGCTCACCGGCAACTCGAGGTTGTTGACGATGTGCAGGATCGCCACGGTGATGATGAACGCGCCGAAGAACCAGTTGCCCACATAAATGTGCTTGGTCTTGCGCTGCATGATCGTGCCGAAGAACACGATGGCGTAGGCGACCCAGACGATGGTGATCAGGATGTCGATCGGCCATTCCAGCTCGGCGTATTCCTTGGAGCTGGTATAACCCAGCGGCAGGCTGATCGCCGCCAGCAGGATCACCAGTTGCCAGCCCCAGAAGCAGAACGCGGCGATTTTCGGCGCGAACAATTGCGTCTGGCAGGTGCGCTGCACCGAGTAGAACGAACTGGCGAACAGCGCACAGCCACCGAAGGCGAAGATCACCGCGTTGGTGTGCAGCGGGCGCAGACGGCCGAAACTGGTCCAGGGCAAATTGAAGTTGAGTTCAGGCCAGACCAATTGGGCCGCGAGAAAAACCCCGAGCCCCATGCCGACGATGCCCCACACCACCGTCATAATGGCGAATTGGCGGACCACCTTGTAGTTGTAGGCGGTACTGATAGAAGTGTTCATGGTTCCCCATCCACGGTTCAGCCGAAGTGAGCGCGCGCAGAAAACGCCGCGAATCCTTCGCCTGGAGTTATAGGCAGACTAAAAGCGAGGCAAGCATGGACAAACAGCACAAGGCCAGTATTGACGGGGATCAATGGGCGCAGTGCGTGCGGGATCATGGGTGGCTTTGGGATGCTGCGTCGGGCAAGGCTTCGGCGACATTGATCCTGGCCCATGGGGCGGGTGCGCCGATGGACAGTGACTGGATGACGGATATGGCTGGGCGCCTTGCTGGATTGGGCGTGAACGTGTTGCGGTTTGAGTTTCCTTATATGGCGCAGCGGCGGGTTGATGGCAGTAAACGCCCGCCGAATCCGGCGCCGAAACTGCTTGAGTGCTGGCGCGAAGTGTTCGCTGAAGTGCGACGTCATGTCGCTGGGGTTTTGGCGGTTGGCGGGAAGTCGATGGGGGGGCGGATGGCCAGTCTTTTGGCCGATGAGTTGGGGGCTGATGCGCTTGTCTGTCTTGGATATCCGTTTTATGCGGTTGGGAAACCGGAGAAACCTCGGGTTGAGCATCTGGCTTCTTTGCGGATTCGGACGTTGATTGTTCAGGGGGAGCGGGATGCTCTTGGCAATCGGGACGCTGTCGAGGCTTACGATCTATCGCCGAGTATTGAGGTGTTTTGGTTGGCCTCTGGGGATCATGATTTGAAGCCGCTCAAGGTTTCTGGGTTTACGCATTCGGACCATTTGGCTTCGGCTGCGGAGACGGTTGCCGGGTTTCTTCGGTGAGGTTTGGTTTTGGGGTGTATATCCGTTGCTGCGGTTATGGCTGCTTAGGGTTCCGCCCTTACGGCGGGTCACTTTTGGCAAACGCCCCAAAAGTAACCAAAAGGTCTTGCTGGTATGACTCACCCACATAGGTAACAAAACAGTTCAAGCACATAG
>NZ_MVOO01000023.1:0-70987 GCF_002156405.1 Pseudomonas sp. SCPG-7 | reverse complement strand
GGGGCGTTTGCCAAAAGTGACCCGCCGTAAGGGCGGAACCCTAAGTGGCCGTTACCGCAGCAACGGATCCACCCACAAAATTGACTAGTTTCCCCAACCCATGCTCTCCTACACAACTTGTTACGGGTGCCCTTCACAGGGTGAAACGGGAAACCGGTGAATCATGTGCTTTACTCAAAGCCATGTCAGTCCGGTGCTGCCCCCGCAACGGTAAGCGAGCGAAGCGTCGAATCCACTGTGCCATTGCGGCATGGGAAGGTGATGCTTGCAGGTCGGCCAGACGCCAACCCCTCGTGAGCCCGGAGACCGGCCCGCAACACACAGCGCGCATTTTGCGTCGCTGAACATAACAAACCCGCGGTGGGCGGGCGCTGTTCGAACCTCTGCGTGCCCGACTCGCAGGGGTTTCCATGCGCTCTATATCACCCGCTGACACTCCAGAGGGAAGCGCCATGTCGATCATCAGCAGCACCGGCAGCAACACCGACAAAATCTCCAGCACCGCCACCTTGAGCCAACGCCTGACCGCCGCGATCTTCGCGTCGATCCTGGGTGCAGGCCTCGTTTATTTCGCCGGTTTCTCGCACATCGAAGCGGTGCACAACGCCGCTCACGATACCCGCCACAGCGCCGCGTTCCCGTGCCACTGAGACCTGCCGACATGATCAAGCGTATCGCGCAAACCGCAGGCTTCACCGGCCTGCTGGCCGCCCTGCTGCTGACGTTGCTGCAAAGCTTCTGGGTTTCGCCACTGATTCTGCAGGCCGAAACCTTCGAGAAGTCCGAGCCGGTGGCCGTTCACGAACACGCCGCCGGTACAGCCGCACACACTCACGACGCTGAAGCCTGGGAGCCGGAAGACGGCTGGCAACGCGTGGTCTCGACCACCGGCGGCAATCTGGTAGTGGCGGTCGGTTTCGCGCTGATGCTCGCCGGCCTGTACACCCTGCGTGCACCGACCAAAACTTCGCAGGGCCTACTCTGGGGCCTGGCCGGTTACGCGACCTTCGTCCTCGCGCCGACCCTCGGCCTGCCGCCTGAACTGCCGGGCACCGCTGCCGCCGATCTGGCGTCGCGACAGACCTGGTGGATCGGCACCGCCGCTTCCACCGCAGTCGGCCTGGCTCTCATCGTGTTCAGCCGTCACTGGCTGATGAAGCTGCTGGGCGTGGCGATCCTCGCCGTGCCGCATGTGATCGGCGCGCCGCAACCGGAAGTGCATTCGATGCTCGCTCCGCAAGCGCTGGAAGCCCAGTTCAAAATCGCTTCGCAGTTGACCAACGTGGCGTTCTGGCTGGCCTTGGGCCTGATCAGCGCCTGGTTGTTCCGTCGCAAAAGCGATGGTCAGTACCACGCATGACCGATGACCGCGCAGCGCCGACCTTTGTGGTCGGCCTGGGCTGCCAGCGCGGCTGCCCGGTCAGCACGCTGCGCGCGTTACTCGATCAGGCGTTGCAGGCGCATCGTATAGAACTTGAAGCGGTCAAGGCCTTGGCCAGCATCGATCTTAAACGCGATGAACCCGGCCTGCAGGAACTGGCCAGTCAACTGGCGCTGCCGCTGTTGTATTTCAGCAGCGACGAACTGGCCAGTTATCAGCAACGCCTGAGCCACCATTCGCAGATCGCCTACGAGCGCACCGGTTGCTACGGTGTGGCGGAAAGTGCCGCCCTGGCCCTGGCCGAGCAGTTGATTCAGGCACCGGCAAAGCTGCTGATTTCCCGGCAGAAATACGCTCAGGCGACACTGGCATTGGCCGGCGCTGCGTAAATTCCCGATAATCCCCCTGTTTGATCATGAGCAATCTTCATCTGAAGCGTTGCCCTGCCCCGTTTTTCACAGGATTTCTTCATGACCGTCTACTTCATCGGCGCCGGCCCCGGCGACCCGGAATTGATCACCGTCAAAGGCCAGCGGCTGATCCGCAGCTGCCCGGTGATCATCTACGCAGGCTCGCTGGTACCGGCCGCCGTGCTCGAGGGACATCAGGCGGAAACGGTGGTCAACAGCGCCGAATTGCATCTGGAGCAGATCATTGAACTGATCACAACCGCCCACGGCAATGGCCAGGACGTGGCGCGGGTGCACTCGGGTGATCCGAGCCTGTATGGCGCGATTGGCGAGCAGATTCGTTATCTGCGCGAGTTGAATATTCCGTTCGAAATCATCCCCGGCGTCACCGCCACCGCCGCCTGTGCAGCCTTGCTCGGCGCCGAGCTGACGCTGCCGGATGTGTCACAGAGCGTGATTCTGACCCGCTACGCGGACAAGACCGCGATGCCGGCGGGTGAGGAGTTGAGCAGTCTGGCGCAGCATGGCGCGACCATGGCGATTCACCTGGGGGTCAACCATCTGCAGAAAATCATCACTGAATTGCTGCCGCATTACGGCGCGGATTGCCCGATTGCGGTGATTCACCGGGCAACATGGCCGGATCAGGATTGGGTGGTGGGGACACTTGAGGACATTGCGGCGAAGGTTGAGGCCAAGGGGTTTCGGCGTACGGCGTTGATTCTGGTGGGTCGGGTGCTGGGCAGTGAGGTGTTTAGCGAATCGTCGCTGTATCGCGCAGGGCATGCACACCTCTACAGGCCCTGAAAGCAATTGTGGCGAGGGAGCTTGCTCCCGCCGGATCGCGGAGAGATCCCAAAACCGGACAACCCATTCATCACGGGTAAATGCATTGTCCGATTTGTGACTGCTTCGCAGTCAGGCGGGAGCAAGCTCCCTCGCCACAGCGCCGTTTTTCATGTTCGCAGTGAACACCTTACTCAGTAGTAGGCGTTTTCTTTCTGCGTGTGGTCGGTCACGTCGCGCACACCCTTGAGCTCTGGAATACGCTCGAGCAAGGTGCGCTCGATGCCTTCCTTCAGGGTCACGTCGGCCTGGCCGCAGCCCTGGCAGCCGCCACCGAACTGCAGCACGGCAATGCCGTCCTCGACCACATCGATCAGGCTGACCTGACCGCCGTGGCTGGCCAGCCCCGGGTTGATCTCGGTTTGCAGGTAGTAGTTGATGCGCTCGTTGACCGGGCTGTCGGCGTTGACCATCGGGACTTTGGCGTTTGGCGCCTTGATGGTCAGCTGGCCGCCCATGCGGTCGGTGGCGTAGTCGACGACGGCGTCGTCAAGAAACGCTTCACTGAACGAGTCGATATAGGCGGTGAAGCTTTTCAGCCCCAGCGCGGTATCTTCAGGTTTTTCTTCGCCCGGCTTGCAATAGGCAATGCAGGTTTCGGCGTACTGGGTGCCAGGCTGGGTGATGAAGACGCGGATGCCGATGCCTGGTGTGTTCTGCTTGGAGAGCAGATCGGCCAGGTAATCGTGGGCGGCGTCGGTAATGGTAATAGCGGTCATGGAAACTCCTCGCAGGCTTGGGCGCAGTTTACGCCAATCATTGCGCCGGACAAAGTCCTAGTATTTTTGTCGGGAAAGATTCTCGACCGGTACGCGCAGCGGTTCGCCATCGATCCGCGCTTTAAGCCACTGATAGCTGCGTTTTTCTATCCATTCGTAGCTCAACCATGACCCCAGGGCGATAGCCACAGCGCAGACGATGAACATCAGATACGGGTTGATTCCGTAGCGTCGCGCGATAAAACCACCAACCGACAACACCAACACGTGCATCAGATACACCGAATAGGAACAGTCACCGAGCCATTTCATCAACCGATTGCGCTCGACGTAGCGCTCAAGCGCCATGCAAGCCATCACCAGCACCGCGCTCGGCACGCCCCAGTTCAATAACCTTGGCGCCGGTGCCAGGTGATAGATCGCCATCATCGCAGCGCCCATCGCCAACAGCGGCAGCCACAGGCCGGCGCCAATCCAGCCCCGGCGATAGAGCACGCCAATGCCGATCCCCAGCACAAACTCGTAGACGATGTCGGAACGGTAAAACTCGTTGAGCCAGCCGAACGCCTGACACACCGAAAACAGCAACGCGGCGACCACCAGCAAGCGCACCTGCCAGCGGAACGCCAGCGCGCATGCAAACAACACATAGAAGAGCATTTCGTAATTGAGCGTCCAGCCGACGTTCAGCGTCGGATAAATTCCGTAGCCGCCAGGATTTTGCGCAGGAATGAATAGCAGCGACGCGAGGAAATGCGCCCAGTCCACCGTCTGATCCGGCAACATTGGCCGGGCGAACAGCACCAGCAACGCCATCAACAGCGTGTACAGCCAGTACGCCGGGACAATGCGAAACAGCCGGTACAGCAGAAAGCGCGCGGGCGGCAGTGCTTTGCTTTCGGTGGAGAGGAAAATCACCAGACCACTGATGACGAAGAAAACATCGACGCCGACTGCGCCTTTGTCGATGAAGAACTGCCCGACCGGGCCGCGCGCCTTGAAGTCGAAAAAAATCTGCATGAAGTGATGGCAGACCACGGTCCACGCGGCAAGCGCGCGCAGGGCCTGCACTGAAATCAACATGATCGGCTCCCGTGCACAATTCCTGAATCACCTCCGGCCCCCTGTAGGAGCTGCGGCACGCTGCGATCTTTTGATCTTTGTTGTTAAAGAATCAAAAGATCGCAGCCTCGTTGCACTCGGCAGCTCCTAAAGGGGCTTTGCGGTGTTGCTTGGAGTTGGGACAGCAGGTCGATCTCAACGATCAAAGATTCTCGTAGCGGTTCATGTCCAGCACGCCCTCTTCCACCGGTTCGGTTTCGTGGATGTATTGGCTCAGGTCGTGGAAATAGAACCAGAATTGCGGATGACTGCGGCGAATCCCCCAGCGTTCGACGATTTTCTCGAAACGATCGACATCCTTGGCGTTTTCCATGGCATCGACAAACTCCGGGACTTGCGCGGCCGGAATATTGAACATGAAGTTCGGGTAACTGCTGAGCACACCTGGATAAATGGTCAAGGTGTCGAGCCCTGGCTGATAGCGCAGGGATTCGCCCAACAGAAACGCCACGTTGCTGTGCGCACGGTTGCGCAGCAAGCTGTAGACCTCGCGTTTGCCGCTGCGGGTTTCGATGCGCAGCAGGGTGGCCTCCGGCAATTGGTCGATGACCTTCAGACCGGCGGCCGGTCGTGACGTCAGGCGGCTCAGCGCCTGTTCGGCGTTCTGCAACGCCGGATCGATGTTCGGCCGCGAGCAGTAGGCGCCGTCACAGCGGTTGATCGGATCCGGCCGCGCATTGAGGTCGCCGTAGCGTGCCAGCAGTTGCATGGCGAAGTCGTACTTCGGATCCTTCGGATCGAGTTTCAACCCGGTCGGCTTGTCATCATCGATGGCCTCGTAGTCGAGCCACATCTTGAACTGACCGCTGCTCTGATACCAATCGTCGAGGTAGTCCTCACGGGAATCGGCCGGCATCAGACGCAGGAAGTTCTGTTCGGCGCCGTTGCGTATCAGGTCGAAATACAGACGGGTCTGCGCCTGATGGGAGACGTTGCCGAACACATCGAAGTTGACCGCCAACTGGTAATAGGTGCGTTCCAGCAGCGGATAGTCGAACAGCCACATCGTTTGCGGCACTTCGCCGATCAGGCCTTTGGTTACCGAAGCGCTGTCGAAGTGGCGGAAAATGCTCAGCAGCGCGTTGTCGTTGCCGGCCCACAGGGTCGACCAGCTCGGCGCCGGCTGGTCAGCGTAGCTGTCGCGGCGCAGGGCTTCGTATTCGTTGCGCTTGTTGCGGTAGTTGTGCCACAGGCTCAGGACACTGCCGACGTCGTCGTTCTGCCCCGGCATTGCCAGCAACGGCGTGGCCTGGCCGCGATAGTTGGGGTCGGTGATGTACAGATCGTGTTCCGGGGCCTGGAACAGCGCCCAGAAGTTATCGCGGATCACATCCGTCGCAATCTGCCCACGGCACACCGGCCCGCGAATGAAGGTGCGGACGAAGTATTCGGCATTGTCGAGCATGAACTGGTACCGCGCCTGCGCCGGAATCGCTTCGAACGTGGCGAACGGGTTGGCCCGGCTCTGCGGCCCGTACCCCGGTAGCGCGTTGACTTGCCAGTTGCCGCTGTAGAACAGGCTCTTGACCCGCGCCATCTTCGCCGCGCTCAGCGGATAAGTGATGTGGGTCTTGTGCACGATCACTCCTTGCACTGGCCACAAGCGGTAATACACCTGAGTGCCCGGATCGTCATTCGGGCGTCGGGTGGCGATCAGGTCGATCGGCTGCCCGGTCGGCGTGCGCGAACGCACCCACTGGAAGTAGTGGCCCGGCTCGCCGTCCTTGAAATAGATATGGGCGAGGAACCAGTGTTCGAACAACCAGCGCCCGACCAGACTCTGCCGCGCGCCCGGGGTGTTGAGCAGGTTTTCCCACTGCACGATTTGCAGCGCTTCCTTGGCGCTCGGCGCCAGCCCCTGCTCGTCGATCGGCGCACCGGACGCCAGCCAGCGTTGCAGGGTCTGGTATTGCTGATCGGTCAGCCCGGTCACCGCCAGCGGCATGCCTTCTTTCGGATGGGCGCCAGCATAGGCGTCAAACTCGGCGGGCATCGCGCACATGTTTTCCCGTTGCAGGCCGAGGACGATGTCTTCCGGCAGCTTGGCATTCGGGGTCAGCGGGGTTTTGTGGCCCAGTTCCAGCATCCGCGCCATCAACGCCGCCTGGCTGCCCTGAGCGTCGAGCACCGAATAGAAGCCCTTCTGCTGCCAGGCACGTTTGCCGAAGGCGTCGTAGAACAGCCGCGTGGTCGGCGCCGCTTGAGTGCGTTCGCCGTCGTAGACCGGCATCTTGCTTGCGCCCCGCCCTGCGCCTTCGCCGCTGCCCAGATTGAGCTGGCACGCCGAGTCGTAGCAGGCGTGGCAGGCCACACACTTCTCGGTGAAGATCGGCTGGATGTCACGCGTATATGAAATAGAAGGTGAGATCGCGGGTTCCTGCGCAATGGCGCCCCAGCTTAAGAACAGCAAGAAAATGCTGATGACGCGGTACGACATGCCCATGATCCCGATCGTGAAAAAAACGCCCGCGATTCTACAGTATGACGCTCGTACCAACATGAACGATATTCATGCAAAAGCGGCACATGCTCCAAAAGCGCACAGGTTTGCTATGATCCCGGCCCTTCGTCATGGTCTTTTCGAGTAGTCCCAATGTCCGATCGCAGCGTCCGCCTTCAAGCTCTCAAGCAAGCCCTCAAAGAGCGCATCCTGATACTCGATGGCGGCATGGGCACGATGATCCAGAGCTACAAGCTCGAGGAGCAGGATTATCGCGGCAAACGCTTCGCCGACTGGCCGAGCGACGTCAAGGGCAACAACGACCTGTTGGTGATCACACGTCCGGACGTGATCGGCGGCATCGAAAAGGCTTATCTGGATGCCGGCGCCGACATTCTGGAAACCAACACCTTCAACGCCACGCGCATTTCCATGGCTGACTACGGCATGGAAGAACTGGCGTACGAATTAAACGTAGAAGGCGCGCGCCTGGCGCGCAAGGTGGCCGACGCCAAGACCGCCGAGAACCCGGACAAGCCACGCTTCGTCGCCGGCGTACTCGGCCCGACCAGCCGCACCTGCTCGCTGTCGCCAGACGTGAACAACCCCGGCTACCGCAATGTCACCTTCGATGAACTGGTGGAGAACTACACCGAGGCCACCAAGGGCCTGATCGAGGGCGGCGTCGATCTGATCCTGATCGAAACCATTTTTGACACGCTCAACGCCAAAGCCGCGATCTTCGCCGTGCAAGGCGTCTTCGAAGAGCTGCACATCGAACTGCCGATCATGATTTCCGGGACCATCACCGATGCGTCCGGCCGCACCCTGTCGGGCCAGACCACCGAAGCGTTCTGGAACTCCGTGGCCCACGCCAAGCCAATCTCGGTCGGCCTCAACTGCGCGCTCGGCGCCCGTGAACTGCGTCCGTACCTGGAAGAGCTGTCGAACAAGGCCAGCACCCACGTTTCCGCGCACCCGAACGCCGGTTTGCCGAACGAGTTCGGCGAGTACGACGAATTGCCGGTGGACACCGCCAAGGTCATCGAAGAATTCGCCCAAAGCGGTTTCCTTAACATCGTCGGCGGTTGCTGCGGCACCACTCCGGGCCACATCGAAGCCATCGCCAAAGCCGTCGCCGGTTACGCGCCGCGGCAGATTCCGGATATTCCCAAGGCCTGCCGCCTCTCGGGTCTGGAGCCGTTCACCATCGATCGCAGCTCGCTGTTCGTCAACGTCGGCGAGCGCACCAACATCACCGGCTCCGCGAAGTTCGCCCGTCTGATCCGTGAAGACAACTACACCGAAGCCCTGGAAGTCGCCCTGCAGCAGGTCGAAGCCGGCGCCCAGGTGATCGACATCAACATGGACGAAGGGATGCTCGATTCGAAGAAGGCCATGGTGACCTTCCTCAATCTGATCGCCGGCGAGCCGGACATCTCTCGCGTGCCGATCATGATCGACTCGTCGAAATGGGAAGTGATCGAAGCCGGCCTGAAGTGCATTCAGGGCAAGGGCATCGTCAACTCGATCAGCATGAAAGAAGGCGTCGAGCAGTTCATCCATCACGCCAAGCTGTGCAAACGCTACGGCGCTGCGGTGGTGGTCATGGCCTTCGACGAAGCCGGCCAGGCCGACACCGAAGCGCGCAAGAAAGAGATCTGCAAACGCTCCTACGACATTCTGGTCAACGACGTCGGCTTCCCGCCGGAAGACATCATTTTCGACCCGAACATCTTCGCCGTGGCCACCGGTATCGAAGAACACAACAATTACGCTGTGGACTTCATCAACGCCTGTGCCTACATCCGCGACGAGCTGCCCTATGCGCTGAGCTCCGGCGGCGTGTCCAACGTGTCGTTCTCGTTCCGGGGCAACAACCCGGTGCGTGAGGCGATCCACTCGGTGTTTCTGCTGTACGCGATCCGCGCCGGCCTGACCATGGGTATCGTCAACGCCGGTCAGCTGGAGATCTACGACCAGATCCCGCAGGAACTGCGCGACGCCGTCGAAGACGTGATCCTCAACCGCACGCCGGAAGGCACCGACGCCCTCCTCGCCATCGCCGACAAGTACAAGGGCGACGGCAGTGTCAAGGAAGCCGAGACCGAAGAGTGGCGCAGCTGGGACGTCAACAAGCGTCTGGAGCACGCGCTGGTCAAGGGCATCACCACCCACATCGTCGAAGACACCGAAGAGTCGCGCCAGTCATTTGCCCGCCCGATCGAAGTCATCGAAGGCCCGCTGATGTCCGGCATGAACATCGTCGGCGACCTGTTCGGCGCCGGCAAAATGTTCCTGCCGCAAGTGGTGAAATCCGCCCGCGTGATGAAGCAAGCCGTGGCGCATTTGATCCCATTCATCGAACTGGAAAAAGGCGACAAGCCGGAAGCCAAGGGCAAGATCCTGATGGCCACGGTAAAAGGCGACGTGCACGACATCGGCAAGAACATCGTCGGCGTGGTGCTGGGTTGCAACGGCTACGACATCGTCGACCTCGGCGTGATGGTTCCGGCGGAGAAAATCCTCCAGGTGGCCAAGGAAGAAAAGTGCGACATCATCGGTCTGTCCGGTCTGATCACCCCGTCGCTGGACGAGATGGTCCACGTTGCCCGGGAAATGCAGCGTCAGGATTTCCATCTGCCGCTGATGATCGGTGGCGCGACCACCTCCAAGGCGCACACCGCCGTGAAGATCGAGCCGAAGTACAGCAACGACGCAGTGGTCTACGTGACCGACGCCTCGCGTGCGGTCGGTGTCGCGACGCAGTTGCTGTCCAAAGAACTCAAGGCCGGATTCGTCGAGAAAACCCGCGCCGATTACGTCGATGTGCGTGAGCGCACCGCCAACCGCAGCGCCCGTACCGAGCGTCTGAGCTACGCGGCGGCGATCGCCAAAAAGCCACAGTTCGACTGGGCCAACTACACGCCGGTCAAACCGACCTTCACCGGCACCCGCGTGCTGGACAACATCGACCTCAACGTGCTGGCCGAATACATCGACTGGACGCCGTTCTTCATCTCCTGGGACCTGGCCGGCAAGTTTCCGCGCATCCTCGAAGACGAAGTGGTCGGTGAAGCCGCCACCGCGCTGTACAAGGATGCGCGTGAAATGCTCACCAAGCTGATCGACGAGAAGCTGATCAGCGCCCGTGCGGTGTTCGGTTTCTGGCCGGCCAATCAGGTGCATGATGACGACATCGAGCTGTACGGCGATGACGGCAAGCCCATGGCGCGCCTGCATCACCTGCGTCAACAGATCATCAAGACCGACGGCAAGCCGAACTTCTCGCTGGCCGACTTCGTCGCGCCGAAAGACAGCGAAGTGACCGACTACGTCGGGGGGTTCATCACCACCGCCGGCATCGGCGCCGAAGAAGTGGCCAAGGCTTATCAGGACGCCGGCGACGACTACAACTCGATCATGGTCAAAGCCCTCGCCGACCGTCTGGCGGAAGCTTGCGCCGAATGGCTGCACCAGCAAGTGCGTAAAGAACACTGGGGTTATGCCAAGGACGAAGTGCTGGACAACGAAGCACTGATCAAAGAGCAGTACTCCGGTATCCGTCCGGCACCGGGTTACCCGGCGTGCCCGGATCACACTGAAAAGGCCACGCTGTTCACCCTGCTCGATCCTGAGGCCAGCGAAATGCGCGCGGGCCGCAGCGGCGTGTTCCTGACCGAACACTATGCGATGTTCCCGGCAGCCGCGGTCAGCGGCTGGTACTTCGCGCACCCGCAGGCGCAATACTTTGCCGTGGGCAAGGTCGACAAGGATCAGGTGCAGAGCTACACCTCGCGCAAAGGTCAGGAACTGAGCGTGACCGAGCGCTGGCTGGCGCCGAACCTCGGTTACGACGAATAAGCGCAACGGTCACTCCGCGGATCAGCCGGGGAGTGACCGTTCACCAGGTTTTACGCGCCTGACCATTGCCCGGAGGAGCCGGGCATTGGTGCCGTGTTGGCAGACAAACCGATCCGTTCAATCTCCTGTCGCGTCAATTCGATGAGCCTGGCATTGCGCGCCGCTGCCTGATCGAACAACCGGCTCAGATAAAGCGGGTCGTCAGCACTCAGACCGTCGTCCTCGCCCTCCTCCATCAGTTGCACTTCATCCATTTGCCTGAACGCTTCGGGCTGCTGCTCCTTGAGGTAATCCAGCCAGTAATCGCGCTGGATCAGATCCTCCAGAAACCGGTCGGAATGTTCCGCGTAAACCACCTCGGCCCGCGCATCGAACAACTGCTGAGGCGTTACACCGGAGGCAAATTTCATGTTTTTGGGCTGTCCGGGCAACTCCAGTCCATCCTCCCAGCCACCGGTCAGACCGATCCGGTAACCGAGACGGACTTCGGCTTCGTCAAAACCACTGCGTGCGGCCGCTGCTTTTGCCAGTTCATCGACCTTGTCCAGCCGGAACAGTTGCCGCGACAGGGACAACAAGGCCTCGCCACGAATTCCCGGGCGACCGGCCGGCAAATCGAGCAAAGCGTTGTAGGTAAAGACCTTGCTCTCCAGACCACTGAAGGTGAGGATTCGCCCGTCCACGCACGTTCCATGGGTGGCCGAGCCGGCGAAAATCACCTCGCGCAGCTCACTGTCGGCGGCGGCAGCCTCCATGACCCTCCAGACCCGTCGGGTCAGGTCGGCATTGGCCACGCGAAACTCCTGGGTGTCCTGCAATCGGTCAAGCAAATGGAAGAATGCCCCGCTGTCCGGTTCCGCAGCCAGTTGATCCCACAGCCGGTCTCGGGCAGACGCCTGCTCCGGCAGCAAATTCGCCAGCCACGGCGTCTTCTGTTGCGCATGGGACTGTTCGTCCGGGAGGGATTCGTCCGACTCGATGCTGTCCGTGGTTTCGCTGAGCCCGCCGGCAACGTCGTCAGCCATTTCCTCCAGTTCGGAACTCGAGAAACCGAGCACTCGCTGGCGGTTACCCGCCGTCTGATAGGCCCTGAGCCTTTCGAGGAACTCCTGCGACAGGTTGTAGTTGTCAGTCAGGTCGGTGCCGTCCATCAGCTCATCGTGCTGACCGTCCAGCGCCTCTTCGGGGATAGCGGTGATGTCATTGCGACTGAGGTTCAGTGTCAGCAGGTGCTGCGCATCCAGCGCACCGGCCGGCCATTCGGCCAGGTTGTTGTTGCGCAGATCCAGACGTTGCAAATGCTCGAAATAGCTGACGTCGAACGCATCGAGGTAGTTGTAGCTCAGGTCCAGAGCTTGCAGATGCTCCAGACCGGACAGCGCGGCATACAGGTGCTCGGTGTCGCTGAAGTGGTTGCTGGAAAGCTCGAGTCGCTCCAGCTGCGGCATTTGCCGGACGCCATCCGGCAGCGCTGTCAGCGCATTGCCATTAAGGGTCAGATGACGCAGGTGGGTGAACGACTTGAGAAACCCGTCGCTGCCCTCGGTCGTCACCCGAGTGCCTGTCAGGTCCAGGCTGCCGACATGCCCGAAATCCTCGGGCAGCGCCGGTAGATCGCCCAATTGCAGGCCGTTGAGATCCAGAACCGCATCGCCCCCGGCAACCGCTAACCTGGCACGCCAGCAGGTGAGGATGCGCCACGCCGCGAGGCTGCGCGACTGCGAGGAGATGACCCAGTCGGCTCCACGGGTTTCCCGGGTATACAGCCAGCCGTTGAGTCGGCGAACGAGGGTTTCGAATGTCTGACTCCAGCCCGTGATCCGCTCCTCGATCTGCACATCGGTCGCGCCATCGTTACGCAGCGTCTCGATCACTTGCATGGCTTGTTCATCGCTAAAGGCCGGCTGCAACCGCTGCAGATTCTGGCGCATGCGTGCCAGCCCGGTACTGACAGGTGCTGGCGTCAACGGCAGCAACTGGCGGGCCACGGTCAAACCGTTCTCCGCTGGGGGAAACGTCGCTGGCACCGGTTCCCGGGCAAATGCCTCCAGCGCGCCGGCAGGAAGGCCCAATTCGTGTTCGAGCCGCAGTTGCGCCGAACGCAGCTGCGCCGACGCCGCTGCGGTCAGGGGCGCGCCGGTCAGGTTGGTGTTGAGCAGTGAGGTGCTCTCGAGCACGGCAGGTGGCAGCGTGCTGATACGGGTCTCGCGCAGGTCCAGCCACGACAGTTGCGGCAAGCCTTCTGCGCCTGCCGGCCAGTGTTGCAGGTGCGTGCGCTGCAGGTCGAGGGCCTTCAAGCGCTGCAGACTGCCGACGTTCAAATCGCTCAACGGATTGTTGCGCAGATTCAGTTGTTCGAGCGCAGGCAATTCACTCAATCCGCTCTGCAGGCGCGAACTGTCGGTCAACAGATTGTCGGCGAGGTCCAGGTGCATCAGGCGCGAAATGCGCTGCGACTCGATCGGCCATTCGTGCAAGGCATTGTTACTCAGATCAAGGGTCCGGACTTCGCTGAATGCGCTGATGAAATTGCGCATCTGCGCACCGGCAACCCGCTGGCCATTGAGCAGCAGCGTGCGTACATGCGCAAAGGCGTCTGCCGGCAACACCGGAAGTTCGCTGAGCCTCAACCCCGACAAATCCACGGTCGAGGCGCTGATCGTTGCGCCATAGCGCTTGAACAGTCCGTTGCGCCAACTGGCTTTGAGAACATGCGCCAGGTTTGATCGCGCGATCAGTTCGGACAGCGACTCTGCCGACACCACCAGGCGCTGCTGCCACTGACTGAGTTCACGTTCCAGCGCAGCATATTGATCGCTCAAGGCATTGATGGCGGTGAAGCGCTGTTGCTCATCCGGCCATTGCTCAAAGAAACGATGGAATATGCCCTCGGTGGATTGATGCACACCCTCGCCCAGGCGCCGCAACTCGCCGCGACAATAATCCCTGACCATCGTCTCGCGATCGATCAGGTGTTCCGGCAAGGTTTTGACGTATTCGTACACGCCAGCGAAGTTTTCCCGGGAAAATCTTGACCAGTCCAGCGACAGCCCCGACCAGAGTTTTTCATGCCCCTGCAGCAGCTCGGCGGGCACGGTGCTGATGCTTGTATCCCTGAGGTTCAGACGCTCCAGGGCCGGTAACTCCAGCGCACCCGCAGGCCAGTCGAACAATGAATAGGCGACGATGTCCAGGCTGCGCAAATTGCGCATGCCGCTGACGTCGAACGCCAGTGACTGGTAACTCGAGGTACTGACACTCAATGCTTCAAGTCGGGTCAATTGAGCCAGGCGTGCCGGCATGTCGGCGGCATAGGGCATCGCGCCGTAGAGCGTCAGGTCAGTCAGTTCCGGCATGTTCTGCAGCACCGTCGGCACGTTGGTAAATGTTTCTGCGGTGCCATTGATGCGCAGCGCCTTGAGCCTGGGGAAACGGCTCAACAGTGCATCGCCGTTGGCATCGGTGATGCAACGCCCTCTGATGCGCAGGTCGCGCACATGCGAGAAATCTGCCGTCAGCTCCGGCAACGGCTCGTCGCACGTCAGATCGAGGCGTGCGGCACTCGCCTGACTCTCAGCCAGCGGCGCATGGCGCCAGCTCTGCTTGAGGCTGCGCACGACGCTGGATTTGCCGCCGATCATCGATTGCAGCGTCGGCTCCGGAGAAGGCACACCTTCCCATTGCGCCAGTGTCGATTCGAGCGCCTGCCATTCACGCAGGCGCCGTTGCAACATCTCGTAGATCTGCGCGTCAGTCCGCCCGGCGGCCAATTGCTTGAGGATGAACCCGCCCGCCTGCTGATCGGTGAGCGCCGGATACACGTCCTGCACGCGCGTCACCAGCAGCGGGTTCACGCCTTCGCCGCGACCGCTGGCGTAATAACCCAGGCCATGCTGGCGCACCCGCACCGGCGCCTTGAAGCGTTGCTTGTGGCCATGGCGCCTGCTCGCCAGCCGAGCCAGTTCGGTGCGATGGCGGGCCGCATACTCGATCAGTGCCCGGCGCAGTCCGGCTCTACGCGAAACCTCGGCAAAGCCCAGAGCCTGTCGCGTCTGATCGGGCAACGCATGGAGGACCGAGGCAAAAAAGTTGTCCCCGCGGCGCGGGACGCCGTTGAGCGCTTCCCCCTGCGCGTTGTACGCCTGATAGACCGGCCCGCGCTTGACCAGATACTGGGTCTTACTGGCGCTTTCGCTGCCGATGCTGTCGATCAACGGCCCGTCGACACTGCCTTCGCGTACTTCCAGACGCACTTCGTCCGACCAGCCCGGCAGCCGCTCCAAAGCGCGCAAGGCCAGCCATTGGCTGTCGCCGCCGGCCGAATTTTCCATGTGCAGACCGGCAATCGCATGGTTGAAGCGCCGCTGCCGGGCATATTCACGGGAGATCTCCAGCAGCCGCAACGGTACCCGCCCACCGTTCTGCAGACGCGTCAGTTCCTCGGCGTTCGCCTCGAGCAACACACGGATTGCCGCCGAACTGCCCAGCCCCGGCGTGGCGGCTTGTAGCCTGGCGATTCGCGGGTCGTTCAACGCGGGTTCGTCATACAGCCGGTCGAACATCGCCGGCTGCCGGTTTCGCAGGTAATCGGCGATCTGTTTGCGCAACTCCAGCGGCCGGGATTCCATGACCCGCGCCGACTCGGCACCCAGCAGCCAAACGGTTTGCGGCTCATCCAGCGTTGCCAGAATGCGCTCAGGCAGTTGGCCGTCGAGCACGTCGGCGCGGGTGATCCGGATCGGCGCACGCGTCGGGCCCTCGATTGCACCTGACTGCGCGCCGAACAGACGGCTGGGCCCGGACAACTGCGGTCCATCGAAGACTTCCAGCATCTGCCCGCTCGGCCAGCGCGGCATTTGCGTAAGCATGGGCAGCGTCAGCAGGTACGAATCGTCAAGCTTGGTTCCTCGTTCGACCTGATCGATCAAACGCCCGACCTGCTGATTCGCCTCATACAGGCGCAAGGTATCGGCCAGGGCCAGTGGCGCCGGCTGGTGATCGAGGTGCATCTGGCGCAGGGCATCATCACTGACACCACTGAGGTCGGCGATTTCGAGCAATTGCTCATCCGAAAATGCGTCAGTCGAGTGACCGATGCGCCGCAGCAAGGTCAGTCGATCCCAGTGCAGCGGCCGCTCGTGGGTGTGGCGCCAGGCGCCCAGTCGATTGTGCTCGAGGATCGGTTGATACGCCGCCGGATCCTGCGGGTGGAGGATGCGCCAGTTATTCAGGTTCTCATCGTAGTGCGTCTGATAGAGCTTGCCCTGCTGGCGAATGAACGTCTTGCCGTCGAACCGATACACGCCTTGCGCGTCGGGCCCGGCAGTCGCAGGCAGGACAATATCGCTGGCGTAGGTATCGAGGTCGGGTTTCCACAGGCGAACCGAGCCGTCGGGCCGCTCGACCGGTTGCAGGTGCTCGATCACGGGTTCGGCGGAGGCTGGGCGCAGTCGGCTTACGCCCTTGCCCACAGCGCCCATTACGCCAATCAGCGCCAGGTTCTGCGCCACATCGACCAGATGCGCCTTGGCAGCCTGACGATCGCCTTCCGACCATTCGATGGCGCCTTCGAAGGACTCGTAGAGCAGTTGCCCCGCCATCACGGTCATCATGATTTCGCCCAGCACCGGGACGAACATCGACACCATGTTCAACCCCAGCATGCCGAGTTCGAGCAAATGACTGAGTTTGGCTGCGCGGACCCGGGCATCGACATCCGCCGTCGGGACGGCATGGGCGCGCGCGTCGGCGATGAATTTGGCCCGGTGCTGTTCGTAAAGGTATTGCCACAAATCGGTGTTGGCGCCCCAGATCCCGGCAACGTCCTGGCGCGTGATGGCAAACGGGTCGAGATACGGGTCAGGCTGCGGCTCGCGCTTGCCGGGGACTTCGGGTGGCAACTCCTTGATCTGCACGATAGTGGACAGCGGCGGTATCAGCTGTGCGACCTTGACCCAGATCGAATGCAACGGATCACTCGGGGCGTCCGCAGCCTTTTGGGTGAACTGACTGAAATAGTAAGGACGGTCGGCGTAGGCCACGAACTGACTGAAAAACTGCTGGTAAGCGGTCGGTCCTTGTCCGGTAGCCGTAGTGTCGGTCGCCGTGAATTTGCGTTTGAACACCTCCCGCATCTGCGCGCTGCTGTAACGCTTGAGCGGGTGTTGCGGGTCATGGGGAATGTAGACGATGAATTCGTTGGTGTAGCGGTAGCGCTCGCTGATGCTGAACACGACGCAACCGGTCATCCGCCGCTTCATCAGGCTCAGATCGCGAAACCACACGGCCTTGCCGCCGAGTTGCGGGTGGATCTGACCGTCCACCACCGACAGAATCATCCGGTAGTCGGCAGGCTCGATGTCCTTTTTCAGCAGCGCCCATTGCGCGGCGGCACGCAGCGCGGCTTTCTGACTGGCAATGAACTGTCCACGCAAGGTGTCGTTGTTCTCGAAAAACGCTTTGATCCGTGTCTGATAACGCGAACCGACGTCGAGTGAACGACACAGCGTCAGAAACTGACTGACCGAGATGCCGATTTCTGCGGCCTGAAACTCGCCGGGGGTCGCTGTCTCGACCACGAAACCGGATTTGGCGTGATAGGCCCCTGCTTCACACTCCCAGGCCTCGAAGTTGTGCAGTGCCGCTTGCAGCAATGGCAGTTTCAACACTTCGAAGGTGGACACTTCCACCTCCAGCACTCCGAGTTCGAGGGGCCTTCTGAGACACAACAAGGTCTTGCCGAGATCGACCGTGACGTTGAACTGATCCTTGAGTGCCTCGCCAAGCAATGTTTGGGCAAATGCCTCGACGCTTTCGAGGCCGGCCATGGTCTTGTCGAGTCGGGTCTGGGCGACAAAGGCAGCCGTGACCTGGTCTTTCAAGACTTGTTGCTGTTCCTGCGGGAATTCGTGATAGCCGGGCGGTGGACGGGTGCTGACCGCTTTCATCGCGGCTCGCCGGGCTGGCGAGGCGGCAATCAGCCAATCGGGGATCATATGCTCAAGCAACCTGCCGTGGACGCTGGCGCTGACGGGTGTACGGGGCAACGTCGGGGAATGATGGGACATCCTGTCTCTCCTGAATAATGGGAGCACAGAACACCATGTCCGCCGCAGTGACCTGCGGTACATAGTTATCGCATGGCCTTGGACCTATGTCAGGACACGTCAGGATCCCCCGTGCGACCACGGCACAACCCACAGGATTGACTATGCTGTCGGGACAGCCTTTCGGACGGGGGATTTATGGACGATCCAGTCGACAACAAACCACCGAGCTTCTGGCAGATGCTGCACAGCGTGATGGCGGCGGCATTTGGCGTGCAAAGCGGGAAGAATCGGGCAAGGGACTTCACCCATGGCAAGCCCAGCCATTTCGTGATCCTGGGGATAGGTTTCACCGCCGTGTTCGCCCTTACCCTGTTTGCCATCGTCAAACTGGTGCTGCATTTCGCCGGGGTCTGAGGGCTGTCAGTGCATCAGGGTCTGCAGCTCGAACGGGTAACGATACGAGGCCGGACGCCCCTTGGCGGACAGCTTGCGAAAGCTCACCCCGTAACCCGGTGTCGAGCCCATGGCCAGAATCTGCCGGGCCTGATGCCTGTCAATCAGTTGCAGCAACGGCAACTGGCGATCGCGACCGCCGTAGCGGGCCAGGTCGACGCCCTGGTCATAGTCATGCAATTCCACCAGTGCCCAGCCACCGAGGGTGAAATGACCGCCCACCAGTGCGCTCAGGCGTCCATCGATCACGGCCTGCAACGCCTCGGATGAGGTATTGACCGCACTGAACAGCACGTCCTTGCCCGGCACCTTGCCCGCTTCGGCAAACGCGCGCATGGCGCCGAACGCCATCTCGTCATTCGCCGACCACACCAGTGACACCTTCGGATACCGGCTGACCAGTTGCCGCGCCTGTTCGTAGGCGCGCTGCCGTGTCCAGCCGCTGTACACCAGTTGTCGCAGGCGCACCTGAGGATGTTCGGCCAAGGCACGCTGCATGCCGCGCTCGCGCAATTGCGCCGATGGCGTGATCTTCAGGCCGGAAAACGCCAACACCTCGATCGGCTCGTCTCGCGCCACTGGCGGATGCAAGCGAATCAACTCTTTCATCATCAGGTAGCCGCCCTCCTCATCATTGGGCACCAGGCTGCCAATGCGATCGGCACGCTCGCCGACCAGCGCCTGCTGATCGGCGGTCAGCACCGCGTTGACCATGAACAGCTTGACCCCGCTGCCTTCCGCCAGGCGCAGGATCTGTGGTGCAACGTACTGCTCGTTGACGAACATCAGGTAGTCGGGACGGTTCGGTCCCTGCAGGGCAATCCTGGCCTGGGCCACGGTGAGTTCGGGCTGGCGTCGGGAATAGAGGATCTGCAAATCGACGCCAAGGTCGTGGGCCGCCGCTTGCATGAATTGCGAATAGCTGACCCAGAACGCTTCCTGAGTCGTACCCGGGTTGAGGAACAGCACCGACTCGGCCCGGGCTGCGGATCCGAAAACCGCACCGAACAGCAGGAGGCTGAGGCAGAAAAACTTCAACATGAAAGACCCGGGCCCAAGGAAAAATGGCCGCGCATTATAGCCCCCGAATCAGCGGCTATTGACGCCTGATCCCGTTTTTTGTCCGACAATCGTCGGAAGCGGACCCGGATCGGTCGTTTACTGATGGCTGACCCAGAATACCGCTGTCCCTACGACCAGAATAATCAGGAACAGAATGGCCCATGCATCGACACTGCTATCGCTTTTCTTTGCCTTGGTCGGATTGCTCATTGCATCGCCTCTTGTCGGTTTTATCGGTGATTGCAGAAAGACTCGATCACAGTTAAGACGATGATTGTCCCCGCGACAAATGTGGGTTAATCAACAACTATTCTCGTTAGGCGATCTGGTTCTTTACATATACTCAAACATCACTTTTGCGCATAACTGCAAACGGGTATATTGCCCCGGCTCCGTTAGGGAGTGCGCGGCCGTGCGCGCGTAATTGCAGAGGCACCATCGGACTCCAGCAAGCGAAAACGCAGCGTTTTCCGAGTAGCCCAAAGCCTGAGAACAGGACTTATATGTACGTATACGACGAGTACGATCAGCGGATCATCGAGGACCGCGTCAAGCAGTTCCGTGATCAGACCCGACGCTATCTGGCAGGTGAGCTGAGCGAAGAAGAATTCCGCCCCCTGCGCCTGCAAAATGGCCTGTACATCCAGCGTTTTGCGCCGATGTTGCGCGTGGCGGTGCCTTACGGCCAACTGACTTCCCGTCAGGTGCGCATGATGGCGAAGATTGCCCGTGACTACGACAAGGGCTACGCCCACATCAGTACCCGGCAGAACGTGCAGTTCAACTGGCCGGCGGTGGAAGACATTCCGGACATCCTCGCGGAACTGGCCACCGTGCAAATGCACGCGATCCAGACCAGCGGCAACTGCCTGCGCAACGTCACCACCGACCAGTTCGCCGGTGTCGCCGCCGATGAGGTGATCGACCCGCGCCCATGGTGCGAAATCGTCCGTCAGTGGACTACATTCCACCCGGAATTCGCCTACCTGCCACGCAAATTCAAGATTGCCGTCAACGGTTCGACCGCTGACCGTGCCGCCATCGAAGTTCACGACATCGGCCTGGAGCCGGTCCACAACGCCGCCGGCGAACTGGGTTTCCGTGTACTGGTCGGCGGTGGCCTGGGCCGTACTCCGGTGGTCGGCGCCTTCATCAACGAGTTCCTGCCGTGGCAGGACCTGTTGAGCTACCTCGACGCCATCCTGCGTGTGTACAACCGCTATGGCCGTCGCGACAACAAATACAAGGCGCGGATCAAGATCCTCGTCAAGGCGCTGACCCCCGAAGTCTTCGCGCAAAAAGTCGATGCCGAGATGGAGCACCTGCGCGGCGGCCAGACCACACTGACCGAAGCCGAGCTGCATCGCGTCGCCAAACACTTCGTTGATCCGGACTACAAGGCGCTGGAGAACCAGACTGCCGCCCTGGCCGAACTCGACAAGGAGCATCCGGGTTTCGCCCGCTGGCGCTCGCGCAACACCCTGGCGCACAAGAAGCCGGGCTATGTCGCCGTAACCCTGTCGCTGAAGCCGACCGGCGTTGCGCCGGGCGACATCACCGACAAGCAGCTGGACGCCGTCGCCGATCTGGCCGAGCGCTACAGTTTCGGTCAGCTACGCACGTCCCACGAGCAGAACATCATTCTGGCCGACGTCGAGCAGAGCCAGTTGTTCACCCTGTGGGGCGAACTGCGTGAAAGCGGTTTCGCCACGCCAAACATCGGCCTGCTGACCGACATCATCTGCTGCCCGGGCGGTGATTTCTGCTCGCTGGCCAACGCCAAGTCGATCCCGATCGCCGAATCGATCCAGCGCCGTTTCGACGACCTGGATTACCTGTTCGACATCGGTGAGCTGGACCTGAACATCTCCGGCTGCATGAACGCCTGTGGTCACCACCACGTCGGTCACATCGGCATTCTCGGAGTGGACAAGAAAGGTGAAGAGTTCTACCAGGTATCCCTCGGTGGCAGCGCCAGCCGTGACGCGAGCCTGGGCAAGATTCTCGGCCCGTCCTTTGCTCAGGACGACATGCCGGACGTGATCTCGAAGCTGATCGATGTGTACGTTGAACAACGTACCGAGGACGAGCGCTTCATCGACACCTACCAGCGTATTGGCATCGACCTCTTCAAGGAACGCGTCTATGCAGCGAATCATTAAGAACAACGAAGTCGTCGACGAAACCTGGCACCTGCTGCCGAAAGATTTCAACATCGACGACATCAGCAATTGCGACGATCTGATCGTTCCTTTGCAGCTTTGGCGTGAACACAGCCGCATGCTCAAGGCCCGCGACGGCGGACTGGGTGTGTGGCTGGACGCCGATGAAGAAGCCGAGGAAATCGGTGACGACGTCGCGCAGTTCCAGGTGATTGCCCTGAACTTCCCGGCCTTCACCGACGGCCGCAATTACTCCAACGCCCGCCTGCTGCGCGACCGTTACGGTTTCAAAGGCGAACTGCGGGCGATTGGCGATGTGCTGCGTGACCAGTTGTTCTACATGCACCGCTGCGGTTTCGACGCGTTCGCCTTGCGCGCCGACAAAGACCCGTACGAAGCACTGGAAAGCCTGAAGGACTTCTCGGTCACTTATCAGGCCGCCACCGACGAACCGCTGCCGCTGTTCCGTCGTCGCTGATCGAAAAACGCCTTGAGCCTGCAATCGGGCTCAAGGCGTTGTTCATTCCGGGCGTTAACGCCAAGCGTTGCGTGCAAGCGACGCCTCATCAAGCCTCCATCATTTCAGCCGTCGCGGCCTTTGACACGTCAGGTTCGGCGTGGCGTGCCAATGCCTGATCCGTCAGTTGCCCGATCAATTCCCGGCGCTGATTACTGAAGTTGTCGAGGATCGCATTCATCTGCGTCGAGGCCGCCTCGCGCGTCAGTTCGATCTGCCCTTCCAATTGCGCCATCGCCCGCGACGTCTGTTCGTTCACCACGGAAAACCGATCACCGTGAGCCGACTCCAGATACTCGACCCAGAACGTCTGCGCCATGCTCCAGTCGCGTAACGCGCCGCTGCTCTCGGTCTTGAGCACCTGTTGAAAGGCCTGATCCAGAACGGTCGGCGACACCTCGACAGTCAAGGGGCTGCTCAGCGTTCGCGGCTGCGCCGGCAGGTTCAAGCGTTGCGCCAGACCCACCCGATAGGCCAGGCTGACTTGCAACGCCTGATCGTAGTCCATCGGCGCGGTGTGGAAACGTGCGCTGATGTCCGCCAGCGCCAGGCTTTCCACTTCGTGCAAACGGAACAGGCCCCTGAGCAGACTCACCAGTTGCTCTTCCAGCGCCTGCACACCGGCGGTAGCTGCCGCCCTCGCACGGAAACACAAGACCAGTACTTCCATTTCGCTGAACAACGCGCTGTACCCGTCGACACTGACCCTGGCACTGCGCGCCGCACTGAATAATGACCGGCGCAGGCGCTGATCGCCAGCAGCCGCGTCCACCACATCCCAGACACGCTGACGCAAATGCGGATACACGCGGGTGAATTCTGCGGTGTGCACCAGTTGCAACAGCACTTGGAAAAAATCCGTGGACTCGGGTAACGCGCGCAGCGCCTCCCATACCTCGCGCCGGGACGACGCCACGCTGGCACTTTCCCCAGCCAGCCACTGCACGCTTTGATCTTCCCGCGCCACGGTTTGCAGTGGAGATTTGCGCCCCTCCATGGCCGTCACACCGAAACGACCACTGAAGGTCTGCTGATAAGTCGCGATGTTTTTCAGCGTGTCGGAGGACAACGGATTACCGTGCAAGCGAATCATCTGCGGCAATTGGGTAGTGTCGAACGCCTGCGCTGGCAGGGTTTCAATCCGGTTGTCGCGCAGATCCAGCAACTGCAATCGACGCAGCCCGGACAGGCGCTGTGGCCAGTGTGTCATCCGGTTTGCGCGCACGGTCAACTGCTCAAGATGCGCCAGCCCACCGAGATCGGGCAACTGCGCCAGGTTCGGGTTGAAATCAAGGTGCAGCACCCGCAGGTCTTTCATCCGCCCCAATTGAGCAAGCGATGCTTCAGAGGACTGCAGGCGATTGCTGCTCAGGTCAAGATGCGTCAGCCAGCGTATCCGCTCCAGCGACTCGGGCAACTGGCTGAGCTGATTGTCGCTCAGCGACAGACTGCGCAACTGGCTGAAGTTGCGCAGAAAATCGTCTAGTCCGGCATCGGGCATTACACCGTCCATGATGACCCGCCCGACGTGGCTGAAATCGGCCACCACCGGCGGCAGCTCCCCCAAAGGCTCCGGCGCGAACCGTAAGGTGCCATATAAACTTTGGTCTGCAGCCACATTCCCCGGCTCCTTGCGCCAACTGCGAATGATCGCGCGCATGGCGCGCAGCTTGCTGCCACGGGAAGTCGGCTGCCGTGTGCCATCGGCGCTCAGGTGCCAAGTCTGACGGCTGACCCAGCGACTCAAGGTTTCCCTGAGCGCGAAAAACTCCAGCCGCAGTGCTTCGAGCTTCATCAGCACCTTGATTTCGTTAGTGCCCAAGGCGTTGAGCAAGCGATGAATCTGCGCAGGGGTGTGCATCGGATAAAGCTCCAGGGCCCGGCGCACCATGACGTTGGTGACTTCGCCGGAGGCCGCACTCGACACAATGGCAGGACGCTCGGCCAGTCCCATGGGTGACAGCTCTCCGAGCCCCCCGCCAATGGTCTGCGCGAAGATAGTCCGTCGTTCCTGCGCCACTCGGGTAATTTTTTCCTGCAGCATGGCGGCACCCTTTTCCGCCTGTACGCCCAGCGCCGTCCTGCGCTGTGTCGAAAGCCCCATCCAGAGCGCCCGAAAATAGTGTTCACGGGTGCGCCTGGTGAATGTGACAAGCGGTGCGTCGGTGCCCTGGATAACGTTGATTCGATCCTCGAACACGCTGACCACCGTGCGCTCGCTCGCTGTCGCCGGTCCAATTGCGGCTACCGAATCATCGGTCGCGGTCCATTCGAGTATTTGCACGAACGCAGCGTCGGACCAGCCCGGGAGGTGTTTGAGTGCATCGAGCACCAGTCGATTGGTGTACTGCCCTCCCGCCCCGTCGAGGTACAAACCTTCGTAGGCGCGACAGACACGGATCATCTGCTGATAACGCCGCGCCTCCTCCGCCAGCCGCAAGGGCACGCGTTTCGCGTCCAGCTCGCGCCATTCACCACTGAACGCATTGTTCACCAACTCTTCGGCGGCACTGGCGGGCAGCTCGGAAAAGTGTTGCATCAGTACCGCGACACGGGGATGGCTTGGGACTTGGCTACGCTGGTATACCCGCCGGAACAAATCGGGGCGCGCGGTTTGAGCCTGTTCGGCAATGATCCGCGCCAGTTCCTGTGCTTGCACTTCAGTGTTTGTCGACGCGTTGCCGAGCAGGCTTTCTCGCTGATTGCGCGAGAGCTTCGACAGCAGCGAATGGTGTAACTGACCTTTGTGCAACGCGTCCTCAGTCAGCCGGATAACGCTCCTGGCGGTTTGCGAACCGTAACGGTTGACTGGGTAATCCAACGCGTTGACCACGCTGATTGCGTTATCGGATGGCCATTTCACGGCGGCGGTGAGCACATGCAACTGCAGATCAGGATCGGCCAACGCTGCAGCACTCGGCGCCTGCAACTGTTCGATAAACGCCCTGACTGCAGCGTCCGCCATGAAACGCTGCACGGTATCGACCAGCAGTGCCGGGGTCTGCACCTGATCGATATGCACCTGCCGCAACACGCTGTCATCAAGCCCACTGACCGCCAGAACACGCGTCGCCACGGCGTCCGGGATCGCTTCTCTGGCGTAGCCGAAACGACGAAACAACGTCAGCCGCCCCCACTCCTGCACCCGCTCCGAGTCATGGCGCCAGGCGCCGCGGTCATTGGTTTCGAGCAACGGACGGTAGTCTTCTGCTGCGCCCGGTGGAGGCAGCACTTCCCACAATTCGGTTTCAGGTTGTTGATGCACCGCGTACCGAACGGTGTCGAGGGTGACGTAAGCCTGTCCCTCGAACCAACGCAGTCCGCGGGCGTCGACGGGCAATCCTCTGGGCAACCGCCGATGCTGACGATAAGCGTTGAGATCCGACTTCCACAGACGCAAGCGTCCACCGCCCGGATTGACCGCAATCAAACGTTCGATGAAGGCCGACGACCTGACGGTTCTATAGGCTGCCCCGATGGCTTTCGTCCCGGCAGCGAAAGCAGCCATCAGAATGATGTTTTCGATAACATCGAACAGGTGATCCGTGGCCTGCTCCTGCTCGCCACGGGTCCAACTTGCGATGCCTTCATACACGTGCGACAGCAGCTGCAGAGTGCCCAGCGTCAACAGCACTTCACCCACTCCGGGCAAAAACGAGGCCGCGACCAGCAACAGATTGATACCGATTTCCTTGAAAGTTTCCAGGCGTGCGAGGCGGGTTTTCTCGTCTTCATCATCCGTGGGAACCACCAGAAGCCGGGCGTCGGCCACGGTCCGCGCAACCTGCTGACGGTGTATACAGGTAAAGGGATCGCCCTCGATATCGACACCCGTCAACGTCACGTAGGTGCCCGTGCTCGTCAGGAGTGAACTGCCACCGGGGTACAAGCGAATGTTCAGCTCCTGTTGAAAGGCCGCGCGCTCGCTCATCTTCAGGAAACCCATGAAAAACGCCTTGAACGCCGGTTTTTTCAGGCGTCTGCTCAACTCGACCTCAAAGTCGGTGAACGACGCATATTCTTTCAGCGGATGCAGCGGATCGCCCGGCAGGTAAACGACACAGCGATAATCATCGTCGGCGTGCTCACTGACAGGTCCGATGAACAGTGGGCCATGCAGGGCCATGTTGAACATTTCCAGACTCTGATAGCCCAGGGTGTTTTTCCCCAGTTTGATCGTGCTGTCGCCGTCCTTCACGGACTTCAACATTTGATGAACCGACGTGCTGATATGTTTTCTCATCAGCGCAATATGCCGATCCACATCAAAACAACTTCGCACATGGGCAGCGCACTGGCTAAGCACATTGCTCGATTCGACGTTAAGTTCAAATACCGATTCAAGATGAGTCTGATATTGCTTGCCCAGGTCCAGTGTCCGGCACAATTGTGCAAACTCATGGGGTTGTATCGGCAATATCGAAGCCACGCCACCGTTCAGTTCCTGCGGGATATAGATCAGTGAAGTGTCGCTGTAGTTATTCGCCTCGGTTTCGCGGGATTCGAAGTTCTCGCACGCGGCGACCAGCAGATCGCGATTGATCGGCAGCACCAGTTTTTTGCGCAGTCCCAGCAGGCTCGACGTTGAACGCACGTGTTGAAAGACCACGCCGGTCACGTCCAGTGGCATGGACAGCTTGTCGGACATGGCCTTGGCCAGCAAGGGCGAGCAAAACTGCTCGGGCGACTGCAGTTTGTTCAGGAGTTCGCCTGCGGTACTGCGCGTGCGATGACTTTCAATGAGGCTGTCGTAGAGTTCACGGCGCAACGCCTCGGGAGCCGCCAATATCCAGGACGGTGCATTCTTTTTGATCAAATCAAAAAAGAGGCCTTTCTGTTCTGAAGTTGGCGTGACTGGCGTAGTTATATCGGGTAACGAGGACATGATGATCTCAAGCACTTAAAGGAGTCATCAGCTTAACGAGCCGAACTCTTTATAAAAGCGCGAATAACAGATCAAACTAAAGGTCGCACAATCAACATTTCAAACTTAAAAAATACATATATACCACCTCAATAAAAAAGGCCCTTCATTGCAGAACAATGAAGGGCCTTTTATGCAAGTGGCTTACCAGAAGCGTTGCTGGGTCAGGCGACTCCAGCCGTTCACCAACACGCGCTCCACCGAACCACTGGCGGCCATGCCGATGCGTTCCGGCAGGCTTTTGCGCTCGGCGTAATGCAGGTGGTAGACCTCGGCTTTCTTCGCCTTGTCGGCCAGGTATTCGTCGCTGGTCTTGAGTTCATCGACCAATTGTTTGTCCAGCGCCGCGACGCCCAGCCAGACTTCTCCGGTAGCCACTTCATCGATGGCCAGTTGTGGCCGATAACGAGCCACGAAGTTCTTGAACAACTGGTGGGTGATGTCCAAGTCTTCCTGAAACTTCTCGCGGCCCTTCTCGGTGTTTTCGCCAAATACGGTGAGGGTGCGTTTGTACTCACCCGCGGTCAGCACTTCGAAATCGATGTCGTGCTTTTTCAGCAGCCGATTGACGTTGGGCAGCTGGGCGACAACCCCGATCGAGCCGAGAATCGCGAATGGAGCGCTGATGATCTTCTCGCCGATGCACGCCATCATGTAGCCGCCGCTGGCCGCGACCTTGTCGATGCACACGGTCAACGGCACGCCGGCCTCACGGATCCGCGCCAGTTGCGATGAGGCCAGACCGTAGCTGTGCACCATGCCACCGCCACTTTCCAGGCGCAGCACCACTTCGTCCTTCGGCGTGGCGAGGGTCAGCAATGCAGTGATTTCGTGACGCAGGCTCTCGGTGGCCGAGGCCTTGATATCACCGTCGAAATCCAGCACGAACACTCGGGATTTGGCCTCGGGTTTGTTCTTTTGCTTCTTCTCGGACTTCTCCGATTTGGCCTGACCCTTGCGCAGGGCCTTGAGCTGATCCTTGTCGAGCAGGGTCTGCTCCAGGCGCTCACGCAAGCCTTTATAGAAATCGTTGAGCTTGCTGACCTGCAACTGCCCGGACGACTTGCGCCGGCCCTTGCTGCGCAATGCAGCAAAACTGGCGAGCACCACCAGAATGGCGACCACCAGCGTTACGGTCTTGGCCAGGAAGCTGGCGTATTCGGTGAAAAACTCCACAGAGACTCCTTAAAACGATGCGCGGATGCAAAAACACGCGCGGGATGGTTCCAGCATACCCATGCGCCGCCTCCTCGGCCAGCCGTGAAACCTCTGGCAACAGGCCTGTAACGGGCATTTCAAACAAGCGTATGTTTTTTCATTGACAGCACTTCATCATCCTCATAACCTCGCCACAACCTTCAACGTACCGGGATGACGCGGACGTGGGCAGCATCTATCTGATTCGACATGGCCAGGCCTCCTTTGGTGCAGACGACTATGACGTCCTGTCGCCCATCGGTGTGCGCCAGGCAGAAATCCTCGGCCAGCACCTGGCCGAGTTGGGAATCCGTTTCGATCGCTGCCTGGCGGGCGACCTGCGCCGCCAGCAACACACGGCCAGCAGCGCGCTGGAGCAATTCAGCGCCAAGGGCCTGTCGGTACCGACGCTGGAGACCGACTCTGCGTTCAACGAGTTCGACGCCGACGCAGTGATTCGTGCCCTGATCCCCGCCATGCTGGAGGACGAGCCGGAAGCCATCGACATCCTGCGCAACGCCGCGCAGAACCGCGCCGAGTTCCAGCGCATCTTCGCGCTGGTCATCGAGCGCTGGCTGGCCGGCACCCATGACACCCCGGGGCTGGAAAGCTGGCTGGGTTTCGTCGAACGGGTTCAGGGGGGGCTCCACCGCATCCTCGAACAAGCCGACGGCAATCAGAAAATCGCCGTATTCACCTCCGGCGGCACCATTACCGCCCTGCTCCACCTGATTACCCAAATACCGGCCAGGCAGGCCTTTGAACTGAATTGGCAAATCGTCAACACCTCGCTCAACCAGCTGAAATTCCGCGGTCGCGAGGTGACTCTGGCTTCCTTCAACAGTCACGCGCACCTGCAACTGCTGAAGGCCCCGGAACTCATCACTTACCGTTGAGTCCGGATTACTGTGACCCTGCTGCAATCAACCCATAAAGGATCGAACCATGACCTCCGTAGCTGATGCCGTAAAAGCGATGCAAGCCAAGTTCAACCCAGCCGCCGCTGCCGGTCTGGATCTGGTCTTCGGTTTCAACATCACCGACGAAGACAAGCACTACGCGCTGATCGTCAAAGACGGTACTTGCGACATTCAGGAAGGCGAAAACGCCAACGCCAACTGCACGCTGGTACTGGACAGTGCAACGCTGAAAGACATCGTCAGCGGTGAAACCGACGGCATGCAAGCGTTCATGGGCGGCAAGCTGCGCGTTGAAGGCGACATGATGCTGTCGATGAAGCTGTCCGAGCTGTTCCCGTCGTAAGACTTGCGTTCGGTTTGAAGAAAATCCCGCCCCTGTGGCGGGATTTTTGCGTCTGGCCCCTGTAGGAGCTGCGGCACGCTGCGATCTTTTGATCTTGCTTTTAAAGATCAAGATCAAAAGATCGCAGCCTCGTTTCACTCGACAGCTCCTACAGGATTTCGCGCCAGCCTCGCCTCCACAATGGATGCCGCCAGCAACTCCTGCGTGTAGGGATGTTGCGCCGCACTGAACAGCGCACTGGTCTCCCCCCGCTCCACCACCTCCCCCTCCTTCATCACAATCAAATCATGGGCCAACGCCCGCACCACCGCCAGGTCATGACTGATGAACAGATAAGTCAGCCCATGCTCTTCCTGCAGTCGCCGCAATAAAGCAACGATCTGCTTCTGTACCGTGCGATCCAGCGCCGAGGTCGGCTCATCGAGCAAGATCAGATCCGGTTTGAGCACCAGCGCCCGGGCGATTGCAATCCGTTGGCGTTGTCCGCCGGAAAATTCGTGCGGATAACGATGTCGGGTTGCCGGATCGAGGCCGACCTCGCGCAGCGCGTCGATCACCGTCTGTTCGCGCTCGGCAGCGTTCAAATCGCTGTGCACCTGCAGCCCCTCGGCAATGATCTGCTCCACACACAGGCGTGGGCTGAGACTGCCGAACGGATCCTGAAACACCACTTGCAGGCGCTTGCGCAGTGGCCGCAGCTGCTTGCCGCTCAACTGTTGCAGCGCCTCACCGGCAAAGTGAATGCTGCCCTCGGCGTCAATCAGGCGTAAAATCGCCTGACCCAAGGTCGACTTGCCCGAGCCCGACTCGCCGACAATCCCCAGCGTCTTGCCGCGCTGCAGGTTCAGATCAATGCCCTTCACCGCGTCCAGCCAGGTTTTGCGCCGCAGCCAACCGCCGCTCAGACGAAAACGCACCTTCAGACCGCGCACCTGCAACAAGTCCTCTGTCGCGTCGAGACACAAGGCATGCCCGCCCGGCTCGGCATTCAGCAATTCAATGCTGTAAGGATGCTGCGGCGCACTGAACAACTGCTCGCACGGCGCCTGTTCGACGATCCGTCCACCGCGCATCACCGCCACCCGCTGCGCGAGGGTGCGCACGAGATTGAGGTCATGGCTGATGATCAGCAGCGCCATGCCCAGACGCTGCTGCAATTTCTTGAGCAACAACAGAATCCTGCGCTGCACCGTCACGTCCAGCGCAGTGGTGGGTTCGTCGGCGATCAACAATTGCGGCTCACAGGCCAGCGCCATGGCGATCATCACCCGTTGACGCTGGCCGCCGGAGAGTTGATGCGGATAGGCCTTGAGCCGTTCGCGCGGGTTCTGAATGCCGACCAGTTCGAGCAGTTCAAGCATCCGTTCACGGGCCTGCGCGCCCGCCAGGCCTTTGTGCAGCGCCAGGCTCTCACCGAGTTGCCGCTCGATCGTATGCAGTGGGTTCAGCGAACTCATCGGCTCCTGAAAAATCATCGCGATACGGTTGCCGCGTAACTGGCGCAGATAACGCTCATGCACGCCGAGCAGCTCTTCGCCGGCATAACGAATGCTGCCATCGAGCCGCGTGATGTTCGGGTCGAGCAATTGCAGGATGCTGTGAGCGGTCACCGATTTGCCCGAGCCGGACTCGCCGACCAGTGCCAGGCATTCGCCCGGACGAATATCGAGGTCGATGCCATGCACCACAGGCTGGCCGTTGAATGCCACACGCAGGTTACGTATTTCGATCAGATTTTCGCTCATCTCAAGTCCTTGGATCATAAGCATCTCGGCAAGCCTCACCGATGAACACCAACAGAGAAAGAATCAGCGCCAGGGCAAAAAACGCCGTCAGCCCCAACCACGGCGCTTGCAGATTGCTCTTGCCTTGGCCGATCAGTTCGCCCAGCGAGGCGCTGCCGGCGGGCATGCCGAAACCGAGGAAATCCAGCGCCGACAAGGTCGCAATCGCCCCGGTGAGAATGAACGGCAGATAGGTCAGGGTCGCGCTCATCGCATTGGGCAGGATGTGCCGACAGATCACCTGCACATCGCCAACGCCCAACGCCCGCGCGGCTTTCACGTATTCCAGACCGCGGCTGCGCAGAAACTCGGCGCGCACCACATCCACCAGACTCAGCCAGGAAAACAGCGCCATGATTCCCAGCAGCCACCAGAAATTCGGCTCGACAAATCCGGACAGAATGATCAACAGGTACAACACCGGCAGCCCCGACCATACCTCCAGCAACCGCTGCCCAAGCAGATCGACCCAACCGCCGTAATAGCCTTGCAAGGCGCCGGCAGCGATGCCGATCAGCGCACTGGCAGCGGTCAGCGCCAAGGCAAACAGCAACGACACCCGCGTACCGAAGATCACCCGCGCGAGCACATCCCGCGCCTGATCGTCGGTGCCCAGCCAGTTCTCGGCGCTCGGCGGGCTCGGTGCCGGCTCGCTCAGGTCGTAATTCACCGTATCGAAACCGAACGGGATCGGCGCAAACCACATCCGTCCGCCCTGCTCTTCGATCAGTTGCCGCACCTGCGCGCTGCGATAGTCCGGCTGGAACGGCAGTTCGCCGGCAAAATCCTGCTCGGTGTAGCGTTTGAACGCCGGGAAATACCATTGGCCCTGATACTCGACCAGCAGCGGTTTATCGTTGGCGATCAGCTCGCCGCCCAGGCTCAGACCGAACAGCAGCAAAAACAGCCACAACGACCACCAGCCACGCCGATGCGCCTTGAACCGCGCCCAGCGCCGCTGTCCGATGGGAGATAAGGTCAGCATCAGGCAGTCCTCGCGGTGAAGTCGATGCGCGGGTCGACCAGCGTGTAGCAGAGGTCGCCGAGCAGTTTTATCAGCAGGCCGAACAGGGTGAAGATGAACAACGACCCAAACACCACCGGGTAGTCACGCGACACTGCCGCCTCGTAACTGAGACGGCCGAGGCCATCGAGGGAGAAGATCACTTCGATCAGCAACGAGCCGCCGAAAAACACCGTCACCAGTGCCTGCGGTAATCCGGCGACCACCAGCAGCATCGCGTTGCGGAACACGTGGCCGTATAACACCTGACGCTGGCTGAGGCCCTTGGCCCGAGCCGTCACCACGTACAGGCGCGAGATTTCGTTGAGAAAGCTGTTTTTGGTGAGGATGGTCAGCGTGGCGAATCCGCCGATCACCAGCGCGGTGACCGGCAGCACCAGATGCCAGAAGTAATCGGCAACCTTGCCCCACAGCGACAGCTCGGCGAAGTTGTCCGAGACCAGCCCGCGCACCGGAAACCAGTCCAGTGCGCTGCCGCCGGCAAACACGATGATCAGCAGCAGTGCGAACAGAAACCCCGGCATTGCGTAGCCGATGATGATCGCCACGCTGCTCCAGACATCGAACGCCGAACCGTTGTGTACCGCTTTGCGGATGCCCAGCGGAATCGACACCAGATAGGTGATCAACGTCGCCCACAAGCCCAGCGACAAAGTCACCGGGAGCTTTTGCCAAATCAGCTCGGTGACGCTGGCACCGCGGAAAAAGCTCTGACCGAAATCCAGCTGCGCGTAGCTTTTGAGCATCAGCCACAGGCGTTCACCGGCCGGTTTGTCGAAGCCGTACTGACGTTCGATGTCGGCCACCAGTTTCGGGTCCAGGCCTCGGGTCGCGCGGGATTCGCCACCAATGGTTTCGACATGACCGCCGCCCACCGCTGCGCCGACTCCGATGCCCTGCAAGCGCGCGATGGCTTGTTCCACCGGGCCACCCGGCGCGGCCTGCACGATCACGAAATTGACCAGCAGAATGGCGAGCAAGGTCGGCACGACCAGCAGCAGACGCCGCAGGCTATAACCCCACATGCGCATACTCCTTTTGCTGTTGCTGCATCTGCGTGGCGGTCAACGCGGTCGGGCTGATTTCCCACCAGGTATCGAGCCCGGCGTCATACAGCGGCGCTGTCGCCGGGCGGCCAAAACGGTTCCACCACACCGTGGAAATCCCCGGCGGGTAGTAATTGGGAATCCAGTAGTAACCCCACTGCAACACCCGATCCAGGGCGTGGGCATGGCGCAGCAGGCTTTCGCGGTTGTCGGCCTGCACCAGCCCTTCGAGCAAGGCATCGACCGCCGGATCACGCAGCACCATGTAGTTATTCGAGCCGGGATCGTCGGCGCCGTCGGAGCCGAAGTAATTGAACATCTCGCGCCCCGGCGCCTGACTCACCGGGTAGCCGACCACGATCATGTCGTAGTCGCGATTGCGCACGCGGTTGGTGTATTGCGCGGTGTCGACTTGGCGAATATCGAAGCCGACACCGATCTGCGCCAGGTTGCGCTTGAACGGCAGCAGCAGCCGTTCAAAACCCTTCTGACCGTTGAGAAAGGTGAACTGCAGCGGCTCGCCTTTGGCATTCACCAACTGATCGCCACGGGGTTTCCAGCCGGCGGCTTCGAGCAGTTTCAGGGCCTGTAACTGCTCGGCGCGAATGTTGCCGCTGCCGTCGGTTTTCGGCGCTTCGAAGACTTGGGTAAACACCTCGTCGGGGATCTTGCCGCGCCACGGTTCGAGGATTTTCAGTTCCTCGGCGTCCGGCAACTCGGTGGCCGCCAATGCGCTGTGCGAGAAGTAACTGCGCTGACGCAAGTACATGCTGCGCATCATCTGCCGGTTGCTCCATTCGAAATCCCAGAGCATGGCGATCGCCTGCCGCACCCGGCGATCCTGAAACAGCGGTTTTTGCAGGTTGAACACGAAACCCTGCGAACCTTGCGCAGCACCCGGCGCCAGATGTTCGCGAAGCAATTTGCCCTGTTCCAGCGCGGCCCCGGCATAGCCGATGGTGTAACTGGTTGCGGAAAATTCGCGGTTGTAGTCGAAGCCGCCAGCCTTGAGCACTTGCCGTGAAACATCGGTGTCGGCGAAGAACTCCACACTCAAGTGATCGAAGTTATACAGGCCGCACGTGATCGGCAGGTCCTTGGCCCACCAGTCGGCAACGCGCTGAAATTTCACGCTGCGCCCGGCATCCACCGCGCTGATGCGGTACGGGCCGCTGCCCGGCGGGATCTCGAAACCGGCACCCTCGGCGAAGTCACGCGTGCGCCACCAGTGTTCGGGCAGCACCGGCAGTGTCGCCAGATCCAGTGGCAAGGTGCGGCTGTCGTTGTTCTTGAAGTTGAAGCGCACTTGCGTCGGCGACTCCACCACGACGTCGGCGACGTCACGAAACTGTTGGCGGTATTTGAGGCTGCCCTGAGTGGTGAACAGCTCGAAGGTGTAGCGCACGTCTTCGGCAGTGATTGGCGTGCCGTCGTCGAACCGGGCCTTGGGATTGAGGTAAAAGCGCAACCAGCGGCGATCTGCATCCAGTTCCATCTGCTGCGCCACCAGGCCGTAGACGCTGTAGGGTTCGTCCTTGCTGCGATAGGCCAGGGGCGCGTAGAGCCAGCCGTCGATGTCGGCAACGCCCGTGCCTTTGTCGATGTACGGAATCAGGTGATCGAACGGGCCGCTTTCCAGCGAGGAGCGGCGCAGTGACCCGCCCTTGGGAGCGTCGGGATTGGTGTAAGCCAGGTGCTGGAAGTCCGGGGCGTATTTGGGGGCTTCGCCGTAGACCGTGAGGGCGGGTTGTGGAGCGGCCCAATTGAATGGGCTTAGCAGCGCAAAAGCGCTGAACAGAATGAGCCTGGAGAGCATTGGCAGATCCTTTTTTGCACGGCGCTGTTTATGGCCTCATCGCTGGCAAGCCAGCTCCTACACGTTTTGCGTGTGCTCACAAATCCCTGTGGGCGCTGGCTTGCCAGCGATGAGGCCCGAACAATCACCAAACATCCTGCCTACCTGTGATGTGCAACAGGCCGGCGATTTTTATAGAGCAGGCTTAGATCAATAAGTGACTAAAACCTGCCACCCCTGGGCATTCTCAGAACTTGTAATTGACCCGCGTGTACAACGTCCGCCCGAACGGGTCGCCGTACTTCGGGTCGTAGCCGCTCTGGAAGGTGTAGGTCTGGTTGCTGAACGGTGGTTCGCGGTCGAACAGGTTCTTCGCACCGAGGGTCACACTCAGGGTTTTGCGCCAGGTGTAGGTGCCGGCCAGGTCCCAGACGTTGTACGAGCCGACGTAATCGTGAGTCTCACGGTCGGAGTCGTGGTAACCGCTGGTGTAGCGGTTGGTCAGCGCCACCCCGTAGGGGCCGTAGTTCCAGCTGCCGGTCAGGCTGTGGCGCCAACGAGCCACGGCGCCGGCCGAGGAAAAGTCGCCGCCACGAAAATCGCCGAGCTTGTCGATGTAATCGCCCTTAAGCTGCTGCTGGTACTCGTAGCGGCTGACATAGGTGCCTTGCAGACCGATGCCGAAGTTGCCGTACGGGGTGCTCGGCAGGCGGTAATCGAAGCTGACGTCGACGCCATTGGTCTTGATCTTGCCGAGGTTGGCCAGCCCCGTGACGATGTGATCGATGGAGCCGTCAGGCTTGCGTACCAGGCGATCCGGGTACAGCTCCGGGTTCTCGAACACCGCTGACTCGGGGAACTCGGCGATCTGGTTGGCGATGTTGATCCACCAGAAGTCCAGCCCGGTGCTCAGGCGCTCGAACGGCTGATAGACGAAACCGAGGGTGACGTTGCGCGCGGTTTCCGGGCTCAGGTCAGTATTGCCACCGGTGCGGCTGTAAAACTGTTGGGCGCAGTCGCGGTTGGCGATGCCGCCGTTGCTCGGATTGCCACCGGCACACAGCCGTGGGTCGTTGTAGTTGGCGACGGTGAACGTGGTGAAGTTCGGGTTGTACAACTCGTAAAGCGACGGCGCGCGGAAACCCTCGCTGTAGGCGCCACGCACCACCAGTTGCTTGAACGGCTGGAAGCGGAACGAGTACTTCGGGTTGGTGGTGCTGCCGAAGTCGCTGTACTTGTCGTGGCGCACGGCGGCGGACAATTCCAGGCTGTCGAGCACTGGCACGTTGACCTCGGCGTATTGCGCCGAGACGCTGCGATCCCCGGCGACGCTGGCATTCGGATCGACACCCAGGCTCTGCACATCGGCGGCGAACTGGGCGAAGTCCTGGTGGAAATCTTCCTTGCGGTATTCGCCACCCAGCGCCAGCGCCGACGGGCCGGCGCCGAACCAATCGCCAATCTCGCGGCTGACACGCCCGTCAATGGCCTTCACCCGACCGACCGCCGTCGAGTAATCACCGTCCACTGCATTGGCTGCCAGCAACGCCTGCCCGGCAGCGGTCTGCGCGCCAAACGGATTGATGATGCCATTGGCGATACCGGCACTGACGGCGCGGTCGTTGACGTAACCGGCCTCGATGGCATTCACCACTTTGTTCTGGTTGTACGACGCACCGAGGTTGTAGTCCCAGCCGACGACGCTGCCATCGAAGCTCAACAGCAAACGCTGGCCAGTGTTGTCGTCTTCATGCTGACGCGCGCCTACGGCGGTTTCGCGCCAGTTCACATCCACCGGTTGCGTCGGGTCGAGGGCGAAACCGTTGGGGCCGGGGGTAATGCCGTTACCGGGATAGAACGTCGTGCCGGGATTGATCTGATTGCCCATCAGCGTACCGGGGCCGATCTGCGTGCGGTTTTCGTTGCGCGCCCAGAAATATTCGAGGCTGACGTTGTGATCATCCGCGAGCTTGCCGGTGGCTTTGGCGAAAGCCGAAGTCTTCTCGGTTTCCGGCACCAGATCGAGGTAGTTCCACAGGCTCTGGCGGCAGATACCATTGCGCGCCAGCAGGCCCGGGGCCTTGCAGCCAGAACTGGCCAGCGAGTTGGTGGCGTTGCTGCCCTGACTCCAGTTGGCCGGCGATGCGGTGCCGGAGGTGTAATCGAGACCGCGTCCGGGCTGATAGTTGTAGGTGTAACCTCGGTCCTCGGCAGCCAGGCGTTGCTGCTTGTCGTAACTGACCACACCGAACACGTTGAAGCGATCATTCTGCAAATCGCCAAAGCCCCAGCTGCCACTGAAGTTACGACTTTCACCACCGCCGGCATGAGTCGGCGTGTCGTAGTTGGTGCTGAGCTGGCCTTCGGTGAGGCTGGTCTTGGTGATGAAGTTGATCACCCCTCCGATCGCATCGGTGCCGTACAACGCCGAAGCGCCGTCACGCAGGACTTCGACGCGATCAATGGCGGCGAACGGAATGGTGTTCAGGTCAACCCCGGACCCATTGATCGCGTTGGTCGCGTTGTTACTCAGCCGCCGGCCATTGAGCAGCACCAGCGTCTTGTTCGGGCCGATGCCACGCAAATCGGCATACGACGCCCCGCCGCTGCTCGAACCCACCGAACGACCGGAGCCGACCGAGGACTGGTTGGCAGAAATCCGGCTGACCAGTTCTTCGGTGGTGCTCACCCCCTGCTCGCGCAGTTCTTCAACTCGCAGAATGGTGACCGGCACCGCGGTTTCCGCATCGACCCGGCGAATCGCGGTGCCGGTGACTTCCACCCGTTGCAACTGGGTCGTGGGTTCGTCGGCAGCGACAGCCGGCAAGGTATTGATCGCCAGCAGCAAGGCCAGGCTCAAACGGGATCTAACGGGTGAAAAATGGATCATGAACAGCCATCCCTGCGTTTTGGTTTATGCAGGGATGTGCAATGGACTGAACGGTTTTATAGAGCCCGATTTAGACCGTTGGGTGATGAGGTTATGCAAAAAATGGCACGTGTGGATCAAGCCAGCTCCATCTCCCTCAGCAACCTTGTATCCAGCCCAAACCGTTCCTGGGAAACCATCCTGAACTGCCCCTCCGCCAATTCGCAGCTCACCAGCAAATTCCACGAATGGCGGGTTGCCGCCGAGGGGATCAGTACAAACGGATGTTCTGCCAATAACGCATCGGCAAACTGTTGTTGATTGGGGGAAGGCTTGGCGGGGCTCAACCAGTAAGGATTCGGCACTTCCTCCGGCTGCACTATTTTCACTTTTGCTTCGTTGATGACCTCAAAACACGTGAGTACATAAGGTTCACTGTCCAGCGCATCAAAGCTGTGATGGGCTGCCACCTCCAGAATCGCCGAGGACGGATCGACTGATGCATAAACGACTCGCCGCCCGGGTATGTTCCATCGGCCACCATTGAGATTTGAACCCATCCCGCTGTCCCAAGTCCCGCCATAGACCTCGGGATCCAGCCGCCAGGCATACCAGTGCTCGTCCCAGGGCAAGGGATTCATGTGTAAACCCCGTATATCAGCTGCCCCAGATACTGCTCCACCATCTGAAATCCCAGTGGATGCCGAATAAACTCAGCGGGGACGCGACCGTTCAGGTAGGTGCTGGGCTTGCGCAGCCACTCCTCGGCCCGTGACTGCCTCCCGAAGGCGCGAGTGGCCTTTTCCAGCACCAACGCATATTGGTAGGCGACGACGCTCTGCTGCGGGTCAAGCCGTACCGTCTTACCTTCCTTCAGTAACCGCCGGACGGTGCTGACCGACTTGCCGGTGATGCGTTTGACCATGTTGCCTTGCAGATAAAGCTCAGAGGTTGAAAGCATGTTGACGACATCGTTCAGCTCAAAACCTTCGTCGGTCAGGTCAACGATCAGAAAGGCATCGTCACCTATGTTCCGGCCATTCACGAGCACGTCGACAGGTCTGCCCTCGGCCCTCTTTACCCCCGTGAGCCGGGGTACCTTGACGCTGGGCATCGCGACATCCTCCATGGGGCATCTGGCACGATCGGTGCGCCAGTGAAGGCGATGGGAATAAGCAGGCGTTTCGTATTCGAGGTGGGGAGTTCGCATAATCCATCCGTTATCAGAGGCCTGAGCGTCCAAGCCGTTTACGACTTCAATGTCATATCCGATGCTATAGATCACGCTTCCGACGACCAACCTGAGATTGTCGTCGGAAATATCCCCGTTTCTGCAAAAAACTCCCCCCTTTCCGTAGGACGTTACTCACATATTCCACGTGCTCAACTGCCGAAGTGATAACTCACATCCAGCCACCACTGCCGCCCGTACGGATCGTAGTTGCCAGTCGGGTAATACGGCCAGCCGGCGGAGTCGTCGTGCTTGATCTGGTTGAGCAAATTGTTCACGGTCAGGCCGACACTGGCGCGGTCGTTGAGTTTGTAGCGGGCGCTGGCGTTGAATACCGTCCATGGCGACAAACGCCCGTCGCCCGCGCCATTGGTCACCGAGCCGTAACGAATGCCCATCAGCGTCGCCGTGGCCTTTTGGTAATCCCAGGTCAGGCTGGCGTTGACCTTGCTGCGCCAGTCGTAGTTCGTGCGCGAGGTGCGCCAGTCCTGAGTTGGCGCCTCATCGGACTCCTTGTAGAAATGCGACAGCACCAAGGTGTAGCCCAGCGCCGAACTGAACGCACCGTACTGGCCGGCGCCCCAGCGGATATTGCTCTTGAAGTCCAGACCACTGACCCGCTCGCTGGCGGCGTTGATCGCGTTGACCCGCACCCGTTGCAACTGATTCGGATCGATGGCGGCATTGCCCGGGTTGCGGTCGATGCGCGCCAGGGTCGACTGGCAGTTGGCCGAGTTGATGTCCTGGGTGCCGTTGCGGCATTCATTCTCTTGCTGCAACAGGCGGTTTTCGTCGACGGTGGTCAGCAGGTCATCGATCTCGACCCGCCAGAAATCCGTGGAGAAATCGAAATTGCGCGACGGCGACCAGACAAAACCGTAGGTCCAGGATTTGCCGCGCTCGGACTCAAGGTCCGGGGTGCCGCTCTGGGTGTAATCGACCCGTCCGCGATCACACGCGCCCTGCACGCCCTGGCTGCAACCGTAGTGGTCGATCTGCGCCGGGTAGTAACCGTTGCTGTCGGACTGGTAGATGTAGTTCAGATCCGGCGCGCGGAAACTGGTGCCGTAACTGCCACGCAGCAACAGACTGGTGATCGGGCGCCATTCCAGGCCGAGGTTGTAGGTTTTCTGCTGCTCGCTTCGGCCGCTGAATTTGTACTGGTCCCAACGTCCGGCGGCAGTGGCCAGCACGGTGTCAGTGACCGGAATGCTGAACTCGCCACCGGCGGCGTAACGCTTGCGCGAACCACCGGAGCTTTGTGCCGGGCTCACACCATAGAAAGTGCCGTCATTCAGACCGTCGTCCGGGTCGACGCGATACTCCTGCTTGCCCGCTTCCAGCACCCCGGCAAATCCGACCGGGCCGGCCGGCAGGTCAAACAGATCGCCATTGATCGAGGCGTTGTAGCTGGTGGAAACCGATTTGCTGCGCTGGGTCAGGTTGCTGCGAAACTGCTCCCACTCTTGTGGCGTCAGCGGACGATCAAGCCGCGAGGTGTCCGGGGCGAACACCGGGTAACCGTCACGCGTGCCCAGTTGCGGGCCGAGGTAGAAATCCTGAATCGAGGACAGCGGCGTGTAGCGCGTGGTTCTGACGCTGCGATATTCCGAGCGGTTGGCCGCCAGATCGTAACGCCAGCCGGTGTCGGCGATCTTGTCCGAGAGGCCGAGGGTGCCGGTCCACGACGTGTCGGTCCACTTGCTGTTGTTGCTGGTGCGGCCACCGATTTCCTCTTCGCCGTAACGGCGATACCAGCGCTCCAGATTGCCGCTGTTCTGGTTGATGAAGTCCGGCGAAGTGAACGTCGGGCCACGGGTGTTGTTCTGAATGTGATCGAGGCCATACATCAAATCGGCAAACACCTGACCGCTGTCGCTGAAATGCCAAGTGCCACGGGTGTAGCCGTCGTAGTTTTCCTTTTGCGTCTGAATGGTCCAGTAATCGTTGTACATCTGATCGGTGCGGCAGCGTCCGCCGTTGTTCAGCAGCTTGTTGTCGAAAGTGCCTTGATAGGCGCCGCAACCAGGGCCGAGGTAGCGGTTGTTGCTCAGGTCGCGACGGTAACCGACGTCCGCCAGCGGGCCGCTTTGCATGAAGCCGCGATCGTCGGCCCAGATCGGATCGCGGTTGGTCAGCTCCAGGCCGAACAAGCCGTCGAAGTCGCCCCAACTGCCGCCGCCGCTGATTTGCAGGCGCTGATTGTCGCCACCGCCACGCTCGCTGGTGCCGCCCTTGAGATTGACGTCGATGCCATTGATCTGCTTCTTGAGGATGATGTTGACCACCCCGGCAATTGCGTCCGAACCGTAGATCGCCGAGGCGCCGCTGCTGAGAATTTCGATGCGTTCGATGACTGCCGAAGGAATGTTCGCCAGGTTGGTGAAGTTGACTTTGCCGTCGTACGGCGTCGGGTAATCGGCGACGCGCCGGCCGTTGATCAGCACCAACGTGTGATTGGGGCCGAGGCCCCGCAGGTTGATCGCGCTGGCCGCCGGTTGCCAGGTATTGCCGTAGTCCTCGCCCTGGGTCATGCCAGTGTTTTGCGTCTGCGTCGCCAAGGCGTCATAGACGTTCTTGTAGCCGCGCGCTTCCATCTCTTCGTGGGTGATGACATTGACCGGGGTCGCGCCATCGCTCTGTGCACGAGCGATTCGCGAGCCGGTGACGGTGACTTTTTCCATGCGGTAATCGGCGCTGGTGGCCGGGGCCGCGGCGCTGACTTTGGCCGCTACCGGCGTACTCGCCGCGCCTTCGCGCACGCTCAGGCCCTGGGCACTCTGCTCGACATGCAGGCCACTACCGAGCAACGCTTTCTCGACCGCCTGACGCCCGCCCAATGCACCGCGCACGGCACTGCTGCGTTTGCCCTCCACCAGATTCTGACTGAAGGAAATCGGTACGCCGGTCTGGCGCGAGATATCCAGCAAGACCTCATCCAGCGGGCCGCTGGCGATGTCGAAGGTATAGACCTGGGCCGCAGAATCCTGCGCATACACCGCGATCGGCCCCAGCCCCAGCCCCATCGCCAGTGCGGCGGCGAGGGTCAGGCGAGGTAATTGTTGTTTGAATGAAATCATCAAGGGCTTCCCTGTTGAAGGCGTCTGCAGGGAATGAGCAGCGGGCCGGCGCTTTTTATAGGGCGGCGATTAGGCCAAGAAGTCATAAACCTATAACCGGAATAAACGCACCTCTGTGTAGGAGCTGCCGAAGGCTGCGATCTTTTGATTTTGTTTTTTCAAGATCAAAGGATCGCAGCCTGCGGCAGCTCCTACAGGGTTTGCAGTGGGCTTAAGGGCGAGGCTGGATGCTGACCCAGTAAGGGTTGTGCCATGTGACGCGAATCGGCAGCGAACGCTCCAGCAATTGCAAAGTGCGGTCGCTATCGTCCAGCGGATAGAGGCCGCTCAGGCGCAGATCGGCCACTTCGGGACTCAGGTGCAGAATGCCCCGGCGATAGCGGCGCAGGCTGTCGATCACCTCGCTCAGTGGCCGGTCGCGTACTTCCAGGCGACCTTGCATCCAGGCGCTTTCCTGTCCGTTGCTGTGCTCCAGAGCCAGAATGTCCTGCGCGTTGAACGACAGGCTCTGCCCTGCCTCGACCAGTCGCCGCGCCCCGCCAGCGGTGACCACTTCGACCTGCGAGTGCAGCATCACCAGGCGGGTGAAATCATCGTGTTGTTGCACGAGGAATTTCGTTCCCAGTGCACGCATCCGACCGTGCTCGGTCTCGACCACAAATGGTCGAGCGCAATCCTTGGCGACATCCACCAATAACTCACCAGTGCGCAATGCCAGCAGGCGCTGAACCGCATCGAATTGCGCCACCACCCGCGTGCGGGCATTCAGACTCAGTGCACTGCCATCCTCCAGGGTAAAGTCGCGCCGCTCGCCGGTGCCGGTCGCCAACTCCCCCGCTTCCGGCAGCCAGCCGTAGCGGCGCCCGAGCAATCCGGCCAGCAAGGCAATCCCGAGCACACTCAGGCTACCGCTGAGAAAACGCCGACGACTCGACGGCGCATTCAGGCTGTGCAACAGACTGTTGCGTGGCAGCCCGCGCAAGTCCGGATGGCGCAGCAGGTTCAGGCCACCGCCCATTTGCTCGATGATCCGCTGATGTCGCGGGTCAGCTGCCCGCCACGCGTCGAACGCCGCACGCTCGCCAGCGCTGGCTTCACCGGACTGCAACAGCGCCATCCACTGCGCCGCCTCATCGATCACCGCGTCGTCCGGCCTCATGCCTGCATCGCCTGATAGCAGCGTTTGAACGCCTCGACCATGTATTGCTGCACCCGACTGGTGGAAACCCCAAGCCGTTCGCCGATTTCGCTGTAGGTCAAACCGTCGAGCTGATGGTAGAGAAACGCCGCTTTGGCCTTGGCCGACAAGCCATTGAGCAGGCGATCGACCGCCAACAGCGCTTCGATCACCAGCGCCCGTTCCTCCGGCGATGGATGCACCGGTTCCGGCGCCAGGGCCAGGCTTTCCAGATAGGCGCGTTCCAGGTCCTGGCGACGCCAGCCTTCATACATCAGCCGTCGGGCGATGGTGGTCAACAGCGCCCTGGGTTCACGGATCGCGGTCGGGTCCGCCAGGGTCAATACCCGCAGAAAAGTTTCCGAGGCGATGTCCTGTGCACTGTGCGGGCAACCCAGCGTGCGGCCAACGGCAGCGCACAGCCAGCGATAGTCCTTTTGGAACATTTGCCCAATCATCCGGTCATGCGGGTTTTGAACATCACCCATGTCTTGCTCCCTGAAACGGGTCCCACCCGCTGCGAAAAACCATCGTTCTGCCGGGATCGTCCGGCTCCTGATCTGGCGCGACTGTGCAATAGCGCTGCTTACATTTGAAGTAATAAAAAATCAGGACAGTCAAACCTTTGAGAATAAGGAACCTCATCGCCGGGGAAATATTGACTCACACAACGTTGACCCGGATCAGTTGCCAGCGCTGCAGCACTGACTAATCTGCGCGCTCCATCGAATGCCAGGGACGGCTCATCAGGAGCCCACGGCAGCCCTTTCAAGGAAGAAAACCATGCGATCACTGAAGATTATTCTGCTGTCCTCGGCCTTCAACGGCCTGACTCAACGCGCCTGGCTGGAACTGCGCCAGGCCGGGCATTCGCCCAGCGTTGTGGTGTTCACCGACGAGGCTTCGGTGTGCGAACAGATCGAGCACAGCGGCGCCGATCTGGTGATCTGCCCGTTCCTCAAGGACCGCGTGCCGCAAGCGCTGTGGAGCAATCTCCGGCGACCGGTGGTGATCATTCATCCGGGCATCGTCGGCGATCGTGGCGCCAGCGCGCTGGACTGGGCGATCACCAATGAACTCACAAGTTGGGGCGTGACCGCCCTGCAAGCGGTGGAGGAAATGGACGCCGGCCCGGTCTGGGCCACCTGCGAATTCAATCTGCCGCCGGGCTTGCGCAAGTCCGAGCTGTACAACGGTCGGGTCAGCGATGCGGCGATCCGCTGTATTCGCGAAGTGGTCGAAAAATTCATCGACGGCTTTGTCCCTGTCGCACTGGATTACAGCGATCCCAAAGTCCGTGGCCGCCTGCAACCGAACATGAAGCAGGCCGACCGCACCTTCAGCTGGCACGACTGCTCGCGATTCATCAAACGCTGCATTGACGCCGCTGACGGCCAGCCCGGTGTACTGGCGAGTCTGGCCGGCGGGCAGTATTACGTGTACGACGCGCACCTCGATCAGCGCACCGGCATTCCCGGCAAGATCCTCGCGGTGCATGATGACGCGGTGCTGGTTGCCACCGGTGATCACAGCCTGTGGATCGGCTCGTTGCGGCGCAAACCACTGCCCGGCGAAGAAACCTTCAAGCAACCGGCGCGGCACGTGCTGGCCGGGCAACTGGCCGACGTGCCGACGCTCGACTGGTCAATCGCCCGCGAGCCGTTCAATGAGGAGGCGTATCAGCCGATCCGCTACCGTGAATCCGGGCATGTCGGGGAGCTGACCTTCGAGTTCTACAACGGCGCGATGAGTACCGAACAGTGTCAGCGTATAGTCGAGGCGCTGCGCTGGGCCAAATCGCGGGACACCCGCGTGCTGTTGATCAAGGGCGGGCGCGGCAGTTTTTCCAACGGTGTGCACCTGAACGTGATCCAGGCCGCGCAGGATCCGGGCGCCGAGGCCTGGGCCAATATTCAGGCGATCGACGATGTCTGCGCCGAGCTGCTCAGCGCGCAGCAACTGGTGGTCAGCGGCGTGACCGGCAATGCCGGTGCCGGCGGCGTGATGCTCGCACTGGCCGCCGACATCGTGTTTGCCCGGGCCGACATCGTGCTCAATCCGCATTACAAAAGCATGGGCCTGTATGGCTCGGAATACTGGACCTACAGCCTGCCCCGCGCCGTCGGCCCGACGGTGGCCGAACAACTGACCCAGGCCTGCCTGCCAATCAGCGCCACGCAGGCGCTGCAACTGGGCATGGTCCAGGAGATCGGTCCGCGCTGCCCGGACGAGTTTTCGTTATGGTTGCTGCAACGGGCCAACGCGGCATTGACCGACCCGACCTATGCCGCCGTGCGTGAGCGCAAATTGCGGGTTGATCAGGTGCTGATCGAGCAATGCCGGGAAAACGAACTGCAGGAAATGCAGGAAGACATGCTCTACAACCGCAACCAGTTTGCCGAGAAGTGCAGCCACTTCGTCTACAAGCGCAAGGCCTGCGGCACGCCGGCGCGGCTGGTGGAAGACTGGGCGCGGGTGCGCAAGGTTGAGTTGGCGGATTGAGCTTCAGCGCCCACTACGGCCTCATCGCTGACAAGCCAGACGCCCATCGGGTTCTGCGTCCGACACAGTACCTGTGGGAGCAGGCTTGCCAGCGATGGCGGTGTCTCGGGCGGCACTGGTTTGGCAGACATTCCGCCACCGCGAGCAGGCTCACTCCTGCAGGGGTTTGCATCACTCACGAAATCCATGGAAACCGCAGCGCAATGAACGATGACGCGGTGGCGAACCGGCACTTACAATGCCCGCACCTCAGACACCGGCCCGCCCATGGACATCGACCTCGCCCGCACCTTTCTGGAAATCGTCCGCCACGGCAGCCTCGCCGCGGCGGCGCAGAAGTTGTTCGTCACACAAACGGCGATCACCGCCCGGGTGCAGAAGCTCGAAAGTCAGCTGGGCAGCACGCTGTTCGTGCGCAACCGCGCCGGGGCGAAACTGACGGCCAATGGCGAGGCCTTCGTGGTCTACGCCAATCAACTGGTACAGACCTGGGAAGCCGCGCGGCGCGACCTGCCGCTGCTGGACGGCTATCACAACGTGCTGCACATCGGCGGTGAAGTCAGCCTGTGCAACCCGTTGATGCTCAGTTGGGCCGCCGAACTGCGCGAAAAAATCCCCGGACATGCCCTGCGCATGGAAATCCGCGACGGCGAAAACCTGTTGCGCCAACTCGAACTCGGCGTGCTCGATGCCGCGCTGGTCTATCAGCCGGAATATTGGCCCGGCCTGCAAGTCGAGCAGGTGCTGGAGGAGAAACTGATTCTGGTGCGTGCGCCAAACCGCCCGGATCCTTACGTCTACATCGACTGGGGGCCGGACTTCCGTCGCCAGCATGACGCAGCACTGCCAGACAAGGCCAAAGCCGCGCTGAGTTTCAACCTCGGCCCGCTGGCCCTGCAATACATCCTCGAACACGGCGGCAGCGGCTACTTTCGCACCCGTGTGGTGCGCAGTTATCTGGAAACCGGCGCGCTGGAAGCGGTGACCAAGGCCCCGGAATTCGGCTATCCAACTTATTTGGTGTACGCCCGCGAGCGAGACTCGGCGACCCTGCAACAGGCCTTCGATCTGTTGCGCCAGGTGATCGAGACCGATGACGACTGGTCGCAGCGCTGGAACCCGTTGAGCTGAGTCGGCCGCTTTGCACCGGAGCATGGCACAACTGACCTCAAGGTCCGGCCTGCACAAACGGCCCGATCGGCTAATCTGCCGGGTATAACAACAATACCCGCAGGTGAACGCATTGAGGCAGACCACCGAGGCATTCCGCAGCCGCTACCGTGCGGCCATTCATCCGTTGTACAACCCGTGGCTGCACGGCGCTTTCGTGCTGCTGTTCGGCGTGCTGGCGATCGGCGCTTTCTGGAGCAGCGCACGCCAGGTACAGCCACTGGAATGGTTGAGCGTGCCGCTGACGCTGCTGTTGTTCAACGTTGGCGTGTACATGGTCCATCGCCATCTCGGCCACCACAAAAAGACGTTCGCCAAGCTGTTCTATGCGCGGCATGCCGGTGACCACCACAGTTTTTTCACCCCCGGCCACATGACTTACGACGGCGCTCGCGACTGGCGGGTGATTCTGTTTCCGGCCTGGCTCATCGTCGTGCATACACTGGTTTTCACCCTGCCGCTCTGGTGGCTGCTCGCACAGTTCAACGCCAATGTCGCCGGGCTGTTCGGCGGCTGCATGGTGCTGGGCTACCTGACCTACGAGGTGTTTCATGCCTGCGAACATCTGCCGCCGGATAATCCGCTGACGCGCCTGCCGTGGATCCGCCAGATGCGTCATCTGCATGAACTGCATCACCGTCGCGAGTGCATGCAGGAACGTAATTTCAATATCGTTTTCCCGCTGATGGATTACCTGTTCGGCACCCTCGACTGGGAGCCGCAACCTGCCCCGTTGCGCCATTCGAGACCCGCCATGACCCGCATGCAGCACCAGATCGATATCGCCGGCGAACCCATCGCCGTCCTTCGCTACGCTGCCAGCGTCAACCACTGGCCGCAGTGGCATCCCTCGTCGCTGAAGATCGACGGCCCGCAAGGCCCGCTGCACGCCGGCGCACGCTTCGAAGAAGACATTCATGCCGGCGGGCGCGCCGGTCATTTGCGCTGGGAGGTCACCGAGTATCTGCCCGGCCGGCGCTGGTGCGCGCGGGCGCGCGGTGACCACGGTCTGTCGTTGCGGCTGACCTACGAATGCACGGCCGAAGGCGACGGCACACGGTTCGTGCGCACCCTGGATTATCGCTTCGACGGCTTGGGCATGCGCGTTGCCAACCTGTTGCTGTTGAAGCGCCGCATCGAACGTGAATCGGCCATATCGATGCAGGCCCTGCGCGACATGGCACTCAAGCACCTGACGCTGACGGGGCAACATTCATGAAGCGCCTGCTGTTACTGCTGGTCGTCCTCGTCATCGCGTTCTTGCTGTTGATGCCAACCAGGGTTCAACCGGTGGCGTGGAAACCGCCAGCGGCACCGTCACTGAGCGAAGGGATATATGCCGAAAACCAGCGACTCAAAGCCGTCGAACAGATTGGCCCGGGCGACATCGACGGCCCGGAAGCGCTGCTGCTGGAAGGCGACTTCCTGATCACGGGCCTGCATGACGGGCGGCTGATTCGCACCAGCCTTGATGGCAAGACACGCCAAGTCCTGAGCGACACGGGCGGCCGCCCTCTCGGGCTGGCGCGGCATCCCAACGGTCTGCTGGTGATTGCCGACGCGGTCAAAGGCCTGCTCTCGCTCGACGCGCAGGGTCGACTGATTCCTCTGACGACCGAGGCCAATGGCCTGCCCTTCGGTTTTACCGACGACGTGGCGATCGACAAGTCCGGGCACTACGCCTATTTCAGCGACGCCAGCAGCCGCTGGGGCTATGGGCACGACGGTGAGGCGATCATCGAACATGGCGGTGACGGGCGTTTGCTGCGCTACGACTTTCAGACCGGCAAGACCAGCGTGCTGCTGGACAAATTGCAGTTCGCCAACGGCGTAACACTCGGCCCGGACGACGCTTATGTGCTGGTCAACGAAACCGGCGCCTACCGCATCAGTCGATACTGGCTGACGGGCCCCAAGGCCGGCACCCACGACCTGTTCATCGACAACCTGCCCGGTTTGCCGGACAACCTCGCGTTCAATGGCAGCAACCGCTTCTGGGTCGCCCTCTACGCACCGCGCAGTGCCTTGCTCGACGGCACCGCCGGGCACCCGTGGGTGCGCACGATGATCGTCCGGGCACTGACTGTGCTGCCCAAACCGGTGGAGAAACGCGGGTTTGTGCTGGGGCTGGATCTGCAGGGCAAGGTGATCGCCAATCTGCAGGATGCCGGCAGCGGCAATTACTCGCCGATCACCACGGCGCGCGAGTATGGGGACTGGTTATACCTCGGTTCACTGAAAGCCAGGCACATGGCGCGGTTGCCGCTGGCTGATGCGCTGAAGTAAGTACGCAGACGAGTGCTGGATGGCCGGGCGTCATCGCTGGCCAACCAGCACGGTTTTGCAGGTTGATCAGGCCTTGGCGGCCATCGCGGTGACTTCCACGCGCATGCCTTCCACCGCCAGCGACGCCACGCCCACCGCCGCGCGCACCGGCCATGGCTTGGCGAAGAAGCGCTTGTAGACTTCATTGAACGCAGCGCGGTCGGCCATGTCGGTGAGGTAAATGGTCAGGTGCATCACCCGATCCATCGAACTGCCCGCCCGCTCCAGCGCCACTTTCAGCGCCTGCAGGGTGCATTCGCTTTGCAGGGTGATATCCCCCAGTTCCAGGCTGCCATCGGCGCGGGTCGGGATCTGGGTCGAGACCAGAATGCCGTTGAAACCGACAACATCCGAGGAAATCGAATCCGCATCCGGATCAGGGGTGAAGCTGAGGTCGTGATTAGCCATGTAAGTCTCTTGTCTGGCGAGAATGAGGGTCGCCGGCCAACAACCCGCCGGGACTTTTCGCGGGGCAGTTTACAACAGTCTACCGGTACGGCTCAGGCAACCCTCGCTGCCGGACAAAAATCGCGCGCATAAAAAAACGCCAGCCCTTTCGGACTGGCGTTTTTTCTGAATATGGCAGGGGCGGCTGGATTCGAACCAACGCATGGCAGGATCAAAACCTGCTGCCTTACCGCTTGGCGACGCCCCTGTATCTCAAGCTCTGTAACAAGCTCTGCGAGAATGGGCCGCAATTTACCAACCTTTTTTTGATCTGGGAAGCCCCGAGTGCAAAAAAATTTGTTTTAAAACAGCCAGTTATTTTCTGAATCAAGGCAACCGCCACGATTCACTTCGACACCTTCAGCGCAATCGCCTCGCGAATCAGCGCTTTCAAGGCCTGCTCATCGACCGGATCGCCCTCGTGAAAATCAATCGCCCGGCGGGTGTTGCCCTCCAGGCTGGCGTTGAACAACCCCGCTGGATCGGCCTGCGATCAATACCTGATGCAATTCCTGATAGGCCGCGACCAATTGCTCAAGAGAGAAGGCCCGATTGCGCCCACTGGGATTAGGCAATACCCACACGTGCGCGCCACCCAAAGTCTTCGCCTGCGCTCCCCACGCCACCACTGTCTGCCCCGACAACGCGGCATACGCAGCCTTGCCGAGAAACGCCACATAACGCGGCGCATAGCGGCTGATCTTCTGTTCAAAGCCCAGAGCCGCCGCAGCGAATTCCTGCGCCGCCAACTGATCTGCCCGCGCCGTCGGCCGCTCGACCACCGCCGTCAAGCCGCAGCCAAATTGCAGGATGCTTTGATCGTCCTCCGCCTGCACCTCATGCGGCGTAAACCCGGCCAGATGCAAGGTGCGCCAGAAGCGATTCCCGCGCCCGGCAAAATGATGCCCCTGCGCCGCCGCGAGTAACCCCGGATTGATCCCGCAGAACACCACCGAAAGCCCCGACGCCAGAATGTCTTCCAGCCTTTCACCCGCCATGCGCCCGCCCCTCGCTCGCAAACAATTGCAACACCACCCACGGCAAACTCTAGAATGGCCATCCCATCCACAGAGCCAACAACAACGATGGACGTTATTCAGACCCTGCGCTGCTTCGTCGCCGTGGCCCAAAGCGGCAGTTTCACCGCCGCGGCCGACGTGCTCGACACCACCACGACCAACGTATCGAAAGCCGTCTCCAGCCTCGAAACCCGGCTGCACACGCGCCTGATCAACCGCACCACCCGCCGCCTCGCGTTGACCGAAGCCGGCGTACGTTATTTGCAGCGCGCCGAAAAAATTCTTGATGACTTGCGCGACGCCGATGAAGAAGCCGGCACCGCCCAGACCTTGCCGGTAGGGCGTCTGAAGATCCACGCCATGGCCGCCATCGGCAATCACTACGTGATCAACGCCATTGCCCGCTACCGCGAGATTCACCCCACGGTGATGTTCGACCTGACCCTGAGCAACCGCCTGCCCGACCTGCTCGAAGAAAGCTACGACATGTCGATCGTCCTCGCCCGCGACCTGCCGGACTCCGGTTTCGTCGCGCAACGCCTGGGCACCACTTACAGCATTCTCTGTGCATCGCCGTCTTACCTGGCCAAACGCGGCCACCCCGCTACACCTGCCGACCTCGCCGCGCACGATTGCCTGCGCATCGTCAACACGGTGATGCCCGCAGAAAACTGGGTGTTCGAAGGGCCACAGGGCATGGAAACCCAGAATATCCCCGACTCGCCCTTCCACATCAACACCGCCGACGGCATGGCCACGGCGATCAGAAATGGCATGGGCATCGGCATTCAGCCGCTGGCATCAGCCGTCGAAGGATTGGTTGGAGGCACGCTGGTGCGAGTCCTGCCGCAGTACCGCCTGGAGGAATACAACCTGTTTGCGATTTACCCGTCGCGCAAATTCGTCGACGCCAAAATCAAGACCTGGGTGGAGTTCCTGAAAACCGCCATTCCGCAACTGCTGGCGTCCGATGAAGACATCGCCGGGGCCAAAGAACTCGCCAAGGCTTAATGCCGCAGACCTGGAGTGTCGACCCTCCAGCGCCGGCACCGACATCAACCGTTGGAACAACCGCTGCCCATCACCTGGTATTGCACAACATGTTGCGCGCCGTTCGAGTCTTCATAAGTCATCTGCACCGGCACCGCGCCGCACTGATTGGCCGCCTCGGAGATCGACACCACGTGGGCGATGTCTGCGTGAGCGGCGGCGTTGTACGCCTCGACTGGCGCGGTTTCATCCGCCGCAAACGCCTGCGCGCCGATACCGCCAAAGGCCAGAAGAAGAGCGATTTTTGCAAGTTTCATGATGTTCACCGTCTCGTGGGGAACCGTGTTTGTTCACGGAGTGGAGACGATGTTAGGGGTTGAAGCGCACAGCAAAAATCGGTCGGCTGGACAAACACTGTGTCCAGAATGGTGATGAATAAGACCTGAGAACCGTGGACAGGCCATTCGCTAGCAGCCTCGTTCCCACAGGTTTCGTATCGACCACACCAAGGGTGTACACCGCCAACCCCATGTGGGAGCGAGCCTGCTCGCGAAGGCATCAGTCCAGTCAGCGATTAACCTGAGTCAGCTCAATCCTCCGAAGCCTCTGATTTCCACACAACAACTATCCCCGTCGCGAGGGGATTTAGCGGAACGTCGCACTGCCCCGCTTTCCTCTTTGCCAAACCATCCGTTCACGAAAAGCGCAGCCCCGAAAACCCTCACGTTTAACCCTTTTCCCGCACACGTTTAAAAACACTCGCCGTTACGTCATCCCAGGCTACAACGCCTTGCGCCATTGCCTACGACTACGCCAGAATCCGCCGGCTTGTGCGCCCAGGGTGCGGGTTCTATCGTGGTTCGGTCGCTGAAAAGCAGCGATCGGGTTTGGTAGCCCGGTTCACACATGGCGCAAAACGTCACCTTACACAGATGCCTTCTGGCGCCTGCGTTTTATGGTGGCCATGCGCAGGGTGCTTTCGAGCACGCCGGTTTTTCCATGTGTGCCGGTCTACCAACCTTCGTAATGGCCACCACCCTCGTTTGGTAGCGAATGTGATGGTTCCCTTAGCCACATATGGAGCTTCACTATGTTCAAGGTCACACCAAACCCGCCCGAAACCGAAACGGTCTCACCCTACGAATCCCCCGATTCCCGAAAACTCAGCGAAGCCGCCGAACGCGCCCTAGACCACTACCTGAACCCCGCCAGCCCAATCATGGCGACGCCTTACACACCCAACGCCATGTTCCTCGCCAACCCCAAAATCGCCACCGAGGAACTATTGGCGAACGCCAGTGAATCGCTGGGTTCGGCAACGGTGATGTTGGGTGATGTGGCCGCCCTGGTGGAGGGGCCGATTCGCAAGACGCTGCTGGGCATTGCGCAGGTGGTGATGCTGGGAGAATTGGCGGTGAATCAGGCGCTGGATAATGTTGTGCCGACGGCCTAACGAACATTCCCACTTGGCGCTCAATGGTGAGTGCCGAGAGGGATCTGTCAGAAACTGACTGCGTGATTTGTCTGCTTCCGGCCAGAAGCAGACGTTCAGAAGTGACCAATTCCGGCCCATTTGCAGCTTTATCGCTGGCGCTTTGCACCCACACGTTAAATCTTACGTACCTGGCCGAGAGCAGCCTCTTGAAACCGGGCGCGACGCACGAGTCACGCTCGGAACACATTAGGTCCTCTTCCCGATTAAGCGCCTATGAGCACACCGGCGTCGCCTGTTCGCCAGACGTTGTCTACCGTCACCCGCTCGATGCCCCAGCCCGCGCCGAGTCTCATCAACTCAACGGCATAGCGGTTCTTCATGAGGTAGTGGCGTGCCGGGTCGTTTTTCAGGACGTGCTGGGCCTCCACCAACGCATCTAGATGTGCCTTTCCACCTTCGAACGTCACACGGGGATTGCTGACCGAATGAGTGGTATCGACCTGTCCCAACGCGCCGAATAACGTTGCGACAATGACCTCTCGGCCTTCCAGCACAGGGAATTCAAATCCTGCCTTTGCTGCGGCAGGCCCGAAGTCGGAAACTGCATACTCCATGAAAGCGCTGGACAGCAGTGCTGCGTCACGCAAATCAATGCCAGCGGCAAAGCGGTAGAGGGCATCAATGACCGCAAGCTGATCGGCGGTGTCTGTCTGATAAATGGATGACATGGGTAACTCCAGAAAGGTAGAGCCGCGATAGTATATTGTGTATACCTAATATCAATTACGCACTTCAAAGTGCTCAGGTATATCCAGGGAAACCCATGCACGAATCTGCCACGCAAACCGCAAAGAACAGCGACCCGACAACCACAGATCGAGGCGTTGATTGCTCAAGCCGCTTTCTGCTCGACCAGATCGCTGACAAGTGGTCAGTGTTGATCCTGGCGGCCCTGTGCAAAAAGCCCCTTCGATTCAATGAGCTCAAGCGATGCCTGGACGGCATCACCCAAAAAGCCTTGACCCAGGCACTGCGCCGCCTTGAACGCAACGGCATTCTGCAGAGACGCGTCATCCCGTCCTCTCAGGTGGCAGTGGAATACAGCATCACCCCACTAGGCCGAACACTTGAGCACCCGTTCAACGCGCTTTATCTCTGGACCCTTGAACACCTGGATACGGTTATCAAGGCCCAGGCAGCATTCGATTCTCGGGAAATCGAGGCAGCGCAAGCCTGACCAGATGGCCTCAGAAGTCGGTGATCAACGTCCCCTCTATACTCTCGGCAAACCCGCCACCGAAGGCTTTGGCCGGTGTAGCGAAACCCGCCTGACGTTCACCTTCGAGCACCCGACGCGCGGCCTCCACTGCCGCGAGAGGCGTGTAGGAATAGCCGTTCACGGTTTCGATCACAGACCGAGCGATTACTCTGTCAACACCCATGACCTCGACAACTGCTCGGGCACGATGTGCCTCCCTTTCCTCAGACGTCGGACCATCGGGCAGTGTTGAGAGATCCCCTTCGGGAAACGCATCGCCTGAAATGTGCACGAACATCGCGATGTTCGGGATGCCAGTCGAGTGCCAGCCCGTCACCAGATCACCAAACGATAGCGGTGCGCACAGAACCGGGCCGTCACCGAAATCGAAATGACGCAGCGTGGCGTCAGGCGTGGCGACCAGCTCGCCATCGACCCTCGCCATGACCCCTGCCCCGATGATTTCACTGACGCTCATGGCCGAGCCACGTGACATCGAGCCTGGGACCTGAAGCGCGATGCTCAGCGCAAAAGGCTGTTCGACACGCTTGGCGACATGCACCGCCAGCGAATCGGTCGGTACCACGTCCCAACCTACGCCGGGCAAGAGCATGACCTGCTGCGAAACGGCCTCTGCGCCCAGTTGCTCGGCCAGCCGATAGACGTTGATCTCTGCGGTGATGTCCAGATAGTCCACATTGGCCTTGATACAGGCACGCATCAACGGCTCTGCGGTGTACGCAAAAGGGCCGGCGAAATTGAGCAGGACAGAGATACCGGACAACGCGCTCGCTGCCTTCGCGTCGGCATCGAACACTCGAAACGGCACGTCCAGATGCGCAGCGAGTGCCGCCACACGCGTGTGATCGCGCCCGGCGATTTCGAACCGCAAGCCCAGCGTTTTTGCCCGTTCAGCAGCCATGCGACCGGTATAGCCGGTGGCGCCGTAGATCAGCAGTTTGCTCATTGGACGTGCTGCCATTTTTTATAGACGAATTCAAGGCTGTACCCGTCCGGGTCCAACACATTGCCGGCATAGTAATCCGGGTCGTAGTGCAAACGTGCACCTGGCGCGCCGTTATCGACCGCGCCCTCTTTCATGGCTGCGGCGTAGGCGGCGTCCACCTCAGCCTTGCTCTTGGCGACGAACCCCACATGGACGGCACGTCCTTCAACAATCCCCTCACGCAGCCAGAGAAACATCCGGCCATTGGCGCCGAAACCTTTGAGGTCAGGATGCCCCGGCGGGCCATCTTTGCCGTCGTAATCCAAGCGCGCGGTAATGCCCAACGGAGTTAAGGCGGCTTCGTAGAAACGGATGGAACGGGTGATGTCGCTTACCGACAAAAAGACATGATCCAGCATTGCGTAATCCTCAAATGGTGTAGCTGCGGGCGACTCAGATGTTGTAACCGCCAGCGACCTCGATGGTCTGGGCATTGATCCAGCTACCGTCCTGCGACAGCAAACAGGCAATTACGCGCGCGACGTCCTCCGGCTCACCCACCCTGCCCAGCGCAGTCTGCCCCGCCAGCAAAGCCTCGAACTCGTCATTCAAGCCGCCGCCAAGTTCGGTACGGATCGCGCCGGGGGAGACGGCGTTGGCGCGGATCCGTCGTTCGCCAAATTCTTTGGCCATGTAACGGGTGAGCACTTCGAGTCCGCCCTTGAACGCCGCATAAGGCGCAACACCCGCTGTGGCGACACGAGTGGTCGCGCTGGTCAGGTTGACGATACTCGCGCCGTCCGCCAGCAGCGGCAACAATGTCTGCGTTAGGAAAAACGGGCCTTTGAGATGCACATTGAACAAGCCGTCGAACTGCGCTTCGCTGACGCTGGCCAAGGGTTTGAACAGACCATACCCGGCATTGTTGACCAGGCCACTGAGGGAGGTGAGGCCCCAAATCTCGCGCAAGACAAATATCACTGACTCGCGAAACCCGGAGAAACTTGCTACGTCAGCCACATCGAGCTTGAGCGCAACTGCCTTGCCTCCCGCATGCTCAATACGCTCCACGACTGAAGCGGCTGCTTCTGGATGACTGTTGTAGGTCAGGATCACACCCATACCGCGCTGCGCAATATGCTCGGCGGCGCTGGCACCGATGCCGCGACTCCCACCTGTAATGACGATAACGCTCATGTGCTGTTTCTCTGTGCTTCGAATGAGGATCCAGCGTACTGAGCCTTACAAGCCTGAGCGCATCCGTTCCTCCTCGAAACCTGCCTGTTTCTGCTTTTTGCTTGCAGCGCACCCGTGTCAGCCCTCAGCATGCACACCATGGACAATCAACTGAACGAACTCAGGTCACTCGCGGCCAAGGCGGAAAACCGACGTACGGAAACCGGTATTCCGCGTGTGGCCATGGTCAAGGGCAAAATCCCTGAGCACATGCTCGCGGCGGTCTATGACCCGATGATCAACGTGATTCTGCAAGGCAGTAAAAGCATGACCGTGGGCGACCACACCCTGCGGTATGACCCCGCGACCTATTTCGTCATGTCCATCGACCTGCCTGCCGTGGGTTCGGTGCACCCTGCCGAAACCGGGGAGCCCTATTTGGCCGTCAGCCTGACACTCGATCCAACGGTGTTATCCACCTTGTTCGCCGACCTGCCCAAACCTGCCAGTCGCGTCGATCCCACGCCTGGCTTTTCAGTCGCATCCATGACCACTGACCTCATGGACGCCTGGGTGCGCATGCTCAGACTCATGGGCGATCCGGATGCCATCGCAGCGCTGGCCCCGGTCTACGAGCGGGAGATCATCTTCCGCGTACTTCAGGGCCCCCTGGGCTGGATGCTGCGAGAGATCGCGGCGCCCGACAGCGCGATGGCCCGAGTGAACCTTGCGGTACAGTGGATCCGTCAGGACTTTGCCCAACCCATCGGCGTCGAAAGCTTGGCCGAGCGAGCGTCGATGAGCGTCTCGGCGTTTCACCGCCACTTCAAGGCCGTGACCAACCTCAGTCCGTTGCAATATCAGAAACGCGTGCGCCTGCTCCAGGCCAGAACATTGATGGTGGCGAATGCAAAGAGTGTCATGGCCGCTGCATTCGAGGTCGGGTACGAAAGCGCAACCCAGTTCAGCCGGGACTACGCAAAGGTGTTTGGGCTTCCACCGTCACAGGATGCGAGCAGAATCCATGCGCGAGCGAGAGCCATTGGAGGCGATTGAGCGGCGTACTGCAGGAAACTGTGAGTGTCAGCTATTGGCCGAAAGAAGACCTCTCTCCACCGACGAAATCGCCGTCACAAACCTGTCACCCCCAACCTGCTAACCTCCCCTGCGCCACTTACCCAAGAGCCCCAAAAAAAGGTGCCCCAAGGTGTACTCCGTCGCCCCACCCCGCCAAACAATCATCCTCCGCTCCGAAAACCTCCACGCCGAAGACTTCGGCGCCCTCTTCTCCCGGTTCTTCGGCAATCGCTACGCCGACTCCCCGCCAATCCCTTCCAGCATCATCATCGGCGGTGTCTACGGCAGACACGACGGCGTGAGTTTCCGGCGTATGCATTACCACGGCGATTTCACCGTGACCTTTCCCGACCCGCAGGACGAGATCACTTTCGTGATTCCCACGGCGGGCAAGATTGTGTTCAACCACCGCACCGAGTCCGTCGGTGTGGCCCAGGTGGGGTTGGCGATTGATAAAGCGGATATCCGTTCGATGCGGTTTCTCGACGATCACGCGCAGCACGGGATTTCGGTGAGTCGGGCGCAGCTCACGGAGCGGTTGGCGGCGTTGTTGGGGCGGCCGGTTGTGCAGAAGATTGTGTTTGAGCCGGTGGTGGATCTGCACACGGCGGCGTTTCGGGGGATCAAGGCGTTGATTGATCTGGCGACGGGCACGGAGTTTGATCTGTTGCTCAACAGCGGCACGCTGATGCCATCGCGGTTGCGTGAGATGTTGATTGATGCAGTGCTGGAGGCGTGGCCGCATAATTTTACCGAGGCGTTGCGCCAGCCTGCACCGAGGGTGGCGCCGCGGCATGTGAAGTTGGCGATGGCGTTTATTCAGGCGCACCCGGAACAGTTGGTGAGCGGCGTGGAGCTGGCGCGGTTGAGCAATGTCAGTCAGCGCGCATTGCAGGAGGGGTTTCGGCGGTTTGTCGGGATGTCGATTGTGGCGTATCAGCGGCAGGTGCGGCTGCAGCGGGCTTTCGAGGCGCTGCGGCATTCGGCGTCGGTGACGGAGGTGGCGCTGCGCTTTGGCTTCAGCAATGTCGGGCGGTTTTGTCAGTATTTTCAGCAGGCGTATGGGGTCAGTCCGGCAGATTTGCGTTCGGGCGCGCGCGCGCGACGCTGACAGGCGTGGGCGACGAGAGTATTGATTTGCGGCAAGATCGGCCGATCGCGCCAGCGCTAATCTGTAGACGCTGATTAACAGCCGTGCAGCCGCACGTCACGGGCCGTGGGCCAAGGTGGCGTCAAATGAACAAAAAACGCATTGTCTGGGGGAGCATTCTCCTGGGCCTTCCGTGTGTCTTGCTTCCAGTACTTTTGATGGGTTACGTCGCCTGGGTGTTGAACCTGGCAGCGGCGCAGCAACGTCTCGAATCGCTGGCGTCCGTGGCATCCAGCCGCGCCAACAATACTTTCCATGAAGCCGCCGGGGTGCTGAAGAGCGTCGCCGCGTCGAGCCTTGCGCCGTGTACACCGGAGAGCATCGACGAGATGCGTCTGCTGACGATCAACACGTTCGCGGTGAAGTCGATCGGCTATGTCGAGGAAGAGGTTTATGCCTGCGGTTCGTGGGGGCCGGTGGGTCATCGGGTGACGCCGTGGAAAGAAGACTTCATTACGTCTGATGGCGTGCGCGTGTCGCTCGGCGTACAAGCGCGGATCGTGCCAGCCAAGCCGATGATGGCGCTGCAGTACGCGGCCTTCAATGTGCTGGTCGACCCCGAGCAGTTTTTGCAGGTCCTGGTCGAGGACGATGTGCATTTGATGGTCGGTACCGCTGCCGGGCATCTGGTGGGAATTTCGCGGCCGGGGACGGAGCGCTTCATGAGTCGCGTGCATCTGGGCCCTGCTTCGGCGCTGGAGGATGGTTATCTGTATACGCTGGTGCACAGCGGTGACTGGGTGGCGATTGCGGCGGTATCGCGTCATGAGTTGCTGCAAGGGCTGGTGCGCCGCGAGATGCTGTTGCTGCCGATAGGCGGGTTGATTGCCGGGATGCTTGCGCTGTTGATCGTGCGGCGCACGCGCCGGCGTTTGTCGCCACTGGCCGAGCTTGAGCTGGCGGTGCGCAATCGTGAGTTCATCGTGCACTATCAGCCGATCATGGATTTGAGCGATGGCGCCTGTATCGGGGCCGAAGCGCTGGTGCGCTGGCGGCATCCGGACGGCAGCCTGGTGCGGCCCGATCTGTTTATCCCGCTGGCCGAAGAGAGCGGGCTGATTCTGCCGATCACCGACCAGGTGATCGATCACGTCGTGCAGGATCTGAGGCCGCTTCTGGTCAAAGAGCGCAACCTGCATGTGGCGATCAATCTGGCGGCGGCGGATGTCAGCAGCGGCCGTTTCCTGCCCCGACTCAAGTCCGCGATTAGCAAGGCTGATGTGTGGCCGAGCCAGATCTGGCTGGAGGCCACGGAGCGCGGTTTTGTGCAGATCGAATCAGCGCGGCAAACGATGAATCAGGCACGCGAGTTGGGGCATCTGGCAGCTATCGATGATTTCGGCACCGGGTTTTCCAGCCTGCAGCATTTGCAGCAGTTGCCGTTGGATGTACTGAAAATCGACAAGTCGTTTGTCGACACCATCGGGCGCGATGCAGAGGCGAGTTCGGTGACGGCGCACATCATCGACATGGCCAAGAGTTTGCGCTTGAAGGTGGTGGCTGAAGGGATTGAGACAGAGGCGCAGCTGGAGTATCTGTGCAATCGTGGGGTGGATTTCGGGCAGGGTTGGTTGTTTGCCAAGCCGATGCCTGCGGGGGAGTTTTTGCGGTTCGTTGGGGAGCGTTGTGGGGCGGGTGCGGAATTGAATGGTCAGGTCGGCGAGCTGGCTGAGTGTGTTTGACAAGGCTGGTTTTTGGGGCCGCTTTGCAGCCCAGCGGGAGCAAGCTCCCTCGCCACAGGTTTGGGAGCGCTTCTAAGTTTTGGGGTCATCCTTGACCTGATTGTCATCCCATCACTTAGAACGCGTAACTGGCCTTGAGGCTGCCGCTGAAACCGTGGCTGTCACCACCGCCACTGGCACCGACTTCTGCGCCGACGCTGACAGCGCCAAGGCTGGCCATCAGGTTGACGCCGCCGCTGAACTGGTCGCGGTTGTCGAAGGCGGCGCGTTGTTCGATGTCGAGGCCAAGCAGGTGGCCCTGGCTGTTGACGTCGTTGTTGCCCAGCGTGCGCTCGTAGCCGACTTGCACGCCTGGCACCAGTTGCCACGCGCCCATCGCCACCGGGGCGAACGCCACGTTGAGGTTGGCGACGGCACTGCGGCGGGTGGCGGTGTTGTCGTCGACGTCGAGGGACAGTTCGCTGCCCTTCTCTTGGAAGCCTTTGAGGTCGAGGTGGCTGATGCGCACACCGAGGCTGGGTTCGAGAATCATGCCGTTGACCGGAGCGCGGTAACCCAGCGCCAAGGTCGCGCCGGTGAGGTTGCCCTGGGTGTCGCCCTTGGCCGTGCCGAGGCCGCCGCCGAGTTCGCGTTTGCTGGCGTAATCGACGTAGCCGGCGCTGGCATTGGCGTCGACGAACAGCCCACGTTCCAGGCTGGTGAAGCCGTAGCGCGCACCGAGGTCGAAGAAGGTGAAGTCGGTATCGGCCTCGCCACTCGCGCCGCCGACGGTGCCTTTGCTGTAACCGAAACCGCCGCGAGCGCTGAGTTGTTCGGAGAAGCGCTGGGTGATGCCGACCATCAGGCCTTGGCTGTGTTCGTTGCTGCTCTCGGCGCGGGACGAGCCATCGGTGCCGAGGTAACCGGCGAGCGCGGTGGTCCACAACCGGTATTGCCCGACTTTCAGATCGGAGCCGCTGGCGTAGGGGGCGGCGGCTTGTTCGATCAACGCGTTCTGCCGCAGCAGATAGCTGGCGGCGTCGGCGTGAACCTGGCCACCGACCTGAGCTTCGACACCGCCGAGGGTGCCGGCGTCGATCGCCGATTGCAGATAATAGTTGTAGGCGCTGTAGGTGCCAGACAGGTTGGTGTTCTGCAATTGACGCAGTAATTCGGCACCGGCAGCGGCGTTGCCGACCAATCCGGCCTGCCCCGGCAGGCTGTTGTATTCGACCAGTTTGCCGCGCAGCACGTAGATGGTTTCCTGCGACAGGCCAAGACCTTGTTTGAGGTAGTTGTCCATGCTGCCGTATTCGGCGGTGACTTCATCAAGACCGGCCTGCAGGTAGCTGGCCTGCACGCCAAGCAGCGGCGCATAGATCGAGGCCATGCTCGGCGGCAACGCCTTGAGGGTCGCGGCGACGCGCGCGGCCGTGTAGTCGTTGGTCGCCAGGTAGTTGGCCATGATGGTCGCGTTGTCGACTCCGGCGATGCTCTGCAGCACGGCGGCCGTCCAGCCCGTGCGGTCTTTGCCGGCGGTGCAATGGAACAGTTGCGCGCCGTCGGTGCTGGCCAGTTCGTTGAACAACTTGCCGAACTGCCCGCGCATCCCCGCGTCGCTGACGAAGGCGCGGTTGGTCTGTTCCATCATGGCGATGGCATCGGCGGCGCTTTTGAACGACACGGTGGTGATGTTCGCGCCCGAGGTGGCGCTGCCGATGATGTCGATGTTCTGGTAGCTCGCGCCGCTCAGCATTGTGTCCGGCGTACCAGCGATTTCGCTCGGCGTGCGCAGGTCGTAGACGGCTTTGATGCCGAGGCTGTTGAGGGTCGCCAGATCCGCTGCCGACGGCGTGATCGCGTTGGAGCGGTAGAACACGCCACCGCGCATCGTGCCATCGTGGGCCGTGGAATACGCGGTGGTCAGCCCGGCGACATCACGGAAGTTGTCGATGCTTTGCAGGCGCGGCGTGTCGAGCATGACGGTCTCGGCAGCGTGGGCAGCAGCGATGGACAGGCTCAGAACAGACAGCGAACACACAAGACGTTGAAACACAGTGCAGCCTCATTGGAATTAGCGTTGGGCTGGCTACTATCTGCAATCAACTGATACCGAATATGACAGAACGACTGCGCAAGAAAATGGTTGCGCGATCGGGCCGTGGGCTGCGTTTTTTGTCCGTAAGGGTTCGGTTTTTTGCATGAATTTCGGAGCAACGGAGAACCCTGTGGGAGCTGCCTTGCCAGCGATGGCGGTGGGTCAGCCATGAATAATGGTGGCTGACACGGCCCCATCGCTGGCAAGCCAGCTCCCACAGTTTTTTTGCGGTGAGCTCAGGATTGGCAGCTGCCAGAGATCCAAAGTGGGAGCTTGCCTGCTAGCGGTTTCGGTGCATGACCATCTCCAGCCCCTCGCCCATGTCTGGCGCCTTAAAGTATCGAGTGATCAAATCAAACTCCGCTCCGACGCCGCCAACTCATGCTCGGCCAGCGTGTTGCGTGCATGCAACCGAGCACGGCAGATGGCGTCATCCACTTTTTACCCGAGGCGATCTTGCCGCACATCAGGTGTAGTGTGGGTGCACGCATTGGGGACGCTTCCTTATGTCGATTGCTGGATAATGCCCAACGCCTGTCGGCGAGGCAATTGATGCGCATGACCCAACGAGGAACCCAGATGACCACAATCACCGCACGCCAATGCTCGTCCTGGGTGCTACTTACCCTGCTCGCCACCACCCTGGCGCTGACGGCCGGCTGTTCGAGCAAACGCTACGCCACCAACGGCTCGAACTGCTACGCCAAAGCCGTGCCTACTTCCGGCGAAGGTGGTCTGGCCTGGGGCGACACCTTGAGCATGGCGCGCAAGAAGTCGATGAATAACTGCATGCGCTATGCGAGCCGCTCCGGAGGCACGCCGAACACCTGTCAGGTGGTGCAGGCGCAGTGCAAACGCTGAAGACAATTGATGAGTTCTGCTCATGAACCCTAGCAATCAAAACCGTATTGTTGAGCAATGAACAGCCCTATAAGGTGACGGAACACTTGGAAAGAGCTGCCCACCATGAAAAATCCTGCACAAGTGATCGTCGTCATCGGTCCCGGTTCTATTGGCCAGGCCATCGCCCGCCGGGTCAGTGCCGGCAAGCATGTGGTACTGGCTGACCTGAAACAGGAGAACGCCGACGCAGCAGCCAGAGTCCTTTTCGATGCAGGGTTTGAGGTCACCGCGACGGTCGTCGACATCGCCTCTCGTGAATCGGTGCAGGCCCTGGTGCAGACCGCCACCGCCATCGGCGAGATCAGCGGAGTGATCCTTGCCGCTGGCGTTTCCCCTTCGCAGGCGCCAGTCGCGACCATTCTTCGAGTGGATCTGTATGGCACGGCGCTGGTGCTGGAGGAATTCGGTAATGTCATCGCCAAGGGCGGCTCGGCGGTGGTGATCGCCTCGCAGTCTGGCCATCGCCTGCCGGCTCTGAGTGTCGAGCAGAACAAGGCACTGGCCACCACGCCGGTGGAAGAACTGTTGGCGTTACCGATGCTACAAGCTGATCAGATCAGCGATCCCTTGCACGCTTACCAGATTTCCAAACGCGGTAACTCGTTGCGGGTGATGGCCGAGGCGGTGCGTTGGGGCAAGCGTGGGGCGCGGGTCAATACCATCAGCCCGGGGATCATTTTCACCCCGCTGGCACGAGACGAACTGAGCGGCCCGCGTGGACCCGGCTATCAGCGCATGATCGACTTGAGCGCCGCCGGACGCGGTGGCACACCAGATGAAGTCGGCGCGGTCGGTGCGTTGCTGATGGGGCCGGAAGGCACGTTTATTACGGGTAGCGATTTCTTGATGGATGGGGGTGTGACGGCGGCGTACTTGTACGGCGATCTGGCGCCGCAGTAATCATTCACTGAGACGACCTGTTCTTTGGCAAGCCCGCCCGCACAGGTTTACGCAACCGTGGAGAGGGGATTCAGCCCCTCGCCACAGGCTCCTCACTACGAAGTGACCGTCTGCTATCAGCGCTTCAACGCCGCCGCATTCGCCCTTGCTGCGTGCAGCTTCTTGTAACTGTCGATCAGACGCAGATGCCGATCCAGCCCCTCAAGCTTCATGCTGGTCGGTGTCAGACCGTAAAAACGCACACTGCCGTTGACCGAACCAATCGCCGCGTCCATGCGCTCGTCGCCGAACATGCGACGGAAGTTGGCTTCGTAATCGGCCAGTTCCAGGTCTTCATCGAGTTCCATTTCCAGACACACATTCACCGCCTGATAGAACAAGCCGCGCTCGACGGTGTTGTCGTTGTATTGCAGGAAAGCTTCGACCAGATCCTTGGCCTGCTCGAATTTCTGCAGGGCAAGGTAGATCAGCAGGCGCAGTTCCAGAATGGTCAACTTGCCCCACGGCGTGTTGTCGTCGAACTCGATGCCGATCAGCGTGGTGATGTCGGTGTAATCATCCAGCTCGCTGTTTTCCAGGCCTTGGGCGAGGTTGCGCAGACCGACTTTGCTCAAGCTGTGCAGGTTGAGGATGTCGGCACGAAATTGCAGGGCTTTGTTGGTGTTGTCCCAGATCAGATCGTCGACCGGGTAGATTTCCGAGTAATCCGGCACCAGGATCCGGCAAGCGTTGGCGCCGAGATCGTCGTAGACCGCCATGTAGGCTTCTTTGCCCAGGTTTTCGAGAATGCCGAACAGCGTTGCGGCTTCTTCGGCGTTGGAGTTTTCGCCCTGCCCCGAGAAGTCCCACTCGACGAATTCGAAGTCAGACTTGGCACTGAAGAAGCGCCACGACACCACACCGCTGGAGTCGATGAAGTGCTCGACGAAGTTGTTCGGTTCGGTCACTGCCTGGCCGGAGAACGTCGGTTGCGGCAAATCGTTCAAGCCTTCGAAGCTGCGGCCTTGCAACAGCTCGGTCAGGCTGCGCTCCAGCGCCACTTCCAGGCTCGGGTGCGCGCCGAACGAGGCGAACACGCCACCGGTGCGCGGGTTCATCAGGGTCACGCACATCACCGGGAATTCACCGCCCAGCGACGCATCCTTCACCAGCACCGGGAAGCCCTGCTCTTCCAGGCCTTTGATCCCGGCGAGAATGCTCGGGTACTTTTCCAGTACTTCCTGCGGCACGTCCGGCAGGGCCATTTCGCCTTCGAGGATTTCGCGTTTGACCGCGCGCTCGAAGATCTCCGACAGGCATTGCACCTGGGCTTCAGCCAACGTGTTGCCGGCGCTCATGCCGTTACTCAGGAACAGGTTTTCGATCAGATTCGACGGGAAGTACACCACCTCACCATCCGACTGGCGCACGAACGGCAGCGAACAGATGCCACGCTGGGTGTTGCCGGAGTTAGTGTCGTACAGGTGCGAGCCTTTGAGTTCGCCGTCGCGGTTGTAAATGTCCAGGCAGTAGTCGTCGAGAATCTCTGCCGGCAGCTCGTCTTGCGGGCCGGGCTTGAACCAACGCTCGTTCGGGTAATGCACGAACTCGGCGGTGGCGATGTCTTCGCCCCAGAATTGATCGTTGTAGAAGAAGTTGCAGTTCAGGCGCTCGATGAACTCGCCCAGCGCCGAGGCCAGTGCGCCCTCTTTGGTCGCGCCCTTGCCGTTGGTGAAGCACATCGGCGAGTGCGCGTCACGGATGTGCAGCGACCAGACGTTAGGCACAATATTGCGCCACGAGGCGATCTCGATCTTCATCCCCAGATCCGCGAGAATCCCCGACATATTGGCGATGGTCTGCTCAAGCGGCAGGTCTTTACCAACGATGTAAGTGCCCGCCTCCGACGTCGAATGCGGCATCAGCAGCGCCTGCGCGTCGGCGTCGAGGTTTTCGACTTCCTCGATCACAAACTCGGGACCGGTCTGCACGACCTTCTTCACCGTGCAGCGATCAATCGAACGCAGAATGCCCAGGCGATCCTTTTCAGAGATGTCCGCCGGCAATTCGACCTGAATCTTGAAGATCTGGTTGTAGCGGTTTTCCGGGTCGACGATGTTGTTCTGCGACAGGCGAATATTGTCGGTCGGGATGTTACGCGTCTCGCAATACAGCTTCACAAAGTAAGCCGCGCACAAGGCCGACGACGCCAGGAAGTAGTCGAACGGCCCCGGTGCCGAGCCATCGCCTTTGTAGCGGATGGGCTGATCGGCGATCACCGTGAAGTCGTCGAACTTGGCTTCAAGTCGAAGGTTGTCGAGAAAGTTGACCTTGATTTCCATGCGGGTTTACCAGAGAGCAAAAACGAATTGGCGGCCATTATCCGGGTTTTCAGCCTGACGTCTTGTGCTTTTGCGTAATCACCGCCGGGTGGGCTGTTCGGCGCCTGTGCGGCTGCGGACGACAAAAATGCCACGAGCAGTGAATTATTTCGTGTCTTCTTGTATCTGACGGAAAGAACCCATGCCACCAAAACAATGGCATCGAATCCGTTCAGCTATGAGTGACCCGCATGAAATCAAGGAAAAACAAGGTCAATCCCATCGGATTGAAAGACATCACCATTGTCGACGACGCCAAGATGCGCAAAGCGATCACCGCCGCCGCGCTGGGCAATGCCATGGAATGGTTCGACTTCGGGGTCTACGGATTTGTCGCCTATGCACTCGGCAAGATCTTCTTCCCCGGGGCTGATCCTGGTGTACAGATGATTGCAGCGCTGGCGACCTTCTCGGTGCCGTTCCTGATTCGTCCGCTGGGCGGGCTGTTCTTCGGTGCGCTGGGCGACAAATACGGGCGGCAGAAAGTGCTGGCCGCGACCATCGTGATCATGTCGCTGAGCACCTTCGCCATCGGCCTGATACCGTCCTATGAGTCGATCGGCATCTGGGCGCCGATCCTGCTGTTGCTGGCGAAAATGGCTCAGGGTTTTTCGGTCGGCGGTGAGTACACCGGCGCCTCGATCTTCGTTGCCGAATACGCGCCCGACCGCAAACGCGGCTTCCTCGGCAGCTGGCTGGACTTCGGTTCGATTGCCGGCTTCGTCCTCGGTGCCGGCGTGGTGGTGCTGATCTCGACGATCATCGGCGAAGAGAAATTCCTTGAATGGGGCTGGCGCCTGCCGTTCTTCCTCGCCCTGCCGCTGGGTATGATCGGCCTCTATCTGCGGCATGCACTGGAAGAAACTCCGGCATTTCAGCAGCACGTCGAAAAACTCGAAGAAGGCGACCGTGAAGGTCTGGCGGGCGGGCCGAAAGTCTCGTTCAAGGAAGTCGCGACCAAGCACTGGCGCAGCCTGATGACCTGCATTGGCGTGGTGGCGGTGACTAACGTCACCTATTACATGCTGCTGACCTACATGCCGAGCTATTTGTCGCACAACCTGCACTACAGCGAAAACCGTGGCGTGCTGATCATCATCGCGATCATGGTCGGCATGCTGTTCGTGCAGCCGGCGATCGGCTTTATCAGCGACAAGATTGGCCGCAAGCCCTTCATTGTTGTCGGCAGTATCGGTCTGTTTCTGCTGGCGATTCCGGCGTTCATGCTGATCAACAGCGGCAAGATCGGCCTGATCTTTTCCGGTTTGCTGATCCTCGCGGTGTTGCTGAATTTCTTCATCGGCGTCATGGCCTCGACCCTGCCGGCGATGTTCCCCACGCACATCCGCTACAGCGCGCTGGCCGCTGCATTCAACGTCTCGGTGCTGATCGCTGGTCTGACCCCGACCGCCGTGGCCTGGCTGGTGGAAAGTACCAACAACCTGTACATGCCGGCCTACTACCTGATGGTGATTGCCGTGGTTGGCCTGATCACCGGCGTGACCATGAAAGAGACCGCCAACAAACCGCTACGGGGTGCTGCACCGGCGGCGTCTGACCTTGAGGAAGCCAAGGAACTGCTCAAGGAACACCACGACCACATCGAGCAGAAAATCGAAGACATCGACGCCGAAATCGCCGAACTGGAAGCCAAACGCAAGGAGTTGGTGCAGCAGCATCCGCGCATTAACTGAGCCGTTCGCAGCGCGGCCACTCGAAACAGAGTCGAGTGGCCGCATAAGCGCCGTGCAACTCAATCCGTAGACGACCACTCACTGAATTGACGAAGGTTGCGCCATTCTAAGCAACCTCGATATCGAAGGTGCCAGCGTGGACACTCACTCCGATCGTCGCAACAACCTCTCGCTGGACAGCCTGAACTTCTTCCTCGCCGATGTGCGCGACGGACTCGGGCCGTATCTGGCCATTTACCTGTTGGCCGTGCATCACTGGGAACCGGCCAGCATTGGGCTGGTGATGACCCTCGCTGGCGTCGCCGCCCTTGTCACCCAGACACCCGCCGGTGCTCTGGTCGACAACACACGCAGTAAACGAGCGGTCATCGCGATTGCCGCGTTGCTGGTGACCGGCAGTTGCGTGGTATTGCCCTTCGTGACGTCCTTCAGTCTGGTGGCGATCACTCAAGCGCTGAGCGCCGCAGCGGCATCGGTGTTCGCACCGGCCATCTCGGCGATCACCCTGGGCATCACCGGCCCGCGCGCGTTCACCCGGCGCACCGGACGCAACGAGACTTTCAACCATGCTGGCAACGCCTGCGCGGCGCTGCTGGCCGGTGGGTTTGCCTACTTGTTCGGGCCGGTGGCGGTGTTCTACCTGATGGCGGTCATGGCGCTGTGCAGCGTGATCGCCGTGAGCTTCGTCGACAGCAACGCCATCAACCATGATCTCGCCCGTGGGCTCGACCCAAGCGACGCCGCCCACGGCAAGACGCCATCGGGATTGACGGTGTTGCTGACCAACAAAGCGCTGCTGATGTTCGCTATCTGTTGTGCCCTCTTCCACTTGGCTAACGCGGCAATGCTGCCACTGGTGAGCCAGAAGCTGGCGCAGGTCAACTTGCAAATGGCGACGCCCCTGACTTCGGCCTGTATCGTCGCCGCGCAACTGGTCATGGTGCCGGTCGCCCTGCTGGTTGGGGTCAAAGCCGATGTGTGGGGACGCAAGCCGCTGCTGCTCGCGGGCTTCCTGATTCTGCCGTTGCGCGGTGTGCTCTACACCTTGTCCGCCGACCCTTATTGGCTAGTGCCGGTACAGATGCTCGACGGCGTCGGCGCAGGGATCTTCGGCGCGCTGTTCCCGGTGGTAGTGAAAGATCTGACCTTGGGCACCGGCCACTTCAACGTCAGCCTGGGTGCCCTATCGACGGTGTTCGGTCTGGGCGCAGCATTAAGTGCCAGCGTTGCGGGTGTTGTATTGCAGGAAGCCGGTTACAACGCGGCATTTCTGACCCTGGCGGTGATTGCCGGGGTGGCGCTGGTACTGTTGTGGATGACGGTGCCGGAAACCTTGCGGCAGGTGGGGAATGATGTGAATGTTCTTGACCGTGAGGCGCCCTTCACTGCTCCGCCGTAACACCCTATATCGTTAAGTGAGAATTGCTGACGAGGGAGGAAGGATTTGGCTGATAACAAGCTTGTGTTCAGCGAGAGTGATTTGGCGCAAATGCAGCGCTTCAACCGCAAACTCGCCTGGCTGCCGCGGTTTCGCGTTCGCAATCGGCTGACGCCGCGTTTGATCCAGACATTGCTGCGCGTCAGTCAGATGCTCGGCGCGGACAAACCGGTCAAACACGGCCTTCAAGTGCAAAGCACTGTGGTTCATTCGCACGCTGCTTCAGTGCCTGTCCGAATCATCCGCCCACAAGGAAAGCCCAAGGGTGTGGTACTTGATTACCACGGTGGCGGCTGGGTGATCGGTAATGCACAGATGAACGATGACCTTAACATCGCAACGGTCAAGGCTTGCAACGTGGCAGTGGTGTCAGTTGACTATCGGTTGGCAGTGAATACACCGGTTGAGGCGTTGATGGCGGATTGTCTTTGCGCCGCACGCTGGCTGCTGAGCGACGATTGCACGGAATTCGTTGGTCTGCCGGTGATCGTTGTCGGCGAATCAGCGGGTGCGCACTTGGCAACCGCAATGTTATTGGCACTCAAACCAGCACCCGGTTTGTTGCAGCGCGTCTGCGGCGCCTTGCTCTATTACGGCGTCTACGATCTCGCGGGCACCCCAAGCGTACACGCCGCACCTGCAGAAACGCTGGTGCTCGACGGCCCGGGCATGGTTGAGGCGCTGCGCCTGCTGACTCCAGGATTGAGTGATGATGAACGCCGGCAGGCGCCACTGTCTCCGCTTTACGGCGATTTGAGCGGATTGCCACCGGCGTTGATGTTCACCGGCGAATTGGATCCGCTGCGCGATGACACGCTGGAACTCGCTGAGCGTTGGCAACAATCGGCACCGGTTGAAGTACATCTACTGCCCTCGTCCGCCCATGGCTTTATTCATTTTCCTACCACCATGGCTAGTCGTGTTCTGGACTACAGCCGGGCGTGGCTTTCGCATCAGATCGGGGCAATTAAGGGCTAATTGGCGAGCCAAGCACTTTCCTGCGGACAAAACAAAACCCCAACT
>NZ_MVOO01000022.1:0-72679 GCF_002156405.1 Pseudomonas sp. SCPG-7 | reverse complement strand
ATCGACCCGTGCCAGTTAAAAACTGTTACCTATGTGCTTGAACTGGTTTGTTACCTATGTGGGTGAGTCATACCGTAAAGCCTTTTTGGTTACTTTTTCGGCGTCTGGAAAAAGTGACCCGCCGTAAGGGCGGAACCCTAACCAGCCTTCACCAAAAAAACGGATATACACCCAAAACTCAATCTGAACCCCGAACACTACTCCGATACATAAAAACCAAAGCCAACCCAAGACACACCATCGCCAACACCCGAGAAGACGAAAGCTCGATCGCCGGATTACCCAGCCAGCCAAAATTATCGATCAACATCCCCATCCCCAGTTGCCCGACGATCACCGCAACAGTCGCCACCGCCGTGCCCACGACAGGCACAGCACCGACCATGACCATCATGTAAACCACACCAAACAGCGCCCCGGTGAGCTGCCACTTCGGCACGTCCAAGAGGCTGACCGCCTGCGCCGGCTCAAAGAACAGAATCAACAATCCGGTGGTCACAGCCCCCACGACAAACGTCAGCAGACTACTGCGCAATACTCCGACCGTTTCACCCAGGCGTCCATTGATCGCCGCCTGCACACTCAACACCGCGCCAGCCAACACCACCACTGCCAACAAAATAACCAGACTCATCTCTTCAACCTCGCGCAATCAGAATCAATGCCACCACAATCAACACCAACGCCAGCCAGCGCTCGGCATTGACCTTCTTGCGCGTCGCGCCGAACCAGCCGAAATGGTCGATCAGTACACTCTTGCCGACCTGCCCCGAGAGAATCGCGATCATCGTCATCGCAATCCCGATATGCGGCGTCGCCAGGGTCAGCACCACCACGTACATCGGCCCCAGAAATCCTCCGATCAACTGCCAGCGCGGCAGCTCGGTCAGCGCCGGGCCCTTTTGCGGCCCTGCGAACAACAGCAGCAAAAACAGAATCGCCGAACCCACGCCGAAGATGCTCAAGGTCGCCCACAGATGCCCGACTTGCTCACCCAATGGCCCAAGCAATCCGGCTTCCACCGACAGGCCCATGCCGGCCAGAATGACCAGCGGCAATAACAACAAGCGCAGCCCCGACCGGGTAGCCGGTGCCACCCCACTTACTTCATCCAGCGTTTGCATATTCAAATTCCCATGCAAGTAAACGATGGTGCGGATTATCGGCTGGCGCCGCTGTGCGATAAATGGGAGCATCCAGACAACACTTTTGCGCAACTCGCACAACAGGACAGATTCATGCACGGGCTAAACGAACTGGGGTTCAAGACGTTGAGGCTGTTTGTGGCGGTACTCGACCACGGCAGTTTCTCTGAAGTCGCCCGTCGCGAGGGCGTGGCGCCCTCTTCGATCTCGCGGCAGATCCAGTTGATGGAGCAGGCGCTGAACCAGCAATTGCTCTACCGCCACACCCGTGCCGTGACGCCGACCGAGGCCGGGCGTATGCTCGGCCACCATGCGCGGCTGGTGCTGGTGCAACTGGAAGAAGCCGAACAGGCGCTGCAGGAGCAGCAAAGCGAACCCACCGGGCTGGTGCGCATCAATGCGCCGGTGGTGTTCGGCCAGCGTCACCTGACGCCATGGCTGGGAAAATTGTGCGCGCGCTATCCGAAGCTGCAACTCGACATCCAGCAGACCGACCATTACGTCGACCCGCTGCAGGAAGGTGCCGACCTGCTGTTTCGCATCGGCCCGCTGCACGATTCAAGCATGCAGGCGCGGATTCTGGCACCGCACAGTTTTCAGGTCGCCGCCAGCCCGACCTATCTGCAGCGCCACGGCATCCCGCAACACCCGGAAGATCTCGCGCAGCACCAGTGCCTGGCCTACAAAGGCGCAACCGGTCAGCAGCGCTGGTTCTTTCGTCAAGGTCAGGGCGACTGGACGCCTTACTCGGTCAAAGGCCCGATCACTGGCAACCACGCCGACACCCTCACCCAGGCCGCCGAACAAGGCCTGGGGCTGGTGATGTTTCCGTCGTGGCTGATTGGTGAAGCGGTGCGTGAAGGCACGCTGGTGCCGGTGTTGCGCGAGTATCAGGTGTCCAACAGTCTGGAGCCGCAGCAGATTGCGGTGCTGTGGCCGGGTAGCCGGCGACTGTCGGTGAAGGTGCGTACGGTGATCGACTTCTTCATCGAATGTTTCGGCGAAGTCCCCTACTGGGACAGACCCTGAGCCTTACACCGCCCCCCGTGTAGGAGCTGCCGAAGGCTGCGATCTTTTGACTTTGATCTTTTAACGCAAGATCAAAAGATCGCAGCCTTCGGCAGCTCCTACACGGTTTGTCTAAAATATTAAATTCGGAACTGGCCCACCAGCTTGCCCAACCGCTGCCCCAGCTCCGCCAGACTGCGCGAAGTCTGCGCGCCCAACTGGGTCTCATCCGCCACGCTGTCCACCGCCACGGCGATCTGATGCACGCTGCGGTTGATCTCTTCGGCCACCGCCGTCTGCTCTTCCGCCGCACTGGCGATCTGCGCGTTCATCGAATTGATGGTCGCAATCAGCTCGGCCATCGCATCGAGCGACGCACCGGCCTGATTGGCTTGCGCCGAGGTGCCATCGCCCGCCTCGCTGGAGCGGCGCATCGCCTCGACCGCCGACTGCGTGCCCGCCTGCAAACGATCGATCATGCCCTGAATTTCCTGGGTGCTGATCTGCGTGCGGCTGGCCAGTGCCCGTACTTCGTCCGCCACCACCGCAAAGCCACGCCCGGCCTCCCCGGCCCGCGCCGCTTCAATCGCCGCGTTCAGCGCCAGCAGGTTGGTCTGTTCGGCAATCGAGCGGATCACTCCGAGCACGCCGACAATCGACGACACGTCCTGCTGCAGGCTGTCGAGCGACACGCCGCTGCTGCGAATATCATCCACCAGCGCATGAATCTGCTTGATGCTGCCGGCCACCACGCGTTTGGCGCTCTGCCCTTCTTCATCAGTCTGCTGCGCGGCGACCGCGGCGTTCTGCGCGCTCTTGGCGACTTCCTGGGCAGCGGCGGACATCTCGTTGATCGCCGTGGCGACCTGATCGGTCTCGTGGCGCTGACGCTCCATGGCCTGATCGGAACGCTGGGCCTGATCCGATACCTGGGTCACCAGGCCGGTCAGTTGCGTAGTCATCTCGGTGATCTGTCGCACCAGGCCGTGGATCTTGTCGACGAAGCGGTTGAACGAGCCGGCCAGTTCGCCGAGCTCATCCTGGCTGCTGATGTTCAGCCGGCGGGTCAGATCGCCCTCGCCTGCGGCGATGTCGTCGAGGTTGGCTTTCATCAGGTTCAGCGGTCGCAAAATGGTGTTGGCCAACAGCATGCCCGCTGCGGCGATCACCAGCAGCACCAGCACGGCCACGCCGACGATGCTGAGGATCACGCCTTGCATACGCTCCTGCACTTGCGCCTCGACCACCGCCACTTGCGCCTCGATGCCGTCGAGGTTGACCGACGTGCCCACCGCCATGTCCCACTTCGCCAGGTATTCGGTGTAGCCGAGTTTCGGCACCAGCACGTTGGCATTGCCCGGCAGTGGCGAGCTGTATTGCAGATAGTGGGTGCCGTCCTTCGCTACTTTCACCAGGCCGAGGTTGACGTAGACGCCATTCGGATCGCGGTTGTCCTTGAAGCTTTTGCCCACGCCTTCGGGGTCGTTGGCCTTGAACAGGCGCACGGTCTCGGAGTCGTAGCCGAAGAAGTAGCCGTCCTTGCCGTAGCGGATGCCCGACAACAGCTTGATCGCCTGCGCCCGCGCCGCGTTATCACCGGGGGCGGCCGCGTCGTACAGCGGTTTGATCGTGGTCATCGCCACGGCGACGTAACTTTGCAGCGTGGCCTTGGCGTCGGCGAGCAGGCGTTCGCGGGTCTGCTCGACCTCGGTGTGCGCCTGCTGCTGGAGGATGAACAGCGTGGTCAGGCTGATGACCAGCGCAAAGAGCAGCACCGGCAGGACGGCAAGGGACAGGACTTTGGCCTTGAGACTCAAGCGCATTGGGGGGCTCACTCTTTTGGTTTTATTGGCGTGGTTAAAGGCGTTAACGGCACGCAATAGCAAAAGTTGAGTCTGCAGACACTGTATCTCCCTGTGGGAGCGGGCTTGCCCGCGATGGCGGTGTGTCAGCCACATAAATATTGAATGTGCCGACGCCATCGCTGGCAAGCCAGCTCCCACAGTTTTCAGGGTGTCAGAGGACCATCGCCGCCACCCAACCGAACGCCAGCAGCGGCAGGTTGTAATGCAGGAAGGTCGGGACCACGGTGTCCCAGATGTGGTGATGCTGGCCGTCGATGTTCAGGCCGGAGGTCGGGCCCAGCGTCGAGTCCGAAGCGGGCGAACCGGCGTCCCCCAAGGCCCCGGCGGTGCCAACGATGCAGACGATCGCCAGCGGACTGAAACCCAGTTGCACGCACAGCGGCACGAAAATCGCCGCCAGAATCGGCACCGTGGAGAACGACGAACCGATGCCCATGGTCACCAGCAGCCCCACCAGCAACATCAACAGCGCGCCGATGCCCTTGCTGTGATTGATCCACGAGGCCGACGATTCGACCAGGGTCTGCACCTGCCCGGTGGCCTTCATCACTTCGGCGAACCCGGACGCGGCAATCATGATGAAACCGATCATCGCCATCATCTTCATGCCTTCGGTGAACAGGTCATCGGTCTCACGCCACTTGACGATGCCGGACACCGAGAAGATCAGGAAACCGACCAGCGCCCCGATAATCATCGAGTCCAACAGCAGTTGCACAATGAACGCCGCCGCAATCGCCACACCGGCGATCATCAGGCTCAGCGGGTTGTACTGCACGGCCACTTGCTCGACCTGCTCGATTTTCTGCAGATCATAGACGCGCTTCTTGCGGTAGCTGATAAACGCCATGGCCAGGCCGAACAGCATGCCCAGCGCCGGAATGCCCATGGCGTGGGTGACGTTGATGCCACTGATGTCGACGCCGCTGCGCGCGACATTGGCCAGCAGGATTTCATTGAGGAAGATGTTGCCGAAGCCCACCGGCAGGAACATGTACGGAGTGATCAGGCCAAAGGTCATGACGCAGGCGATCAACCGGCGATCAAGCTGCAGCTTGGTCAACACATATAACAGTGGCGGCACCAGCAGCGGAATGAACGCAATGTGGATCGGCAGAATGTTCTGCGAGGCAATCGCCACCACCCAGAGCAGGCCGATCAGCAGCCATTTGACGCTGCCGCCCCCGGTCGCGTGTTGCCGATCGACCATCGCCAGCGCCTTGTCGGCCAGCGCATGGGCCAGGCCGGACTTGGCAATCGCCACGGCGAACGCGCCCAGCAACGCGTAGGACAAGGCCACGGTTGCGCCGCCGCCCAGACCGCTGTTGAACGCCTTGAGCGTGGCGTCGATGCCCACACCACCGGTCAGGCCACCGACCAGCGCACCGACGATCAGGGCGATCACCACGTGCACACGGGACAGGCTGAGGATCAGCATGATGCCGACCGCAGCAATCACTGCATTCATTTCACTACCTCAAAAACACTGCGATGAAATATCACCGCCAGACAGGATGAGTCCGCCAACGGTTAACCGGCGGATTGGCAAAGAGGGTCTTATTAGAAGGGCGCGCACTGTGCCGCAGAGCGGCGATGGTGTCAAAGCGAGCGGCTGAACTGAAATGTAACTGGCAATGCACAACCCTGTGATGCAGGAGATCCCTGTGGCGAGGGAGCTTGCCCCCGCTCGGCTGCGCAGCAGTCGCAAACCCGGTAGACGCGTTATGCCTGAATGAACGCATTAAAGGGGTTTGGGGGCGCTACGCACCCCAGCGGGAGCAAGCTCCCTCGCCACAGGGGTCTAAATGTCACTCGGCTGCGGCAATCGGTCATATTGCGCTTGAACAATAAAGAAAGCCGAAACGCGGCCGTTACAGTGCAAAGTCTCAGATATTTATCGAATAAGGACGTCTCCATGTCGCTCAGACAACTTTCCATTCAATGGAAAATCACCCTGCTCGCCGGCCTGTGCCTGGCGGGCATCGTGACCCTGCTGGTGGGTCTTTCGCTGTACCGCATGGAGCACAGCTCCGAGCTGGTGAAGGCTTCGAGCATGGAGATGCTGACCGAGTCGGCCCAGGCGCGCATTGAGTCGCAGGGTGAGGTGCAGGCTGCCGGGATTCGCCAGCAGTTCATGGATGCCTACCAATATGGCCACGGCTTCTCGCGGCAGGTGCTGTTTTTGCGTGAACAGGCCGAGAAGCGCTTCCTCGACGCCTTCGACCTGCGCGAAGACATGACCCGTCAGGTCAAGTCCGCACTGCAGGCCAACCCGGACCTGCTCGGTCTGTCACTGGTGTTCGAAGCCAACGCCTTGGATGGCAAGGATGAACTGTTCGCCGGTCAGGCCGAGCTGGGCAGCAACGACAAGGGCCGCTTCGCCCTGTACTGGTCGCAGCCGACTCCGGGCAAAGTCACCTCGATGGCCCTGCCGGAAAGCGACATGACCGACACCAGCACAGGCCCCAGCGGTCAGGCGGCCAATGCCTGGTTCACCTGCCCGCGCACTACGCTCAAACCCTGCGTGATCGAACCGTACTTTTATGTGATCGACGGCCAGAACGTGCTGATGACCAGCATCGTCTTTCCGCTGATGGTCAACGGCAAAGTCATCGCCTCGCTGTCGGTGGACATCAATCTCAACAGCCTGCAGGCGATCAGTCAGGGCGCGAGCAAAAAACTCTACGACGGCCAGACCGCCGTGAGCATCATCAGCCCCACCGGCCTGCTCGCCGGTTACAGCCCGGACGCCAGCAAGCTGAGCAAACGTCTGGATGCCGTGGACACCGTCAGCGGCGCCGAACTGCTGCGTCAACTCGGCGCCAGCAGCAGCGTCAGCAGCCTGCACAGCAACGGCCAGTTGAAAGTGCTGTCGCCGTTCCAGCCGATCCCCGGCGGCCCGGCGTGGGGCGTGTTGCTCGATGTGCCGGAAAAGGTGCTGGTCAGCCGCGCCGAAGCGCTCAAGCAGCAACTGGATGCGAGCAACAACTCGGGCACCCTGATCGAACTGAGCCTCGGCGTGCTGGCGGCACTGATCGGCCTGTTGCTGGTGTGGCTGATGGCGCGCAGCGTGACCAAACCGATCCTCGGCGTGGCCAATATGCTCGAAGACATTGCCAGTGGCGAAGGCGATCTGACCCGCCGTCTGGCCTACGACAAGAAAGATGAACTCGGCCAATTGGCCGGCTGGTTCAACAAGTTCCTCGACAAGTTGCAACCGATCATCGCCGAAGTGAAACGCTCGGTGCAGGACGCGCGCAACACCGCCGACCAGTCCTCGGCCATCGCGACTCAGACCAGCGCCGGCATGGAGCAGCAATACCGCCAGGTCGATCAGGTCGCCACCGCGTCCCACGAAATGAGCGCCACCGCGCAGGATGTTGCGCGCAGTGCTGCGCAAGCCGCCGAAGCGGCCAAAGACGCCGACCGCGCCACCCGTCAGGGCCTGACCGTGATCGACCGCACCACCGCGAGCATCGACACCCTGGCCGCCGACATGAGCGCGGCGATGGTTCAGGTCGAAGGGCTGGCGGCCAATAGCGAGAAGATCGGTACGGTGCTGGAAACCATCCGCGCCATCGCCGAACAGACCAACCTGCTGGCGCTCAACGCGGCAATCGAAGCGGCGCGTGCCGGTGAAGCCGGACGCGGCTTCGCCGTGGTCGCCGACGAAGTGCGCAACCTCGCCCGCCGCACGCAGGAGTCGGTGGAAGAAACCCGTCAGGTCATCGAGCAATTGCAGACCGGTACCCAGGACGTGGTCGGTTCGATGGGCAACAGCCATCGCCAGGCTCAGGGCAGTGTCGAACAGGTCGGGCAAGCGGTGACCGCACTGCGCCAGATCGGCGATGCGGTGACGGTGATCAGCGACATGAACCTGCAGATCGCCAGCGCGGCGGAAGAACAGAGCGCGGTGGCCGAGGAGATCAACAACAACGTCGCGACCATTCGCGACGTGACCGAATCGCTGTCCGGACAAGCCAATGAGTCGGCGCGGGTGAGCCAGTCGCTGAACAGCCTGGCGAATCAACAGCAGAGCCTGATGGATCAGTTCCGGGTCTGACTCGGACTTGAATCCAACTGGACTTCAATGTGGGAGCGAGCAAGCTCGCTCCCACAGCGGATTTATGGTGTTGGGGAGATCAGCGTTTGGGCAACTCGATCACCACCTTCAAACCGCCCCACTCACTCTCGCCCAACACCAGCACTCCGCCCCACGTCTCGACGATATCCCGCACAATCCCCAGCCCCAGGCCATGTCCGTCAGTCTGCTCGTCGAGCCGCGTGCCACGGCTGAACACCTGAGTGCGTTGCTCCTCAGGAATCCCCGGCCCGTCATCTTCAACGCTCAGGGCGAAGCCGTCCGTTCGTTCGATCACGCTCAGCCGCACCTCGGCATCCGCCCATTTGCAGGCGTTGTCCAACAGGTTGCCGAGCAGCTCCAGCAAGTCCTCGCGATCCCATGGCAATTGCAGCCCCGGCGGCGCGACGTAGCTCAACGCCAGATGCTCGCCGTGGATCATGTTCAACGTCGCCAGCAGCCCCGGCAGTTCCGCCTCACAATCAAACAGTGCGCCGGGCAGTGCATCACCGGATAAACGCGCGCGATTGAGTTCACGATTGAGCCGCTGCTGCACTTGCTCCAGTTGCTCCTTGAGGATCTTGCGCAGCTCCGGATGGGCATCGAGTTTTTCGCTCGACGCAAGACTCAAAAGCACCGCCAACGGCGTCTTCAGCGCATGTCCCAGATTGCCCAGCGCATTGCGCGAGCGCTTGAGGCTGTCTTCGGTGTGCGCCAGCAGATGGTTGATCTGCGCCACCAGCGGCTCGAGCTCGACCGGCACCTGATCGTCCAGTTGCGAGCGCTGGCCCTGCTGCAACTGGGCGATCTGCTCGCGCGCCCGTTCCAGCGGCTTCAACGCGCGACGTACCGTCAACCGTTGCAGCAGCAGAATCAGCAGCAAGCCGGCAAGGCCCAGACCGAGGCCGATCTGGCGCATGCGCTGGAAACTCTCGCGCACCGGGGTGTAATCCTGGGCGACGCTGATCGAGATCGACTGCCCCAAACGCCGATAATCCGAACGCAACACCAGCAACTGCTGACCGTCCGGGCCCAGTTGCAGGTTGCTGTGCAGGCCAGGATGGTCAAGCAGCGGCAAGTCCTGATCCCACAGCGAACGCGAGCGCCAGTGGCTGTCGGCAAAATCGATGCGGAAGTAATGCCCGGAAAACGGTCGCTGATAGGCTGGCGACAGGTGCCGCTCATCCAGTTGCAAACCTTGCGGGCCACGCACCAGCGCGACCAGCAGGCTTTCGCTGTCGTTGCGCAGGCCGGCCTCAAGATAACGCTGCAACCCGACTTCGAACAACCACAGGCTGGTTTGCGCCAACACCAGGCCGACGATCACCATCACGCTGATCAACCCCAGGCTCAAGCGGCGCTGGATCGACCTCACGAAGCCTGCCCGCCGAACAGGTAACCCTGGCCCCGCCGGGTTTCGATCACCGATTTGCCGAGCTTTCGCCGCAGGTGGTTGACGTGGACTTCGAGGACGTTGGAGTCACGCTCGGTCTCGCCGTCGTAGAGGTGCTCGGCGAGGTGGGTTTTCGACAGGATCTGTTCCGGGTGCAGCATGAAATAACGCAGCAGGCGGAATTCGGCGGCGGTCAGCTGAATCTCGCTGCCGTCACGAATCACGCACTGGCGACCTTCGTCCAGATGCAGGCCGGCGGCCTTGAGCGTCGGCTGGTTGGCCTGGCCCTTGGAGCGGCGCAGCAACGACTGCACCCGCAGGTGCAGCTCTTCAGGGTGAAACGGTTTGGTCAGGTAATCATCGGCGCCGGCCTTCAGGCCTTCGATGCGCTCGGCCCAGGAATCGCGGGCGGTGAGGATCAGCACCGGGGTCGACAGGCCACCGGCGCGCCATTGCGCCAGCACCTCCAGCCCCGGAACACCGGGCAGGCCGAGGTCGAGAATGATCAGGTCATACGGCTCGCTGCTGCCCTGATACACCGCATCGCGTCCGTCCGCCAGCCAGTCCACCGCGTAGCCTTGGCGCTGCAGGCCGGCGATCAGCTCGTCGGCCAGCGGCACGTGGTCTTCCACCAGAAGCAAACGCATCGGTCAATCTTCCTTGTCTTTAACTAATTCGCCAGTATCGGCCTTCAGGTGCAGCTCGCGCGCCACGCCCTCGACGGTCAGCAGCTCGACTTCATACACGTAGACGTCGTGCTTTTCCTCCAGCTCGACTTCCAGCAGTTTCGCGCCGGGGTAGCGATCCAGTGCCTGTTGCAGCACTTGCTCCAGCGGCAGGATCACCCCCTGCTGCCGCAGCCGCAGCGCTTCGTCCTGATCGAGATCGCGGGCCATCGCCGCCGAGCAAACAATCACAAGCGCCAACGCCGTGCGGCTGGTGGCGCGAACATTAACCTTCATTACGTATCCTGATGATCCTTGAGAACCTGCCCAGTCACCGCGTCTAATTCCAGATCCCATTCCAGCCCTTGTGGATCACGCATTTCGACCTGGTAGACGTACTTGCCGTACTGCTCTTCCAGCTCGGTATCGGTGATGGTCGACCCCGGATGTCTGGTCAGCGCCGTGGCGTTGAGCTTCTCGAAGGAGACGATAGTACCAGCGTCGCGCAGGCGCAGGGCTTCGTCGGGGCCAAGATCGCGGGCATGGGCGAGGCTGGCGGTCAGGCCGATGATCGCGGCAATGGACAGGGCAGTCAGGGTTTTCATGGATGTCTCCGTATTTTTATGTGCAGCTACGGTGGGCACCTTAGCGGGATCAACTTAACTGAAACTGAATTGCCATCATTGCCCCTGTAGGAGCTGCCGCAGGCTGCGATCTTTTGATCTTGCCTTTAAAAATCAAAAGATCGCAGCCTGCGGCAGCTCCTACAGAGATCGGTAACATGTGCTTATAATTGTTCGCTTGCTAACGATCGAGACCGGTATGACTGCCATTCACATCAAGTTCCCCGCCCTCACCCTCAAGGCCGGCCCTCGGGCCATGGCGCGCATTCGTGCCCAAGGCCTGAACGCCGCCGACGTCGGCACCCTGCCCGGTGCGGCCGGCGGGCCGAAGGCGCTGGGGATTCAGGGGCTGGATCTGGCGTTGTTCGGCGAATGGCTGCCGAGCGCGCCGCGTGAGCGCTCGCTGATCGGTGCCTCGGTCGGTTCCTGGCGCTTCGCCAGTGCTTGCCTGCCGGACGCTGCCGAAGGCATTCGCCGCCTCGGCCAGTTGTACGCCGAGCAGAATTTCAACAAAGGCGTGACCATGGCCGAGATCAGCGCGAGCTCGCAGCGCATGCTCAATGACCTGCTCGACGGCCGCGACGCCAGCATCCTCGACAACGCCGATTACCGCCTGAACATCATGGTCGTGAAAAGCCACGGACGCCTGGCCGACGATCATCGCGGTCGCCTCGGCCTGGCGCTGGGCTCAGTGATTGCCGATAACCTGCGCGGTCGCGCACGGCTGTCGCGGCACTTCGAACGCCTGATCGTTCACGACCCGCGCCTCGCCCCACCGGTCAATGCATTGAATGACTTTCCGTCGCGCTTTGTCGCGCTCAATACGGGCAATCTGCGTCAGGCGCTGCTGGCCTCGGGGTCGATTCCGATGGTCATGGAGGGCGTGCGTGACCTGCCGGGTGCCGGTGCCGGCACGTTCCGTGACGGCGGGCTGCTCGACTATCACCTCGACCTGCCCTACAGCGGCGACGGCATCGTGCTTTATCCGCACTTCACCGACCGGGTGATCCCGGGCTGGTTCGACAAGACCCTGCCGTGGCGCCGCGCCTCGGTGGAGCGCTTGCAGGACGTGCTGTTGCTGGCGCCGTCGAAGGAATATCTGGCGCGCCTGCCCTACGGCAAACTGCCGGATCGTAACGACTTCAAGCGCTTCATGGGCGATGCGCCGAGCCGGCAGAAATACTGGCACGCGGCGATGGACGAAAGCCGCCGCCTGGGCGACGAGTTTCTCGAACTGGCGGCCAACGGTCGCCTCGCCGAGCGCTTGCTGACCCTTTAGTCAGTGTTTTCCCGCATCGCCAAACACAAGCTGGTAAACTCGCCGCCTGCCCGAATCGCTGCGGCGAACGCCACCTGAACAGAGCCGAAATCACTGTGGAAATCTTCAAAGAGTTTACTTTCGAATCCGCCCACCGCCTGCCGCACGTCCCGGACGGCCACAAGTGCGGACGCCTGCACGGTCACTCGTTCAAGGTGGCGCTTCACCTGAGCGGCGACCTCGATCCGCACACGGGCTGGATCCGCGATTTCTCCGAGATCAAGGCGATCTTCAAGCCGCTGTACGAGCGTCTGGATCACAACTACCTGAACGACATTCCTGGCCTGGAAAACCCGACCAGCGAAGTGCTGGCCAAATTCATCTGGAATGAAATGAAGCCCCTGCTGCCGGAACTCAGCGCGATCCGCATTCACGAGACCTGCACCAGCGGTTGCATCTATCGCGGTGAATGACCTGATCCAGAGATCACCGAAAAACCTGTGGGAGCGGGCTTGCTCGCGAATGCGCTCTGCCAGTCACACCAATGTTGACTGACACCATGTCTTCGCGAGCAGGCTCGCTCCCACAGGGATAGGCGGCGTGTCAGTTAATGAATAAACAGCCTTCACGGCTGTTTTTTTATGCCTATGCTTTTTGGCTCAACCCCGCCAAGAGGACAGGTCGATGACGGACTGGCTGCTGGATCAGGTCTTCGATTTCAATGGGCATCCGGTGCGCCACGCCGTGCGCGGTGACGGCCCGCCGCTGGTGTTCGTGCATGGCACGCCGTTTTCATCGTATGTGTGGCACCGCATCGCGCCGCATTTCTTTGCCAGTCACCGGGTGCATTATTTTGACCTGCTGGGTTACGGGCGCTCCGCACAACCGGATGCCGATGTTTCCCTCGGCGTGCAGAATCAACTGCTCGCGCAGTTGCTCGATCACTGGAACATCCAGCACCCGGACGTGGTCGCCCACGACTTCGGCGGCGCCACCGCGTTACGCACGCATTTGCTCGATGGCAAGGACTACCGCAGCCTGACGCTGATCGATCCGGTGGCGCTGACGCCATGGGGTTCGCCGTTCGTGCAGCATGTGCGCCAGCATGAAACGGCGTTCAGCGGCCTGCCGGACTACATCCAGCGCGCTATCGTCCCGACCTACATTCGCGGGGCGATTCACCGCGACATCCCCGACGAGGAGCTCGCGCCCTACGTGCAACCGTGGCTCGGCGATCCCGGGCAAGCGGCGTTCTATCGGCAGATCGCGCAAATGGACGAGCGCTACACCCGCGAGGCCGAACCGCTGTACCCGAGCATCCGCTGCCCGGTGCAGATTCTCTGGGGTGAAGCCGATCAGTGGATTCCCATCGAGCGGGGTCGGGCGTTGCACCAGATGATTCCTGGCGCGCTATTTCACTCCATCGCCAACGCCGGCCACCTGATCCAGGAAGATGCCCCGGAAGCGATCGTTGCCGCATTGCTGCGATTTCTTTGACGCGCGGCGTCCGCGTCCCGGAATGGCGCAAGTGCACAAAGTCAAAACCACTCATATAGAGTCGCTAAATGCCGAAAAAACAGTGTTCCAAGATGCACCATCAACGCACCAATTTCATGCCTATCCCTGCGCATGTGCGAATCCAAATCCCAGCTTTCGATTGTGTCAAAAAGCATTAACTTCACCATTTAGAGCCAACCCTTCAATCCATGTATGAAGCCCCCGTTTAATGACATGCCGAGATTTAGACGACCCTGACTTTTCAAGAATATCTTTCAATATGGGTGAATGAGTAACAACCCAAATCTGCGATCGCTTGCTGGCAGAACTAATCAAACCAGCCAACGACCTGAGCATATCGGGATGCAAACTGTTGTCAGGCTCATTCAAAACAATGAATGGAGGCAAAGAACTGGATGTCAGCGCAACAGCTAGGCAAATATATTGCAAAGTACCATCAGACAGTTCCCACGCATTGCTCGTGCGATTACTTTGAGGAAAGCGAAGTCCAAAAGAAACGGTACGTTCCGGCCTGGAAATCTCCAAAATCGCCCCTCCGAATGTATCCGCAATCAACTCTTCAACAACATCGAGATCTTGAACTATATATTTCTGCGTCGCCAGAACCGCAGCGAGATTTGCTCCAGACGAATGAAGTACGGTGTCACTAACTGCGTAGCAAGGCTTGCGAATGGGCGACTCAATATCAGTCCTGAAACCGTGATAAAAACGCCACCCCATAATTTCATGTTTGATACGTAACACCTCTGGAAAACGCTCTGCATCCGTGAGAGAGCTTAATGCCGTCGCAGAGGGGAATAGTCGAATAGCATTCGACATGTCGAGAACGGCCATTTCTCGATCCATCACCTTCAAGAAACCATTTTCTCGGAACATCAGAGTATGACTTTTCCGTCCATTATGAAAAATAAGTTTTTCGGTTTTGATTTGAGGTTCAAACTCAAAACCATCGCCCAATACAATCTTTTCTCCAAAAGCGGTTTTTTGCGGCACAAGTCCCGCTGTGATTCCGTAACTGTAATAGCCATCATCATCTGAAAAAATCGAGAAACGCACTTCAAAAATAATTTTTGAACGCTCGGCATTGCGCTTTGAACTCTCCGAAAGGATCGACTGCATGCCACCCTCCCGAACGATAAACCTCGAAAACTCTCCCGTTGCAGCAGCATGCACGAGCTTGAGTGCATTATATAAATTAGTTTTCCCAACTCCATTTGCACCATGAAAAATATTCAAACCATCAAGATTCAAAAACACATCATCAACAGAACGGTACCCTTTAATTGAAACAGACAATATTCTCACAATTAAAGCTCCTCACAAAATTCGCCATTAAACGAGACCACTCGATCAGCCAACTTTAATATCGACTCTCGATGAGCAACAATGATCACAATATTAGACGCATTATATTTTTTGATATTTGAGATCACTGTTCGCTCAGCAACCTCATCAAGGAATGCCGTGCTCTCGTCAAAAACGACGACCTTATGGTCTCGCAAAAAACTTCTTGCCAAGGCAAGACGTTGACGCTCGCCTCCCGACAACATTAACCCCCTGTCTCCAATTTCCGTATCCAGCCCGGATGGCAAGCCTTTTAGGAATCCATCAAGGTCAGCAAGTTTTAAAACTGCTTCTAATCTTTCATCTGGTGCATTTTGATCAGCGATTCTTAGATTAAATCTTAACGACCCGTTGAATAAACCAACCTCTTGGGATACGAAAGAAAACCTAGAATAGAAGTCTTGATCAGACAAATCTTCTATCGCAACACCACCATATTTGATTAAACCAGAAGAGGGTGTATAGAGCCGCATCAGCAACTTGACAATTGTCGACTTACCCACACCAGATGGACCGGTGATCGCAACTACTTCACCTGGAATAAATCGGATTGACAAGTCGTGCAGCACCTTTTCTGTAGGTCGCTCAGGGTAAGAAAAGCGAACATTAGAAAATTCCAGGTGATGACTAATATTCGCAAGCTGATTACCTTTTCCAACATGCCGAACTTCACAAGCGTCGAGATGTTTTAGTAAGGGTGCAAAGCCACCGAGTGATTCAATCATGCTACCAATACTTTTCAAAAGAGCATCGTATGGCTGACACACCTGAAACATATAGGCTGCAACCATTACAAAATGACCAACACTTATCTCTTCGGAAAGCAACCTTAGTGAAGACTCATAAAGAACAACAAAAAAAACAAGCGAAAAAATACATACCCTAAAAACTTCTAGACAAGTACTTTTCCTATAAAAACCCAACCAAGACTGATAAACACCTTCTTGATCTTCACGAAAAAAACGCAACAGAAATTCATCGGCCAAATATATACGTATCGTCTCAATATTCGAAACAATTCCATGAATGGCTTTTGAACTTCCCATCTCTTTTAATATCACAACCTTGAACAACTCCGACAAGCGCCCGATCATTGAAGAGCTAAGAATTGCATACATAAAAACATATAAAAAAATCATGAACATTACGAAAAAATCTTTAAAAAAACCCAACACAACTAACGATACGAGTATTTGAACGATAGAGGGTAGTACACTAACCAGCATTGATCGAATTGTGTTATCCATACTCGCCGAAGCACATTGCAGGACCTGCGCCAGCTGCGCCGGGCCTTTTATAAGGCTCTCACATGCAGACAAACGAATAGATCTCTTAATGAACATCTCGCCAAGATTTATATTCACCCGCTGGATAAACATCATAGTCATTACATCAGACAAATGAGAAAACACCTGAGATATAAAAACAACGCCAACTACCAAACTCAAAAACATCAAAAACTGCTCATGATTACCTGACGCAACCGCAAGCATCCTCTGCAAAAATAAAGGTACGAGACCAAAACCTATCGCGGTAAGGAAAATCAAAACTACTAAAAAGGCCAAACGACTTACGTCTTTTGACTTCATGGACAACTTCAATAGCGTATAAGTATCAACAAATCCTTTGACATTCATTTGGATACTTCCCGAAAAATCAGCTTAAACAGCTCATGAGGCAACAGAGGAAAAGATTGGTCACCTGTCATTAAAGAATTCAGGGCCAGTTGCTCTCCGGCACACCCTTTCATCAGACCACACCCTAAAGTAGACGCCCCCTGAATCGTCCAATACTTACTTTCTAAATCGACGTTCAAAGCTTTCTTGAATAGTCGCTGATAAATTAACTCCACCCCCAACGCTCCGTTTGAAACTGAGAAATTTTCTTTACTGCCCGAAGCTTTTAAATTCTTCTCGAACATCGCTCGAAAGTTGTGCTCCTGCAAAAACCTGTCAAGTAGATCGATATTAAAATGTCTTCTTAAAAAATCGAACACATAAATAATTCCCGCGCCTCCATGCGCCCATCCAAACTCATTTTGAAGCTCTATGCTTCGAGGCTTATGTCTTAAATCTGGCCAGTTGCCAAGTTGCGGATCAAAGCAGTTGATTTCCGACGTAATTACGCCTTTTATCAATGGAAGGACCGTTTCATCAGATATATCAAAAACCATCGCATATACAGCGATCGAATAAGCGATACCTGCTTGTCCATGCGAAAGCCCACATAATATTTTTTTAGGATGCATTGAGATATTACTAGGGAATAGTATCTGTTCACCGTCTAATTCAGATCTCGCGACTAACGCCTCGAATAGTGATCTAGAAATATCTTGCCACTCCTCCTTCTTTGACAATTGAAAATAACAGCTGGCGACTACCAAAGCTCCAGCAAGACCATAGATCAAGCCCGAACCTAGATTTTTATATTCTTCAGAATAAAAAGCCGCAACAATTTTATCGGTTGCAATTGAAAGAAAGGAGGGATTTCCATGTATAAAAATTGGCGCTATAGAACTTAACCCACCGACATACGCTCCACCTATTGGAGACGACGATAGCAACTCACCACCTAAAATCATTTCAAAATATGCAAACAAAAATTCCTTATTCTCCGATTCTGATTCGAATAATCTCCCAATAGCAGCGAGATAACCAAGCCCACCCGAACCTGCAAACAAATCAAACCCCACGGTAGTTAACTCGAGATAGCTTTCACACCTACTTGTAAATATTAAAGGAGGAGACCGAGTATCAATCATGTGTTTAGCAGTTACATTTACTGCAGAAGGCATTTTTTTTAGAGTCAAGAAACTGGAATCTTCTTCCTCAAAACCATGAACTTGATTAAACCTACAGTTCAAGTCAACTATTTTTTCCGCCTCTCGGTATACGCACTTTAAAAATTGAATCTCGTTGCCAAACCCCTCATTCACTATGCGATGTAAATTATCCTTCACACTGTCGTATCCGCTTACATAATTAATCAACTTAATACTTTCAGCCGCATGAGTTGACCAAACAGCAAGATCTTTCGCACAAGAAGTAAATCTAGGAACATCCCCAAAAAAGCAAGATTCAACCTCCGCCTTTAAGAGAGCGGAGTCGGCCCGATGATCTTCGACTGATCCGAGGCAAGACTCGATATATTTTCTTCTATCCTGGTTATTTTTTAGAAACCAAGGATGATAGGAAGCCTCAATCACCAAGCAATAGTTAGCGGTATCTCTCAAGATTATTCTATTTGTTAGATTAGATGTTTGATTCAAAAAATCTACAAAACGCTTATATTCATAAATTATGACCTTGTAGCACTCAACACAACCTGCAACGATATTTTCAATATAGTCTATTGGATTCTGTACCTCACCATTAAACACCACCGCATTTGGATTCGTGTTTAATGATGCTTTTCTAACAGCTTGTTTCCGAAATATATTTCCTATGCCCGCGTGCTCGGTGTCGGCAAGTCCATCTGTGTACTTAATAACATTCGGCACAAGCCCTGTTCTAGGTATTCCCAAACGCGGCGCATCAACATAGACATGATGAAATACTGCCTCCAAGTCGACCGGAACGGGGTTTCCATGATGAGTTACGATATTTTCATAATGGAGGTCGGTAATTCCTAACGACGCAGCCGCAGCAATCAAATAACCTGCCAATCTATAGTAATTCTCTACCTCCGCCTTGCTTTTCAAAGGAGCCTGATCACACCACTTCACCCACCCGAAACCTTGCCCCGTTAGGTATTCTGGAAACTCCCAGCCGCGAATACCACATTGTTCATTGAAAAAAACTCCAAGAAACTCGCTTGTTTTCTTTTCCAACTCCAAATCACGCAACTTCAAGGCAAAAGCAGGGCATCCTTGAACATAAAAAAGTGCTACGTTTTTATTTCCATCGTGACTCTCGTCTCCCAGCAAAAACACATCACTCACTTCATGAGGACCATCCAAAAAACCACTACGCAGCAATTCTGGAAGCGACTCTAAAAAACACTCTTTCACTAATGAGAAATTCTCTAGTTCATCCACAAAAAGTTTATCCAGCAAGTACCTCAGCGAATCGTACTTCCTCAAAAACTCGAGATACAATTCATCCTGCGCTAAAAAATCCTCGTAGGTCATCCTGACCCCAAGGTTTTCGTTAACATGTGACACCTCTGCCTCGATGGATTGGCGAACATAGCTTTCCACCTTATTTACTACGTGTATAGCAAAGGCATTAGCCAACTTTCTATCAATCAGACAAGCAAGATCAAACCTCTTACTCTCATACAGGCTACTTAAAAATTCATTCACTAAAATCCTGTGTGAACCAGAATAAGCCGCCATAGAATCAACCATCGACAAATCACTCATTAACACTTCCTTATGTCAATTGAAAGGCCGCCTTGAGGCGGCACATACCTAGTTAAAAACGACTACACTGGCTCTGGATACCAGTCCATAACAGGTGCCACTTTTTATTGATTTCGGAGAGTAAGAAGCATAGCAACACCGACCGAAACATTGAGTACAATTACTTGTTGCTGCCCCCGTATGTACTGGCCTAGTCAGTTCCATTCCCGGGGGAGTGTTCTCAACTTGCATAAGAAGTGGATCTACGTACTTTTCCCCAAAGACAGCGCTCATCATAACGCCGTCTGCCCGAATAACATCTTTAATAGTTTCAATATCAACGTTTCGAATATTCATCTCACATCCTTGTATCGCCATTAGAATTTTCTGAAAAATCGTGAATCACTTGCACTTATAGATATATTGGATCAAGCCTTTACGGTCAATAAATTAGAGGCAGGAATAAGACTAATATCGTGTAGGATTATTCCAGCAAGCCCATGGGAGCAATCCATATTTAATCCAAAATATGAAGATTTTCACACAAACAATAAATTCGTTAGAAAACGACATGCCTACTGATCTAATACTTAGATGCTCAACAATCAATAACTTAGACATCTTCAAACATTGGGACGGACGCTACTCAAACCTGGCACGACCACTGCAACCCAACCCGCGTCCCCCCTCTTCAGCAAGGAACGCCCCATGACGCAGAACGATCCCGGCAACGACTACCCCCTCAGCGAAGTCCCGATGCATGCGCGAAAAGGCCTGGCCTCGACCGCCATGGTGTTACTGGGATTCACATTTTTCACCGCAACCATGTTTGCCGGCGGCAAGCTCGGCGTGGCCTTCAGTTTTGGCGAGATGATGGCGGTGATCGTCGTCGGTAACCTGCTGCTCGGGCTGTATGCGGCGGGGCTGGGTTATATCGCCTTCAAGAGCGGGCTTAATTCGGTGCTGATGGGGCGTTTCTGTTTTGGTGAGGTTGGCAGCAAACTCAGTGACCTGATCCTGGGATTTACCCAGATCGGCTGGTACGCCTGGGGCACTGCAACCGCCGCGGTGGTGATTGGCAAATACTTCGCGCTGGAGCAAGGCACGGTGCTGGGCCTGATGGTGCTGTTCGGCCTGGTGTTCTGCGCCACGGCGTATGTCGGTTATCGCGGCCTGGAGATCCTCTCGTACATCGCGGTGCCGGCGATGATGTTGCTGCTGATGCTGTCGATGTGGGTCGCGACGGTAAAAGTCGGTGGCCTCGAAGATTTGCTCAGCGTGGTGCCGACGGGTTCGCTGGACTGGTCGACCGCGATCACGCTGGTGTTCGGCACCTTCGTCAGCGGCGCGACGCAGGCCACCAACTGGACACGTTTCTCGCGCTCGGCAAGGGTTGCCGTGCTGGCGAGCCTGATCGGTTTTTTCATCGGCAATGGCCTGATGGTGCTGATCGGTGCCTACGGCGCGATCGTCTATCAGCAGCCCGACGTGGTTGAAGTGTTGCTGCTGCAAGGTTTCGCCATGGCCGCAATGGCCATGCTGCTACTGAATATCTGGAGCACCCAGGACAACACCATCTACAACTTTGCCGTCGCCGGCTGCAACCTGCTGCGCACCGGCCGACGCAAAACCGTGACCCTGGCGGGCGCGGTGATCGGCACCCTGCTCGCGCTGCTGGGCATGTACGACATGCTGGTGCCGTACCTGATTCTGCTGGGCACGGTGATTCCACCGATTGGCGGGGTGATCATGGCCGACTTTTTCTTCCGCTGGCGCGGGCGCTATCCGCGTCTGGCCGACGCACGGCTGCCGGCGTTCAACTGGCCGGGACTGGGGGCTTACGCGGTCGGCACGCTCACTGCGTTCCACTCGCCCTGGGTCGCGCCGCTGGTAGGGATTGCCGCCGCCGCGCTAACGTATGTCATCGTCACCAGCCTGCTCGGCGCCCGTCGCGCCAGTGCGCCACTACCAGACCTATAAGAAGGATTCGCCTGATGCACATTATCAACGCCCGACTGCGCAACCAGGAAGGTTTGCACGAATTGCACCTGGAAGACGGCCTGATCCGCAGCATCGGCCGCCAGACCGAAGCCCCGACCCTCAACCCCGGCGACCTCGACGCCGGCGGCAATCTGGTGGTGCCGCCCTTCGTCGAGCCGCACATCCACCTCGACGCCACGCTGACTGCTGGCGAACCGCGCTGGAACATGAGCGGCACGCTGTTCGAGGGCATCGAGTGCTGGGGCGAACGCAAGGTCACCATCACCGAAGAAGACACCAAAACCCGCGCCAGGAAGACCCTTCAAGCCTTGGCCGCTCACGGCATTCAGCACGTGCGCACCCACGTCGACGTCACCGACCCGCAGCTCACCGCGCTGAAGGCGATGCTCGAAGTCCGCGAAGAAACCCGCCATCTGATCGATCTGCAAATCGTCGCGTTCCCACAGGAAGGCATTGAGTCGTTCCGCAGCGGTCGCGAGCTGATGGAAGAAGCGATTCGCATGGGCGCCGATGTGGTGGGCGGCATTCCGCATTTCGAGTACACCCGTGATCAGGGCGTCAGTTCGGTGAAGTTTCTGATGGACCTGGCCGAACGCACCGGTTGCCTGGTCGATGTGCATTGCGACGAAACCGACGACCCGCATTCGCGCTTTCTTGAGGTACTCGCCGAAGAGGCCCGCAGCCGCGACATGGGCGCGCGGGTCACGGCCAGCCACACCACGGCGATGGGCTCTTACGACAACGCTTACTGCGCGAAATTGTTCCGTTTGCTCGGTCATTCCGGGATCAGTTTCGTCTCGTGCCCGACCGAAAGCATTCACTTGCAGGGACGCTTCGACAACTTCCCGAAACGTCGGGGCGTGACCCGGGTCAACGAGCTGCTGGAGGCCGGGATGAACGTGTGTTTTGGCCAGGATTCAATCGTCGATCCGTGGTACCCGCTGGGCAACGGCAACATCCTGCGCGTGCTTGAGGCGGGGTTGCACATTTGCCATATGCTCGGCTATCGCAACCTGCAGAACGCGCTGGATCTGGTCACCGACAACAGCGCCAAGGCCATGCACTTGGGCGAACGATACGGACTGGAACAGGGGCGTCCGGCGAACTTGCTGATTCTGTCGGCGGACAGCGATTACGAAGTGATCCGTAGCCAGGGCCTGCCGCTGTATTCGATTCGCGGCGGCAAGGTGCTGATGAAGCGGCAGATGCCGGTGGTGGAGTTCAGCAGCCCTCTTAACTGACCGCCATTTCCTGTAGGAGCTGCCGCAGGCTGCGATCTTTGTTTTTGATTCTAAAAACAAGATCAAAAGATCGCAGCCTGCGGCAGCTCCTACAGAATGCTCGCGATCCTGCATGGGTATGCATTTCCCTGTGGGAGCTGGCTTGCCAGCGAAGGCGATTGCCGCTTCAACCGATCAAGCGAGCCGTACCAAACAACCTGACCCGCATCAATTCGCCCCGCTCTTCTTCAAGCAACACCGGCGCCGTCCCGCCCGGCATGACGACGTGCACCTCCCCACTCGCCACCCAACCCACCGCCCATGCGGCACAGGCCACTGCACTGGCGCTGGTACCGGAAGACGCCGTCGGTCCTTCACCACGCTCGAACACTCGGGCGACGATGCGCTGCGCTGACTCAAGCGCGGCCCATTGCAGATTGACGCCCGCCGGGCATGGCTGGCCGGCGCCCGTCGGCATCGCGTAGGCGATTCGGGTCAGGCCTTCGGCCCATGGCGACTGGCGCATTTGTGAGTTGCTCGGCAACTCGGCGATGTCGGTCAACAACGTTACGCAATGCGGATTGCCGATGCGCACGAATTGACTGTGCTGCCACGCGGAATCGAGTTGTGCCAATGGCGCTACGTGGCTCACCTCATGACCATTCAACCCGCGCTGTTCAACCTGCTGCGCACCCACCGCTGAAGGCCCGAAGCCCGGTTGACCAAGGTCCAGCCAGAAACCGTTCACGCCTTCGACTACGGCCGGTTTCACCGAGGTTTCCACGGCATCACCCTTGTCGTGATGCACTCGCAGCGACACCCCTTGCGCCGGCATCAGCCCTTGCTCCAGCAACGACTGGGAAAAAATCGTCAGGCCATTGCCACTGCGCTCGGCCAAGGTGCCGTCGGTGTTGACGATCAGCACGTCGAACGGCGGCGCTGACTGGAACGGGCCGATCAGCAAACCGTCGCTGCGGTGCGCCTTGCTCCCCGCCGGACGCTGGCCCTCGGGCCAGTCGCAGCACAGCGCAATGGCTGCCTGACTCCACGCCGGTCTCGACACCGCACACTGCGCGGCTCCCATCGGCAGATCGATCCCCGCCTCACGAAGTGCCTGCGGCGAAATCACCCCGTAAATATTGCCTCGCGCATCGTAGAACTGCGTCATCACCGATCTCTCTCACCTTGTCGAAGCCATCACTGTAAACCGCGATCCCTTGTAGGAGTGAGCCTGCTCGCGAAAGCGGTTTGTCAGCGGCCATATTCATTGCCTGAACCACCGCAATCGCGGGCAAGCCCGCTCCCACAGGGTTCTGCACAGAACGGGCAATTGTGAACACCGGTCATCCAATGTGGGAGCGAGCTTGCTCGCGAAGGCTGCGTATCAGTCGCCATATTCATTGGCTGATATACCGCATTCGCGAGCAAGCTCGCTCCCACAGGTTAGGATGTCGGCTGCCCCGCCCCGAGACCTGCGATCGAACCTCGCCGCGCGATGACTGTCATTCGGGGGACGCGACGTTTTTTGCCAAGGATCGATATGACCAGCCTCAACCCCCAAGACACCTTCGTCCCCGGACGCCTGCAGCAGATGTCGACGCGCATCGCTTTCTTCATCGCCGGCCTGGGCATTGCCGCGTGGGCGCCATTGGTGCCATACGCCAAGGCTCGCGCCGGGCTCGACGAAGGCACGTTGGGCCTGCTGCTGTTGTGCCTCGGCGTCGGCTCGATTCTCGCAATGCCGCTGGCGGGGATTCTCGCCACGCGCTTCGGCTGCCGCAAAGTCGCCACCGGCGGCACCCTGCTGATCTGCGCGGCGCTGCCGTTGCTGGCGACGGTATCGTCGATTCCGGCGCTGATCGCCACGCTGTTCATGTTCGGTGCCGGTCTGGGCACGGTGGATTCGACCGTCAACCTGCAAGCGGTGATCGTCGAAAGGGCCAGCGGCAAGCACATGATGTCGGGCTTTCATGGCCTGTTCAGCCTCGGCGGGATTGTCGGTGCAGCGGGGGTCAGTGCCCTGCTCGGCCTCGGCCTGACACCGCTGGCAGCGATGCTGGTAGTGGTAGCGGTGTTGGCCGGCGCGCTGTTCAAGTGTGTACCGCACATGTTGCCGTACGGCAGTGAAAGCTCGGGACCTGCCTTCGCCATTCCCCACGGCATTGTGTTGTTCATCGGCGGCATGTGCTTCATCGTGTTCCTCACCGAAGGCGCGGCGCTGGACTGGAGTGCGGTGTTTCTTGCGCAGGAGCGCGGGATCGACACGGCGTACGCGGGATTGGGTTATGCGGCGTTTGCATTGACCATGACGGCCGGACGTTTGATGGGTGACCGGATCGTGCGGACTGTCGGTGCAACGCGGATCATTCTGTTTGGTGGTCTGTTGGCAGCTGCAGGTCTGTTTCTGGCGACATTCGCGCCGAGCTGGGAAGCGGCATTGGTCGGTTACGCACTGGTGGGTGCGGGTTGTTCGAACATCGTGCCCGTGCTGTACACGGCGGTGGGCAAGCAGACGGTGATGCCGGAGAGCATCGCGGTGCCAGCCATTACTACCCTGGGCTACGCAGGGATTCTGGCGGGACCGGCGGTGATCGGCTTTGTCGCGCATGCCAGCAGTCTGAGTTTTGCCTTCGGGTTGATGGCGCTGCTGTTGGTGGCCGTCGCCATCGGCGGCAAAGTCCTCAAGGTCTGAACCCCATCATTGTGGCGAGGGAGCTTGCTCCCGCCGGGTTGCGGAGCGCCCCCAAAAAATCGGGCCTGCTGCGCAGTCCAGCGGGAGCAAGCTCCCTCGCCACAGGATCAGGCGTTATCAGAAACCGACGCTGGCCTGCACGAAGAACGTACGCGGCGCGCCGACATACATCCCCGAATTGTTGTCGCTGGAGCGGGTGAAGTACTGCTTGTCGAAGACGTTTTTCACCCCGGCACCCAGTTTCAGATTCGACACTTGTGGCCCGAAGTCATAACCGCCGCGCACGTTCCAGGTTACGTAACCCGGAATGTCGCCATACTGCCCATCGGCCGTGCCTTCGGTGATGTAATTGCCGTTGAAGCTGCCATCGGCGTTGACCCCGGTACCCGGTGAGCGCTGTTTGGACTGGGCGAAACCGTCGATGTTGTAGGTCCAGCGGTTGATGTCGTAACGCAGCCCCACGGTCGCCACCTGCCGCGAATAGAACGGCAGATCACGGCCCTTGAAGCCCGGAATCTCACCCTCGTAGGTGGCGCGGGTGTAAGTGAGACCGGCGTTGGCGGTCAGCCCGTCAAGGCGTGGATCGAGCGCGGCCATGTCGTAATGCACCGACGCTTCGATGCCCTGATGCTTGGTCGCGCCGAGGTTGGTCCAGCCGACATCGTTGCTGATGTATTGCAGCTCGTCATCGAAGTCGATGTAGAACAGCGTCACTTCCCCGCCCCACACGTCATCGTTGTAGCGCGTGCCGATCTCGTAAGTCTTGGCCTTTTCCGGCTCCAGGCCGTTGGCGGTCTGGTCACCCGAACCGCCCTGGCCGAGCTGGAAATACTGCAGGCTGCCGAACGAGGTTTCGTAGTTGGCGAACAGTTTCCACGCGTCCGACAGGTGATACATCACGCTCAGCGCCGGCAGCGGTTCATTGCTCTCGATGCTGCGGTTTTTCTCCGGCACGCGCTTGCCTGCGGTGTCGAGCACGGCGCGGTCATGCCAGTCGGTGCTGATGTGTTCGAAGCGAATGCCCGGGGTGATGGTCCAGTTGCCGACGTCGATCTTGTTGTCGACATACACCGAGTTGGCCTCGGTGCCACCGGTGCGGTCCTGGAACACATGACCGTCGGACGTCGGCGTGACCACCGGCTGATTGTTGACCAGCGCCAGACGACTCGACTGTTCGTGCATCGCCTCTTTCAGGTAGCGATAACCGACGCTGACTTCCTGAGTGGTCGGGCCGACGTCGAAGACCCGCGACACACGCGGCTCGACACCGAGGGTGTAGTAGGAACGCGGGTACGAACTGAGGGTATTCTGGTCACGTGCGGCGATGGTGCTGCCGCGAAAACTGTCGGTGTAATAGGTCAGGATTTCTGCCTGCGTACGCTCGTCGATCTGGCGAATCCACTTGAACGATACGTCCTTGCGCCGACCGCTGAAGTTGTCGTAATCGCGCACCGAGTCGTACGGCTTGTCGTCGTACTGCTTCTGCGTCAGACCGCCCGGCATGTCGGCGCTGGCGTCGTAGTAATGAAAGTTGAGGCTGAAATCGTCCTGATCGGTCGGCGCCCAATGGGTCTTGAGCAGCACGTCGTCGATGTCGTTACCGTTGTTGCGCTCGCGGTAACCGTTGCCGTTGACCCCGGAATACAACAACGCCACGCCCATGCCGTTGTCGGCGGTGCCGCCGAGGAACGCCGTGTCGATGTGTTTCCAGCCGCCGTAACGGGAGGTTTCCAAAGTGGTGCCGATTTCCCCGGTGGCTTTTTCCGGGATGGCGCGGGTGACGAAGTTGATCACCCCGCCAACGTTCTGCGGCCCGTAACGCACGGAACCGGCGCCACGCACCACATCGATGCTGTCGAGGTTGCCGGAAGAGATCGGCGCCATCGACAGTTGCGGCTGGCCGTACGGTGCGAACGCGGCCGGCACGCCGTCGATCAGCACCGTGGAGCGTGGCGACAGGCGCGAAGTCAGGCCACGCACGCCAACGTTCAACGCGATGTCGCTGCCGCCGGTGCCGTTGGAGTCCTGCACCTGCACGCCGGGCACGCGCTTGAGCACATCACTGACGTTCATCGCGCCCTGCTCGACCATGGCTTCGCGGCGGATCACCGTGCGCGCACCCGGGTGGTTCTGCACCACCGCGGCATCAGCGTCACCGAGCCAGTCGCCGACCACTTTGATGTCGGTCACGCCCAGTTCCAGCGGGCCATTGTTGGCAGCGTTGGCGGCCGGTGCGAGGGTCACCGAGCCTTCGTTGATCTGATACTCCAGGCCGCTGCCCTGCAACAACTGACGCAGCGCCTGCTCGGGGGAAAGATTGCCGTCGACCGCCGGTGCCTGTTTGCCAGCAACCAGATCCGGGCTGAAGAAAACCTGCAGCGAAGTTTGCTGGCCAAGTTCGCTCAGGGCCTGGCCCAGCGGCTGGGCGCGGATGTGAATGGCTTCAGCGGCGAAGGCCAGCGGCACGGCGGCATTGACCGCCAGCGCGAGAGCCAGCGGCAGCCAAGGGGATTTTTTGTTGTGGGCTGAGGTGTTTTTCACGTCGAACGTAGTCCTGTGGATCGCAAGAGTGTGCGTCTGTTAATGCAAACCAGTTGCAGTTGAACAGGAAGACGATGAACTCGAAAAAAACCTGAATGTTATTTTGAAATTATTTCCTGACTGCCGTCGGCCAGGGTGCGCACGGCCACCGGCAGGATGTTTGGCAGGGCCTTGAGCAAGGCGTCGGTGTTGTCGGATTTGAACACGCTGGTCAAGCGCAGGTTGGCCACCGTCGCGTTGGCAACCTTCAGCGGTTTGTCGCGATAACGCGAAACCTCCGCCACCACTTCGCTGAGGCTGGCGTTGTTGAACACCAGTTTGCCGCTGCGCCAGGCCGTCAGCTCGACGGGGTTGACCGCATAGGCCGCAGCGACTTTGCCCTCGGCGTCGACATGGGTGCCGAGGCCTGCGGTGAGGTTGATGAAAGCATTGTCCGGTGCATTGCGCCCCTGCACCTTGACCGTGCCCTGCTCCACCGAAACCCGGGTTTGCGTGGCATCGCGGCGCACATCGAAACGCGTGCCGGTGACCGTGACCTTGCCGCTGCCAGCCTCAACCACGAACGGGCGCGCGGTGTCGTGCTGAACGCTGAACATCGCTTCGCCCTCACTCAACTCGATCAACCGCCGATCCTTCTCATAGCGCACCTGCAAACGGCTGCGGCTGTTGAGGTCGATTACCGATCCGTCCGGCAGCGCCACATGCTTGCGCTCACCCAACGCCGTCGCGAACTCGGCGCTATAACCGTCCGGGTGATTCAGACCGCTGAACAAACCGAGGCCGAGCGCCACCGCGAGCACACTGGCGGCCACGGCATAGCGCGCCAGTGGGCGACGTTCGCGACGGGCCGGCGGGGTTTCAACGAGGGCCTTGAGGCGTGGCGCCGGCAGCAGATCCGCCGCCGTCCACAGGCCTTGCAGCAACTGGAATTCGTCACGGTGTTGCGGATGCTGGTTCAGCCAGACGTCGAAGCGCTGCTGTTCGTCGGCACTGATCAGCGGTTCCTGCAAACGCACAAACCAGCGTGCCGCCTCATCGCGCACCATTGTTTGCCCGCACGCGCAATCACGGGTATCCATCATGGAATGTCCTGTCGGGCTGGGGATGAAAAGCGGTGGCCGCTCATGACTGCATGCCATCGAGACGGTCGCGCAGATGCCGCAGGGTGCGAATCATATATTTTTCGACCATGTTCCTGGACAGTCCCAGGCGTTCGGCGATCTCTGCCTGGGTCAGTCCTTCGATCTTCTGCCAGACGAAAATCTTCCGGCAGTTGAGCGGCAGTTCCTGCAGCGCCCGTTCGATGGAGTCGGCCAACTGGATCGCCTGCATGTAATGCTCCGGGTCGCCGGTTGACGACACACTGTGATCGATCGCCTGCGACTCCATGGCTTCCCGTCGATCCTCACGCCGATAACCGTCGACCGCGATGTTGCGTGCGGTCTGGTGCAGATACGCCCGTGGCTGCTGCACCGCTGCCGAATCGGATTCGAGCACCCGCACAAAGGTGTCGTGCGCCAGATCCTCGGCCTGCGCGCGATTGCGCAGACGCCGGGTCCAGGTGCCGATCAACTCTTCGTAATGCTCGAAAAAGCCGGGTCTGCGGGGCAGCATGGGGTTCATGACAGCGTGCTGGGGAAAGAGGCGTGAATAGTAATGCTTCCTATTAAGGCAGGCAATTCATTCCTTGGAGACCCGATCCGCCGTTCATCTCCAGGTCATCGTGCTTTTGCAATCACCTCACTCATGTATTGATGCAGATCGCGAAAATCCTGAACGCTCCAGGCGTGCGGCGCGATCTTCACGCCGTTGTCCTGCAAGGTTTTTGGAATCAGGTTTCCATTGGGACGAAGGATGATCGAGGACACGATGACGCCCGGATAATCCTTAAGGCGTTTCTTGAAGGTGGCTGTTGTCAGGTCAGGCGTTGGCGGATTGCTTTTATTGGCCAATGGCCCGGTTGCCTTGATATCGGCGCCGTGGCATACAGCACAGCGCTGGACATAAAGATTTTTGCCGTTGGCATTTTCTGCCACGGACAGGGAGGTCTGAATGACTGATAACAATGCGAATAAGGCGACGAGGGTTGTTTTCATTTTTATAAAGGGTCAGAGGCTGAAACGGACGGCGCACAGCTAAGCACACATCAGGAAGCCAATTTCCACGTATCGAGAAATTGCCGGGCAGCGACCCACGTCGTCGAGTTTTTCGCAGCCGTCCCGCCTATTGTGTAAAATGCCGCCCGGGTGCCACCGCAACAACGCGGCAGGGCAGGTTTAATTCAGCGCAGGTCGGGCCGCCGCGCGGAGTTGCTGTGCCTATGAGCCACGATCCGTCACGCCTGCAGGCTGCCCGTCAGGAGTCGCCTTCTGCCCTGGCCTTTCTCTCGCGATTTTTCGCCGCCGAGTCCGCCGGTGGCCTGATTCTGATGGCCGCTGCCCTGGCCGCGCTGCTGGTCGCCAACTCGCCTTGGGCGGCCACGTATTTCTCGACCTTGCACATCAAGATCGCCGGTCTGTCGATCGAGCATTGGGTGAATGATGGCCTGATGGCGATCTTCTTCATGCTGGTGGGCCTGGAGATTAAGCGCGAAATGCTCGCCGGTCAGTTGTCGACCTGGGGTCAGCGCGCGCTGCCGGGCTTTGCCGCACTGGGCGGGATGCTGGTGCCCGCCCTGATCTACGTCGCGATCAACTGGGGCAATCCACAAACCCTCAGCGGTTGGGCGATTCCCGCGGCCACCGACATTGCTTTTGCCCTGGGCGTGCTGTCGCTGCTGGGCAAACGGGTGCCTGTGTCGCTGAAAATCTTCCTCTCGGCGCTGGCCATCCTCGATGACTTGGGCGCCGTGGTGATCATCGCGATTTTCTACACCAGCGGGCTGTCGGTGAGCATGCTGCTGGCGTCGCTGGCGGTGATTGCGCTGCTGGTGATCCTCAACCGCTGCGGGGTCAGAAAGCTGTGGCCGTACCTGATCGCTGGCGCCCTGCTGTGGTTCTTCATGCTGCAATCGGGGATCCACGCGACCCTCGCCGGGGTGATTCTGGCTCTGTGCATTCCGCTGGGTAACCCGGAGGACGAGCACAACTCGCCGCTGCTCTACCTCGAAGAAAAAATGCATCCGTGGGTGGCGTTCGCCGTGGTGCCGATTTTCGGCTTCGCCAACGCCGGGGTGTCGCTGACTGGCATTTCCCCGAGCAACCTGCTTGAGCCGGTGCCGTTGGGCGTCGCGTTGGGCCTGGTGTTCGGCAAGCAGATCGGCATCCTCGGCCTCGGTGCCCTGGCGATTCGCAGTGGTCTGGCGCAACTGCCGCAAGGCGCGAGCTGGCTGCAACTGTATGGCGTCGCCCTGCTCTGCGGGATCGGCTTCACCATGAGCCTGTTCATTGGCGCGCTGGCGTTCCCGGGCGCGCCGCATCTGGTCGACTCGGTGAAAGTTGGGGTGTTGCTGGGTTCGATCCTGTCCGCGCTGCTGGCGGTGGTCGTGCTGACGAGTGCGGGTAAGGCGAAGGCTTCGAGCTGACCTCAAGGTCTCATCGAAACAAAAAACAATGTGGGAGCGAACCTGCTCGCGAAGGCGCTGGTTCAGTCAACAGCTTCGCTGACTGAACTGACGCTATCGCGAGCAGGCTCACTCCCACAGTTTTTTACAGCGGTAATGCTCAGCCTTTTTCGTCGATTCCGGCCTGCAGGGTCTGGCTGTTCAGGTGGCCGCTCAGGGTCACCGGACCGACTTTCAGATTGCCGTTATCAAACGACACCTTCGGTGCGTTCTCCTCGGTTTTCTGCGGCAGGTCCAGTCCGGCTTTCACCCCGTAATCACGGTTGACCAGATCGCTGCCAACGACCTTCGAAGCGCCCAGATCGACCTTGCCGTCCGTCGATGAAATCCGCGCGCCGGTCAGCTGCGTGCCACCACCAACGTTCAACTTCACACCCTGATTGCCACCGATGCCGGACGCCTGCGCCACGCTGTCCTTGTGCGCGTATTCGCCCTGCGCTTTCAGCGTTGGTTTGTAGTCGGTGCCGGCGAGTTTTTCCTTGTCACTCGGCGGGTTCTTCTTCGCGGTCAGGCCCAGATCGACATCGACCTTGGCTTGCGTCTTCGAGTCCTGACGGCTGTCGACAGTCAGGTCACCGGCAACCTTGCCACTGACATTTTTCGCGTCGATCCGCGCGCCCGACAGTTGTGCATCGCCTGCGCTGTTGAGGACCACGCTGTCAGCCTTGATCTGGCTGTTCTGCTGGGTGGTGCCTTGCAGGTAATCGACGCCGACCTTGGCCCCGGCGTTGAAGCCGTGGTCGCTGCTGGCCTGTTCATCGGCGGCGGTCGGGGTCTTGCTGCTCAGGTTGCCACCGGCATTCAGCGCAACGTTCCAGTTGTTGCGCGTCTCGGTGGATTGCGCAGACTCCTGAACCAAACCGCCCTTCTGCGCATCGATGCTGATGTTCGGCGCGCTGACTTGCGTGCCTTGCAGGTGCACCGCGTCACCGCTCAAGGCGATTTGGCTCTGGCTGTTGAGCTGTCCACCGGTCAGGGTTTGCGAGTGTTCGTTGACCCGACCGATGTTGAAGTTGCCGCTCAAATTACCGCCCTGATCGCGACTCTTCTCGCTGCTGGATTTGCTGCCGCCGCCCTTCAAACCGCCGCCGAGATTGCTGCCGGTTGCGGTGTGGGTATCAACGGCCGCTTGCAGATCAAGCTTGCCGTCAGCGTGCATATCGATGGCGCCGGCGCTGTCGATCCTGGTGCCTTGCTGAACCTGATTGCCACCGCTGCTCAGTTGCACCGGGCCGTTGCCGCTGATGCTCGCCACGTGAGCCTGGGTGTCATTGGTCTGCTTGCCGGTGTGATCAATCTGGAAGCCAGCGCCGAGGTCGACGTTGGTGCCGTCGGTGCCCGGCAAGGTGCCAACCGTCAGCGAGCCGTTGCCGCGCAGGCTGGAGTCGCTGCTGCTCTGGCGATCATTGGCCTGATTCAGCGCCAGATCGCCGCCGGTCTTGATGTTCACCCCGCCCTGCCCGCCGTCGAAACGGCTGCCAGCAAACTGCGCATCTGCGCCAACGTTGATGTTCACACCCTGATTGCCGGCATACCCGCCGACCACCGCCGTGCTGCTGTCCTTGCTGCTGTAGCGGTTGCCGCCCGCGCCGCTGCCGGCGACGTTTACGTCTTCGCCGGTCTTGGTGTAGACGCGCACGTCGACCTTGGCGTCCACTGAGTTATCGGTGCTGCTGTGAGTGTTGCTCGCGGCATCGGCAACCAGTGTGTCAGCGCTGATGTTGACCTTGCCGTTGCTCGCGCTGTACTGAGTGCCCTGATCGTGCAGGGTACCGGCGGTTTTCACCTCGACACTGCCGCCGTCGAAACGACTGACTACCGCGTTGCTGCTCTGCTCGGTCTTGTCGGCGCTGCCGTGACCGATCGCCACGTCGAGACCGACGTTCGGCTGGCCAAGATTGCTCAGGCCTTCCTTGTCCGGCACCTTGCCGTTGAGCACATCCTTGACCGCACCGGCAATCGGGCGGGCGATGTCCTTGTACTCGACGTTGGCGCCGATGTCCGCCGACCAGTTGCTCTGGTTGTGGCTGCTGCTTTCGGTGTTGCTTGCCGCGCGGTTGTCGATCTCGTTGGCCGCGACGTTCAGACCGTTGCCAGCCTTGACCTGCGCGCCTTCGGTCACCAGCTTGTCGGCGTTGAGGGTCAAGCCGCCGCTGCTCTGCACGTTGGTGGTTTGCGCGGTGGTTTTGCTGCTGCTGTCTTGCGTGGTGCTGTGAGCGAAATCGACGCCACTGCCGGCACGGTCGAGGCCGCCGGTGTAGTAGAAACCACCGCCGGTGCTGGAGGTGTCGGTCGAAGTTTTGTGGCTATCCTGTTCGGCCAGCAACGACACATTTTTGCCGCCCAGCGTGGTGTCGCCGGCGGTGGATTTGACTTCACCGCCCTTGATCGTCAGATCGCCGCCGGCCTTCACTTGCACGCTGCCGCCGCTGAGGCTCGAGCCTTGCTGGGTGACGTCGTTGCGGGTGACGGTCTGCTGCTTGTCTTCGTAGTGCACCCCGGCGCGGTATTGCTCCGGCGTTTGCTCTTTGGCGTAGGCATCGAAGCCACGGGTCTCGGTGGTCGAACTGCTGTCGTGGGTGTTCTGCGTGGAATGCACGTTCACATCACCGGCAGCGTCCGCCGTCAGCGCACCGCCGGCCTTGACCGTGGAGCCGGCCACTTCGATGTCCTTGGCGCTCTTGAGCTTGAGGTTGCTGTCGGAAACCAGCTCGCTGCGCAGCGTGGTGCTGTCCCTGGAGTTCTGCCGCGATTCGTCCTTGCTGATGCCGAAGAACTTGCTGTCCTTGTCGTGGTTGTTGCTGTGCGAAGTGTCCTGCACGCCGTCGATCACCAGCGAACCCTGATCGCTGATCACGCTGGCCTCGGTGCCGCCACGCACCTGGCTGCCGCTGATGCGCACGTCATCAGCCTTGACGATCAGTTTGCCGGCCGCATTGATTTTGCTGCCCTGATGCTGGGTCTGGCCCTTGTCGGCGTCACCGGTCTTGCCGAAGAATCCGCCGCCAACCAGGTCGCCTGAGTAGCTGTTGTTATTACTGCGACTGGTGCGCGTGGCGGTGGTGACGTCCACTTGCTTGCCCGCCAGTTTCACATCGCCGGCGCTGTTCAGTTCGGCGCCTTCGGAACGCAACAACGCGGCGGTTTGCAGCGCGATATTGCCACCCTGCAACTGGCTGCCGAGGCTGCGCTGCTCTTCGCTGCTGTTGTTCCAGTCAGCCTTCCACAAATGCTTGCGATGGTTGCCCTGATCGGTCTGAGTGTGGCTTTCGGTGGCCGCAGTCAGGCGCAGATCACCGCCGCTGTGCACATCGAGATTTTTCGCCGCTTCAACTTTGGCTGCTTTGAGTTCGGTGTCTTTGCCGGAGGTCAGCCTGGCGTCGCGGCTGGCGACGATCTGGCTGCCGTGCTGGCGAGTTTCACTGTCGGTCTGGGTGCGGTCGTAGGTTTCCCAAGTGATGCCGATGGTGCTGTTGCTCCAGTTTTCGCGTTTTTCCTGAAGCTTGCGGCTTTCGACGGTACTCAAGGTCAGGTTGCGCTTGGCATTGACGCTGACATCGCGACCACTGACGTCGGTGGCGGCCAGCGTCAGGTCGTTGCCGCTGTGCAGGCCGACATCGCCCTGACTGCTGCGAATGCCGGCACGGCTCGCGTCGAGGCTATTGGAGATGGCCTCACCGCTGACGCTGAGGTCGCCAACCGAACGGATCTGCACGCCGTCACGCCCGGCCACTTGCACCGCACCCACACGCACGCCCGCGCCTTCGGCGGTGCTGACGATATTGATGCGCCCGGCCTGCATCGCGCCGAACAGGCTGGCGTCGATGCGTTGATCGGCGGTGTTGCCCGCCGGGTCCACGGTTTTTACCTGACCGCTGGCGTAATCCACCTGATTGCGTCCGACCGTGAGGTTCAGTTGATCGCGGGCGTCGATGCGGCCCTGGCTGTCGATACGCGGGGCAATCAAATTGACCGAACCCTCGGCGTTACGCAGGCCGCCACTCTGAATCTGCAACTGACCGCTGGCGTCGCGGGTGTTCAGCGCTTGCAGTTTGCCGTCGTTCAATTCAGGACGACCGACCAGCAGACTGGCGTTAGGCGTGTTGATGAAACTGCCGCCGTTCACCGAGATGCCGTTGGGGTTGGCCAGCACGTAATCGGCGGCGCGACCGAAGATTTCCTGGGCGCCATTGATCGCCGAAGGGTTACGGCTGATCACCTCGTTGAGGATCACGCTCGCCGCCTGCCCCTGCAGTTGCGGGTTGGCCGCCAGTTGCCCGGCGAGCTGCGATTGCCCGGCCTGCAAGGCGTTATTCAGCACCAGCCCCTGACGGTCGACGTTGTAGTCGAGGAACTGGTTGTGCGACAGGCCCGAGCCGTTGGGCGCGACGATATTGACGATGGGCACACCGCCCTGAGTCTGCAATTGCGCGGTGCCGCCGGGGCCGGGTGCGACCACCACACCGCCGGCGATAGCGGTCGGCAGGTGCACGGCGAAGAACAGGCTGGCGATCGCCCAGCGCAGTTTGCCCCGAGGAGAAAGATGAAATGCAAAGGTGCGTGCTGGCATAAAAACGTCTCCATGTAAGTACGGCATCACGGCGCGCGATTGAGTATTGGCCGTGGCTGTCGCGCTCAGATCCGACGGCTGTTTGTTCACTGCTTGATGAGTCTCGGTGGTGCTCATATCTGCAACCCCACGCGCATCAGCCAGGTCTCTGGCTCGTGCTGCAATCCGTTGGGGGTGTTGAGGGCGCGCTGGTAGTCGACGTCCACTTGCAGATTCTTCCAGCCCAGATTCAGCCCGACGCTGGCGCCGCTCAGGCGTTGGCCCTGGGCACCGTGGTCGGCCTTGAGCCAGCCGTTGTCCAGCGCCACGCGCGGGGTGATCTGCACCGGCCAGTCGTTGCGCAGGGGCAGACGCAGGGTGTTGCGCCAGATCGCGCCGCTGGCAGCGGATGCGCTGTTGACCCGATAGCCGCGCACTGCCGAATCGTCGGTGCCAAGCAACTGTTCGATGGCTGGCAACGGGTCGGGGCTGTATTGCAAATTGAGCTGGCTTTGCCACTGCCACGCTTGCGCGCCGAACTGGCCGTTACGCCACTGGCTGAGGCCGGCGCGGTACTTGTGAAATTGCGCTTTGGGCAGGTTGTTGACCGCGTGATTGGCGTCGTCATCGGCGCCCAGCCAGCGCAGGCCTTGCGAGTAGGTGAAGTCGAGGTTCCACACCGCACGGTCGAGCCAGAACAGATTGAGCCCGGCTTCGGCCACGGTCAGGGTCGGGCTCTGAATGCCCAGGCGAACATTCTCCAGGTAGCTGTCGACGTCCTTGTGTGCCAGTTGCAGGTTGGCGCTGAGCTGGCGGCTCTGGTCGCGCCACAACACGCGGTCGGCGCGCAGGCTCAGTTGATCGGTGATGCCGGTGCTGTACAGGGTCGCGCTGGGCAGTTTGAACGGCGCGCGATACTCGGCGTGGCTGGCGAATGCGCTGTAGGTCCAGTAGCCGTAGGGAATCGCGTAATACAGGCTGGCGTTGCGACTGTAGCGGTCGCCCTGATTCAACGTGTCGCTGGCGCTGAGGCTCAGCAGGTCGTTAAGTTGCAACGGGCTGTCGACGCTCAGGCTGACGCTGTTGCGATCCCGCCCGGTGCTGGCGCTGCCGAGGTTGTCCACGCCCAACCCCAACGCCCAGCGCGACTGTCCGGAAGTGCGCGAGCGCAGGATGATTCGCGACGCGCCAGGCTGGCTGCCGGGGGCGATGTCGGCGGTCAGGTCAAGCGAACGCAAGCGGTTCAGTTGATCCAGGCCCTGCTCCAGATCGCGCAGGTTCAGCGGCTGGCCGAGCATGTGCGGGAACGCGCCACCCAGCGAAACGGGCAGGCTCTGATCGGCCAGTTCGATGGACTCGATGTAGCCTTCGTCCACCATGATGTCCAGCGACTGCCCCGCCGCCGGCGCACTCAACAGGTACGGACGGCTGGCGATGTAGCCCTGCTCGACGTAGGCGGCGGTGATGGTCGCCAGCAGATGGTTGATCTGGCCGACGCCCATGCACGGCGCCAGCAGCGGTTTGATCCGGGCGTTGAGCTTGGCGCTGTCGATCAGCGTGACACCGCCGATGCGCGTGCCACTTAGCGGCCAGCAACGTTCATCGGGGGCGACTGTCTGCGGGAGCGCTGGTGTGGCCGGCGCCGGGCCGAACGCACCGCGCTCCAGTTGGCGCTTGCGTTGTTCCATCTGCAGTTGTTGCAGATCGCGTTGTTGCTGTTGCTGCTGGCGCAGCACTTCCTGGCCCGGCGCAACAGGGTCGGCCGCTTGAATCGAGGAGGCACACACACTCAACACAAAGGCCGACAACAGCGGGCAAAGCGTGAAGCGACGACGAGAAACAGCGCGAAGCAAATACGGCACGCAACATCCTTGCAAGCATGAAATGGCGTAATGCCACTTCATCAATGCGAGTGATAGTCAGAGCCTTCTTACGCAAATGCAAGACGCTTCCTACAGCGCTTACATTTCTTAAACATTTGATTTTGCTGTGTTCAACGCTAGGCCATCAGGGTTTCCCCGAGGGCTTTCATCGAGTACTCGAAGACCTGCCCCGCATTACCAGGGCTGTCATTCATCGAAACCGCTCCAAACCCCGAGGCCGGGTAAGCAACTGACGACCGGCACAAAAACATAATTGCCACAAAATATTACTTGCGTCATATTACAACTGTAATAACTACTCGTTCCCGCAGGTATTACGCCATGACCGCCATGTCCACCCTCGAGCCCGACCTGTCAGCCCCGGTCACCCCCGCCAAACCGCCATTGCGCAAGCGCCTGCTGCTGACCGGCTCTGGCCTGATCGCGCTGGTCGTGGTCGGCGTGTACGCCAGTCATTGGTGGAGCACCGGGCGTTTTCTCGAGGAGACTGACGATGCCTACATCGGTGGCGACGTCACGGTGATCGGGCCGAAGATTGCCGGCTACATCGAAGAAGTGCTGGTCAGCGACAACCAGTCGGTCAAGGCCGGCGACGTGCTGATCCGCCTCGACGCGCGCGACTATCGCGCCAACCTCGCCAAAGCCGAAGGCGCAGTAGCCGCCGAAGAGGCGCTGCTGGCCAACCTCGATGCCACTGAACAACTGCAGCAAGCGGTGATCGGCCAGGCCCGCGCCGGCATCGATGCCGCCGGTGCCGAAACCGCCCGCTCGCGGGATGACAATGCGCGCTACAAACGTCTGGTCAGCACCAATGCCGTGTCGGTGGAAAGCGCCCAGCGCGCCGACGCCAGCTTCAAGACCGCCCAGGCCCTGAGTGCCCGCGCCCAGGCCGAATTGCTCGCCGCTCAGCGCCAACTGGCGGTGATCGACACCCAGAAACAACAGGCCCGCGCCGCCCTGCAACAAGCCCGGGCCGAGCGTGATCTGGCGCAGTTGAACCTCGGCTACACCGAACTGCGCGCGCCGGTTGATGGCGTGATCGGCAATCGCCGCGCACGGGTCGGCGCCTATGCCCAGGCCGGGTCGCAACAGTTGTCGGTGGTGCCGGCCAGCGGTCTGTGGGTGGATGCCAATTTCAAGGAAGACCAACTGGCGCGGATGAAACCCGGGCAACGGGTGAGCATCCGCGCCGACGTGCTTTCCGGCCAGGAGTTCCACGGCCGCCTCGACAGCCTCGCCCCGGCCACCGGCGCGCAATTCAGCGTGCTACCGCCGGAGAACGCCACCGGCAACTTCACCAAAATCGTCCAGCGGGTACCGGTGCGAATCCTCCTCGATCCGGCTGATGGCGTGCTCGGCCATCTGCGGCCGGGGCTATCGGTGACCGCTGAAGTCGACACCCGCGCGCAAGCCGAAACCAGCGCCGTGGCCGTCGCACCATGAGCACCGCCCTCACCGCCCCGGCGCAACCGTTCAACGCCGCCGACATGGCCACCGCGACCAAAGTGTTCGCCTTCGCCACGATGTGCATCGGCATGTTCATCGCGCTGCTAGACATCCAGATCGTCTCGGCCTCGCTGCGCGACATCGGCGGCGGGCTCTCGGCCGGCACCGATGAAACCGCGTGGGTGCAGACCAGTTACCTGATCGCCGAAATCATCGTGATCCCGCTGTCAGGCTGGCTGTCGCGGGTGTTCTCCACGCGCTGGCTGTTCTGCGCCTCGGCGGTCGGTTTTACTCTGGCCAGCCTGCTCTGCGGCGTGGCCTGGAACATCCAGAGCATGATCGCCTTTCGGGCGCTGCAGGGCTTTCTCGGCGGCTCGATGATTCCGTTGGTGTTCACCACCGCGTTCTTTTTCTTCACCGGCAAACAACGGGTGATCGCCGCCGCGACCATCGGTGCGGTGGCGTCACTGGCGCCGACCCTGGGTCCGGTAATCGGCGGCTGGATTACCGACATTTCCTCATGGCACTGGCTGTTCTACATCAACCTGGTGCCGGGGATTTTCGTCGCCGTCGCAGTACCAATGCTGGTAAAGATCGACCAGCCGGAACTGGCGCTGCTCAAGGGCGCGGACTACCTGAGCATGGTGTGTCTCGCGCTGTTTCTCGGCTGCCTGGAATACACCCTCGAAGAAGGTCCGCGCTGGAACTGGTTCAGCGATCAAACGATTCTGACCACGGCGTGGATCAGCGGTCTGGCGGGTCTGGCCTTTATCGGGCGCACCTTGCACGTGGCCAATCCGATCGTCGATCTGCGCGCACTCAAGGATCGCAATTTCGCCCTCGGCTGCTTCTTTTCCTTCGTCACCGGGATTGGTCTGTTCGCGACGATTTACCTGACGCCGCTGTTTCTCGGCCGGGTGCGTGGCTACAGCGCGCTGGACATTGGTCTGGCGGTTTTTTCCACCGGGGTGTTCCAGATCATGGCGATTCCGTTGTACGCCTTTCTCGCCAATCGCATGGATTTGCGCTGGATCATGATGCTTGGGTTGGGCTTGTTTGCCGTATCGATGTGGGAGTTCAGTCCAATCACCCACGACTGGGGCGCCGGTCAATTGATGTTGCCGCAAGCGCTGCGCGGGATCGCCCAGCAACTGGCGGTACCGCCGGCAGTGACGCTGACCTTGGGAGGCTTGGCACCGGCACGCTTGAAGCACGCTTCGGGGCTGTTCAACCTGATGCGCAATCTGGGCGGGGCCATCGGCATTGCCGCCTGCGCGACCATTCTCAATGACCGCACCAACCTGCACTTCACCCGCCTGGCCGAGCATTTGAACAGCAGCAACGAGGCGCTGAATCAGTGGTTGGCGCAGGTCGGTGGCAACCTGGCGACATTGGGCCAGAGCGGTGATGTCGGGACCACCGCCGGCCTGCGTCAACTGTGGTTGCTGACTTACCGCGAGGCGCAGACCCAGACCTACGGCGATACCTTTTTGATGATCATGCTGTGCTTCATCATCGCCACGGCGATGGTGCCCTTGATGCGCAAGGTACAACCACCGTCTGCGCCGAGTGCGGATGCGCATTGATGCCTCGCCCGTGTAGGAGCTGCCGCAGGCTGCGATCTTTTTATCTTGTCTTTAACAGATCGCAGCCTCGTTTCACTCGACAGCGCCTACAGGGTTATGTCTTGCGGCTCAGAGCTGCGGGGTTTTGCGGAAGCCCACGGCCAGACGGTTCCAGCTGTTGATGGTGCTGATCGCCACGCTCAGGTCGACCATTTCCTTGGGCGTGAATTGCGCGGCGACGATGTCATAGTCTTCGTCCGGCGCGTGAGTCAGGCTCAGTTGAGTCAGCGACTCGGTCCACAGCAGCGCCGCACGTTCGCGCTCGGTGAAGAATGGCGCCTCACGCCACGCGGTCACGGCGAACAGCCGGCGCGGGGTCTCACCGCCCTTGATTGCGTCAGCGGTGTGCATGTCGATGCAGAAGGCGCAGCCGTTGATCTGCGAAGCGCGCAGCTTGACCAGTTCAATCAGGGTCTTTTCCAGCGGCAGTTTCGAGACCGCAGTTTCCAGGGCCATCATCGCTTTCAGGGCGTCTGGGGAGGCGGTGTAGAAATCGGTACGAGCTTTCATGGTGGAGTTTCCGGGGCCAGTGAATGTGTGACTAAGGTAGTCCCGCCACTGCCCCGGACAAATAGCCAATCTCCCGGAAGACGAGTAGACCACCCCGTCACACGCGCTGACGCAACCAGTGCAGGAACCCGGTTTTCGCCACCACGGTCGGCACGTCCTGGGTCAGGGTCTGGGCCTTGTGCAGGCGATAATCGAGCAAGGCTTTCATCGCCTCGTTGATGTCGTGGCGGGCATCCAGGCACGGCTTCAGGTAGGTCTTCTCGATGCGATACAGCGCGCAAAAGGTTTTTGCTGCGAAGGTCGCCGGCACCGACGAATCGGAGAGGATGCCGGCCTCGCCGATCACCTCCCCCGGCCCCATGCGTCCGGATTCGAACGGGCTGCCATGGCGAGTCAAGGTCACGCTGACCACGCCCGATTCGATAATGAACAAATGATCGCTGACCTCCCCGGCTTCGAGGATCGTCTCGCCGGCACGGAAGGTTTGCAGGGTCATGTTCTGGCTGAAGGTGTCTTTCTCTTCCTGGCGCAGCGTGGAGAAAATCGGTGAGCTGTCGAGCAGCGCCCGCGGCCGCGAAAGATTGCCGGTGACGATCGGTTCGACACTCGACAACAGATTGACCCCGGACGCCTGCAGATGCCGGTAAGCCAGATCGAACAGCTGATTGCGCACCGGACGTTTCTGGTCCATAGACGACACAAAGCCGCTGATTTCGTATTCGACACCGGTACTGCTGGCGCTTTTCAGTGCGACGCTCGGCGCGGGATTGTCCAGCAGCGGACGGCAGCCCTGCATCGCCCGTTCCAGCGCATCGATCACCGTATTGGGCCGGGCATGCGGGCTGACCTGGACACTGACGGCCAGGCCGAACATGTTGCTCGGCCGGCTGAAGTTGATGATCTTGGCCTTGGCCGCCAGCGAGTTGGGAATCACCGCCATGCTGCCCTGGCTGGTCTGCAGACGCGTAGCGCGCCAATCGATGTCGATGACCCGGCCTTCGGTGCCGTCGATGGAGATCCAGTCATCGATCTGATACGGCTTGGTGGTGTTGAGCACGATCCCGGAAAACACATCACTGAGGGTGCTCTGCAACGCCAGACCGACAATGATCGCCAAGGCCCCGGACGTCGCCAGCACGCCTTTGACCGGCAAGTCCAGCACGTAGGCCAGTGCGGCGATAATGGCGATCAGGAAAATCACCGCACCGAGCAGATCCTGCAACAGCCGCCCGGTGTGCCCGACGCGCTGCATCATCACCGCGCCGATCAGCACGGTCAGGGTGCGTGCGCCAAACAGCCACCAACCGATCTGCAACCCGGTCGCCGCCAGATGCAACGGCACGTTGTCCGCCCACGGCGCAGGCTCCATCGGGTTGAGGCCTTCGTTGAACAGCACCGCGCTGAACAGGCTGAAAATCAGCACCCGCACCAACAGCTTCCACGCGCTGCCACGGGAACTGATCAGGCGCCACAGGCCCAGATCGAGCAGGATCAGGATCAACGCGCAAAACAACGGATGTTCGGTCAAGAAAGACAGCATCAAACCACTCCGATACGGGCCAATCGCGAGAAGATCGCACAGATTGGCTCAGTGTAGGAGCAATTGATTTCAGAGGCAGAACGCCCGCGCAAAAACACCAGAAACCAATGTGGAAGCGGGCTTGCTCGCGAAAGCGGTGGCTCAGTCAAACACGCATCGACTCTAAGTCCGCTATCGCGAGCAAGCCCGCTCCCACAGGGGTGAAATTTACCCGTGCATCTGGCCAAACCGACCGGACTGGAAGTCGGCGAATGCCTGATGAATTTCCTGCTCGGTGTTCATCACGAACGGACCATGGCCGACAATCGGTTCGTCGATCGGCTCGCCGCTGAGCAGCAGCACCACCGCGTCTTCACTGGCCTCAAGGGTCAACTGACGACCGTCGCGCTCGAACAGCACCAACTGCCCGACACCCGCAGTTTCCACACCGTTTATCTTGACCGAACCTTTCAACAGCACCAGCGCAGTGTTGCGCCCTTCGTGCAGATCCAGGCTCAGCAACTTGCCGGCATTGAGCCGCAGGTCCCAGACGTCGATCGGCGTGAACGTGCGCGATGGGCCTGTATACCCATCGAACTCACCGGCAATCAGCCGCAGGCTGCCGGCGTCGTCCTTCAGCGCGATATTCGGAATATCGCCGTCGAGAATGGTCTGGTAGCCGGGCGCGGCCATTTTGTCCTTGGCCGGCAGGTTGACCCACAGCTGCACCATTTCGAGCTTGCCGCCGGTTCTGGCGAAATCATCCGAATGAAACTCTTCATGCAGGATCCCGGACGCAGCCGTCATCCACTGCACGTCGCCCGGGCCGATGGTGCCGCCGCTGCCGGTGGAGTCACGGTGCTGCACCTCACCGTCGTAGACGATGGTCACGGTTTCAAAACCACGATGCGGATGCTGGCCAACACCGCGGCGCTCGGTGGTCGGGGTGAATTGCGCAGGTCCTGCGTGATCGAGCAGCAGGAACGGGCTGATGTGCTTGCCCAGATTGTCGTAGGAAAACAGAGTGCGAACCGGGAAGCCATCGCCGACCCAATGGCCGCGGGGGCTGGTGTAGATACCGATGATGTTTTTCATGGTTGCCTCCAGAAAAGTGGGTGACGCAATGAATTAAGCTTAAATCCATGACGGTTGAAGGACTAGACGGCAAAAACCAGTCTTAGCGTCCCACTCATAGAACAGTCCTCATCCAAAAGCGTCCCCGCCTCGCCCTGTAGGAGCTGCGGCACGCTGCGATCTTTTGATTTTAATAACAGGATCAAAAGATCGCGGCGTGCCGCAGCGCCCGCAAGATTCGTGACTTGTGCTCAACAGTGCTTTGTCCCCCCAGCGGTTTTTCTCAAGAACTCAGACGCGGATACTCCCGCCCATTCTCACTGCAACCCTGGAGTCATCAATGTCTGTTCCCGCTTTTGGTCTGGGTACGTTTCGCCTGCAAGGCCAGGTGGTGATCGATTCGGTGCGTAATGCGCTGGATCTCGGTTACCGCGTCATCGACACCGCGCAGATCTACGAGAACGAAGCCGAGGTCGGTCAAGCCATCGCCGCCAGCGGCATTGCTCGCCAAGAGCTGTTCATCACCAGCAAGATCTGGATCGCCAACTTCGCCAAGGATCGCTTGATCGACAGCCTCAAGGAAAGCCTGCGCAAGCTGCAAACCGACTACCTCGACCTGACGCTGATCCACTGGCCATCGCCGGAAGATCAAGTGCCCGTCGCCGAGTTCATGGGCGCGCTGCTCGAAGCCAAACGTCTGGGCCTGACCCGGCAGATCGGCGTTTCCAACTTCACCATCGAGCTGATGCAACAGGCAATTGCAGCGGTCGGCGCAGAAAACATCGCCACCAACCAGATCGAACTGCACCCGTACCTGCAAAACCGCAAAGTGGTCGAGTTCGCGCAAAGCCAAGGCATCCAGATTACCTCGTACATGACCCTCGCCTATGGCGAAGTGCTCAAGGACCCGCTGATCCAGCAGATTGCCGCACGCCTGCAAGCGACCCCGGCGCAAGTCACTCTGGCCTGGGCAATGCAACAGGGCTACGCGGTGATTCCATCGTCGACCCGACGCGCCAATCTGCAGAGCAACCTCGGTGCTGCGGCGCTGACCCTGAGCGACGCCGACATGGCGTTGATCGCCACGCTGGAGCGCGGCCAGCGCCTGACCAGCCCGAAAGGCATTGCTCCGCTGTGGGACTGATCGTTCAGCTCTGAAGGCGCTGCGCGAGACTGAGCATGGCCTGGCGCAGCACCTCGACCGAGCGCTCGACCACTTGGATTTCGGCGTCTCGGCAGGCCTGCTCGAGATCCGTACAGGCTGCCACCACTCGCGCGGCACCGACCATCTGCGCGCCGCCCTTGATGTGATGCGCCAGCCTGCGCAATTCACTCGGATTGAGGGGCCGGCGTGCGACGTCCAGCCGTTGCAGGTCGTCCTGCAGACTGCACAAGACTTGCTCTCGCAAACGTTGCATCAGCGCATGATCGTCACCGGCCATTTGCTCCAGCGCACTCAGGTCGAGTTCGGTCAAGGGCCGTGGCTGCTTCGGCTCGCCCGCATTTTCGCTGTGCCTGGCGCCCTGCAACGCCAGCGCCAGATCAGCCAGGCGGGTCGGTTTGAACAGGCAATCATCCATACCGGCCTCAAGACACCGTGCCTTTTCCTCGATCTGCGCATTGGCGGTAAAGCCGAGAATCAGACACCGTGCCCGGCCGCTCGCCGCCTCTTCGCCACGGATCGCCCGCGCGAGTTCGTAGCCGTTGCGCCGGGGCATATTGCAGTCGGTGATCAGCACGTCAAACGCTTGCGCCCGCCAGCGTTGCAGCCCCTGTTCCCCGTCCTCCATATCAACGGTGCGGTGGCCGAGTTCACTCAACTGCCAACAGAGCAGCAGCCGGTTGACCGGATGGTCATCCACCACCAGCACGCTCAGTGAGCGCGCCGGCGTGTCGGCCACCGCGGTGCTTGCAGCCTCGGTGGCAAGCGCGGCCAACGATTGCAATTGCAGACTGACCTCGACCCGTGTTCCATGTCCCGGCTCGCTGACAAGGCGTAGCGTACCGCCCATCATTTCGCAGAGCTCACGGCTGATCACCAACCCCAGCCCCGAGCCGCTGCGCGCGGACTGCCCGGGGTTGCCGGCCTGAACAAACGGGCTGAACAGGCGCTGGCGGTCATGCTCGCTGATGCCGATGCCACTGTCTTCGATCACCACCGTCACGCCCACGCTTGCGAGCGGCATCGCGTGCACTGATAGCCGCAAGCTGACCTCGCCTTGCTCGGTGAACTTGATCGCGTTGCTCAACAGGTTCGACAGCACTTGCTTGAAGCGCACCGGATCAATCAATACGTCAACGTCACTGCCCGCCCCCAGCTCGATGTGCCATGACAGGCACTTTTGTCGCGCCAGCCCTTCGAATACCCGGCACACCGAGGCCACCAGTTCGCGCAGGTTGGCCCGCTGCGGCGCGAGGGACAACTGCCCGGATTCGATGCGCGCGATATCGAGAATATCGCCAATCAGCGCGAGCAGTTGCTGACCGGCGCCCGACGCAACCTGAATCGCCAACCGGTCAGTGACACCCTCCTCGGCACGCTTGAGCGCCAGTTCGAGCATGCCGATCAACGCGTTCATCGGCGTGCGGATTTCATGGCTCATGGTCGCCAGGAAAGTCGTCTTGGCGCGGTTGGCATCGTCAGCCGCCTCTTTGGCCTGCTGCAACTGACGCAACCATTGCTGACGCTGACGTAACTGCCAGCGCTGAAAACCGATCCAGGCCAGCGCCAGCACCAGCAACCCCGCCGCGGCGGCAAACCCGAGGACAATCTCGCGCCGGTGGCGTACCCAATAGCTCTCCTCCACCACCACATCATGGCTCCAGCGCTCGACCAACTCATCCATCTGCTGCGGCGCGATGCTCAGCAGTGCCTTGTTCAGCATTGTGTGCAGCGCCGTGGCTTGCGGTGCAGTCGCCAATGCGATGCGTGCCGGTTGATCGCCGACGGTGTTGGTGATGCGCAAACGCTCGCGGTACTGGCGGGCAAGCAGAAAGCGCGCCACCAGCAGTGAACTGACGGTCGCATCGGCCTGGTCCTTGACGATCAGTTCCATGCCCTCGGCGGGACTGCGCACCTCCACCAGTCGGACTCGTGGCACGCGCCGCACCATGTAGTCGCGCAACGGATGCCCGCGATAAATTGCCAGGCGCTTGTCCTGTAAATCGTCGAGGCTGCGCGGACTGCCGGCCGTTGTCGCACTGATCAGCACAAACGGGTTGTTCAGATAGGCGCGGGTGAACTGCAGCTCGGCTTCACGCTCGCTGCTGGGCGTCACCACCGGCAACACGTCGAGTTCACCGGCCTTGAGCTGTTCGATCTGGCGGTCCAGCGAACGCCCCCGAACCACGTCGAATTGCAAACCGGTGCGCTGGCTGATCAGGTTGAGCAGCTGTGCCGACAGACCACTGAAACGGCCCTCGGCATCAAAAAAACTCAGTGGCGCGAAGTCCTCGATCACCCCCACCCGCACCACCGGGTGCTGCGCCAACCAGTCCTGCTCGCTGGCACTCAGGTGTACCCGCGACTGTGCGGCCATCTGCGCGCGCCCTGCGCTCCAGCGCTGCTCGATAAGCTGACGACGCTCCATGGGAATCGCCACCAGTGCCTTGTCGATGATGCGTTTGAGGCGTACTTCACTGCGCCGCAAGGCGAAACCAAAGGCGTTGGCATCCAGCCCGGACGGCCCGGCCAATTGCAGGTCATTGCGATAATTGGTGTTGATCAGGTAATTGGCGCTGATCAGATCGCCGAGATAGCCATCATCGACACCGAAAGCCACCGACCCCAGTGCGTCCATCGCCGAGGGATAGCGCAGCACCTGCGCCTCGGGATAGAACGCCTGCACACTGGCCAGCGGCAGATAATCCTCGACCATGGCGATGCGTTTGCCTGCCAGATCCACCGGCAACGTTTCGTCAAACCGGGTCACCAGCATCGGCTGATCGTCGGCGTAGGGTCGCGACAGGACGAAATCAGGGTCGGCGAGTTCAAAGCTGTTGGAGGTGCCGAGCAGGTCGAGTTCGCCATATTTCAGCGCAGCCATGACTTGCTCGCGATTGGCGAAACGCTGCACATCAATGCGCACCCCGAGCAGTTGCGCCAGCAGCTCGGCGTAATCGGCGGTGAGCCCTTCCAGCTCTTGTTGATTGCGGGTGATTTCGAACGGCGGATAGTCCGCACCGGAAACGCCCATGCGCAAGACCGGATGCTGGCGTAACCACTGACGGTCACGCCCATCGAGCGCAACATGGACATTGTCCAGTTCGGCCTGGGGCAACAGTTGCAGGTGCTGCGCCGGGTCACTGGCCCAAGAGGTGGCCGTGATGCTCAACCACAGGACACAGCACCAGCCTTGCCGATTCATCAGGTCACTCAGAGCAAATGATTGCGTTTGGCGAATTCGCGCAAGTGCACCGTCGAGTTGATCCCAAGTTTTTTCATCAAACGGGTTTTGTAGGTGCTGACGGTTTTATGGCTCAGGTGCATGTCTTCGGCGATCAGTTTGTTGGCTTTGCCCTGGGCCAATTGCTCAAGGATATTCAGCTCACGATTGGACAGGTCGTCGATCATCTGCTTTTCGCTGCGGTGCAAAGGGGTCGACGTATAGTCCTTGTCAGACGGCGCCGCAAAATAGGAATAGCCTGACATCATCGCCTGAATTGCCTTGTGCAATTGCAGCAACTGGTTGGTTTTGGCCACGAAACCCAAGGCACCCGCACGCAGGCAGCGGTCCTGATAATACTGCGGGTCCTGAGAGGTGAAGATCAGCACCTTGCATTTGGGGTCGATGGCCTTCAGCCGTTCCAGCACCTCCAGGCCACCGATCCCCGGTAACTTGAGGTCGAGTATCACCAGTTTGGGTTTGTGCTCACGATTCAGGGCCAGGGCCTCGCTGGCGCTCGCGGCCTCGTGAATCTCCTTGAATCGCTCGGTCTGGAGTACGAGTCTCACGGCTGCGCGCACCACCGGATGATCGTCGACGATCAGCGCTGACTTCATGACGGCTCCCCGTACAACCACATGACAAAGGTGCCACGACGTCGGATGCTGCGGACGCCGTCGCTGTGCAAAGACTGTTACACGGGAACCCTGCGGGATCTACCTGTCAGATCTGACAGTTGCAGCAAACGCCAAACCGTGCTCAAGCCCGGCGCTGCAGGGCCGATGCCGGGTTCCGGGCATTCGCTGCGCACTGCGGCGGGCCCTCAACCCGATCCATCAGGTGCTTGATCGCTGCCAGGTCGGGCAGTGCGACATGGCTGATCTGCATGTTCTCCTGAGCAAAACCTGCCGGGGTCTGCACCGGGGCCGAAGGTTCGTTGTAGATCAGAACATGACGGACATGCGGGTTGTTCAGGAAAAAGTCCGACAGGTCCAGCGACCCGGCCGTCAGTTCGGCATTGATGACTACGGCATCGAAGGGTTCGCAGCCGTATTCCACCAGCGTCAGCAACTCCAGCAGACTCTGCACCGGAGCGACGCGGAAGTATTCGAGATGGTTGAACAGCCGCTCGATTTTCATTCGGTGAAAATGCTGCGGATCGGCAATCAGGATGCGCAGGGTTTTATTGATCATGCTCGATATCCCGAAGTTCGGAGATGGCGCGCCGAGATTACGCATCTCGCCGGAACAGCTCTGTAGGACCTTTCCTAAAAATCCGCTCATTCGTCTGTTCCTTTGCCGTGGTTGCGCCGTTGCAGCCAGTTCAACAGATCGGCCCCGGCCATCGGCCGTGCGTACCAGTAGCCCTGCCCTTGCGTGCAGCCCAGCGCCAGCAGTTCACGACGTTGCGCAGCGGTTTCGATGCCTTCGATGACCACGCTCATGCCCAAGGCTTCGCCCAACGCCAGGGTGCTGCTGATGGCCGCGCGGCAACGGGGTTCATGCGCAAGGTTGCGAATGAAATCGGCGTCGAGCTTGATCTCGTTGAAGGGCAACTGACACAGGCGTTGCAACGAAGAGAATCCGGCGCCGAAGTCATCGATCGACAAGCGACAGCCCATCATCCGCAACCGCACCAGTGTCTCCAGGCTGGTGGCGGGTGCTTCGAGCAGGCCGCTTTCGGTCAGCTCGAAGGTCAGGCTCGAGCCGCTGCTTGTATGTTCGGCCAACAGGCTTTTCAACGTCGATGTCAGTTGCGCATTGGCCAGTTGCACGGTTTGCAGGTTGAACGCCAGGTTCAGGACAAAACCTTGCGCCCGGGCGCTGCGCTGCACGTGCAAGGCCTGGTCGATCTGCGCCAACAGCATCTCGTCGAGCAGCCCGCAACGCTCGAGTACCGGCAAGAACAATGCTGGCGAAATCAGCCCGCGTGTCGGGTGCTGCCAGCGGCACAGCACTTCGACGCCTCGAACCTCGCCGTTCTGCAGGTCGAACTTGGGTTGATACCAGGCCTGCAATTGGCCCTCGGCCAGCGCATGGCGGACCGTCGTTTCACTGGCCAGCGTCATCGCGCGCAGCGGCTGCGGCGGGCTGATCTGCCGGTTGACGAATGTGTCGAGTAACTCGGCCAGTCCCTCAACGTGCAGCGGTTTGCCGACATCACCGAGCAGGTCCAGCCCAAGCAGTGCGACCATCTGATGCACCGCGCGCCGCAGGTCCGCCGACAGCGCACTGCAGATGATCACCGACCTGACCTGCCCCGAGGCGCCGACCCGTTGCAGAAACGCCAGCCCGTCCATGCCCTCCATCTGCAAGTCGCACAGGGCGATGTCCACCGCGCCGACTTCATCGAGCAACGCCAGCGCCTGCGCACCATCGCTGGCCTCCAGCACCTGCTGACAACCCAGCCCTTGCAGGAGGTTCACCGCCACGGAGCGCTGAAAAGCGTGGTCTTCCAGCACCAGGATACGAAGCGGCAGGTTGGGCATGAGGGTCGGCTCGCTGTGGGTGAAGTGCGGATGAGTGTTGAGCTCGCGAGGGAGCGTCTGCATTTGCTTGACCATCGAGATGTACCAGCACGGTGCCAGGGCCCTGGCGATTCCGCGTCGCAGAGCGTGTAGGACTTAGAGTTTGACGGCGTAAGAAAATGTGCTGAGCACGCTATACAGAACTCACCAGAAACACTGTAGGAAACGTCCTGAAAAACAGCTGGAAATCTCTTGAAAGCAGGCAACATGCCGCACAGGCATTGGCCGATGCGGCGATGTTCATGACAGCACCGGCGACTGTGTACGCTGAGAGCCACGCCCAATGGCGGTGCAATGTGGTTGCCTCATTCGGTGGTACTCGGACTCCAGAACGCCTGCACCACCAGCGCTGAAGTCGAAATCCGCGCCACCAGCGCATCGAGTTCATCGCCGTCGACCGAAGTCGTCGCCAGCGTGGCTTCGATCTCGATTTCGTCGGCACCGAAGGCGTGTACATCGACGTCGCTGGCCGGGTAATTGCTGCGTTCCAGCTCGGCTTCGAGCAGGGCGAACACGGCTTTCTGCTGCGAGCGCCGGGCGATCACGTAAACAATGTTGGTGACTTCCGCCGAAACCACGTCCAGTGGCTGGCGGTTGATGTTGTTGACGATCGGCCGCAGCAAGGTGTTGGCGGCGAGGATGAACAGCGTGCCGAGCACCGCCTCGGCCAACAGGTCGGCCCCGGCGCAAGCGCCGACGGCGGCGGAAGTCCACAAGGTCGCGGCGGTGTTGAGGCCACGGACGTTACCTTCCTCGCGCATGATCACGCCCGCGCCGAGAAAGCCAATCCCGGAAACCACGTACGCGACCACCCGCACCGCGCCTTCTGCGCCGCCGAGACGGTTGGCCATGTCGACGAAAATCGCCGCACCGACCGCCACCAGCACGTTGGTGCGCAGGCCGGCGGTGCGTTGCCGGTACTGGCGCTCGAACCCGATCAGGCCACCGAGGATGAACGCCGCGCTGAGGCTGACGAGGGTGTCGAGCAGCGAGGTGAGGTTGAGGTTGTTGATGGCTTGCATGATGAAGCTCCTTGAATAGTCCACAGTCCCTTTGTTGGGCTTGCTGCCAATTCACTTGAACTACCCGTTCCCTGTAGGAGCTGCCGCAGGCTGCGATCTGTTGATCTTGTCTTTTAAAAACAAAATCGACAGATCGCAGCCTGCGGCAGCTCCTACAGGTTGGCAGGTGAAGATTGCAGCCTGCTGTTATTGCCAGCCGAACCGGCGGATGTAGAAACCTTTCACCGCCTGGGTCAGCGCCATGTACGCCAGCAGGATCATCGGCAGGAACACGAAGTACAGCGACGGCAGTGCCTGCAGTTTGAAGTAGTTGGCCAGCGGCCCCATCGGCAGGAAGATCCCGACCGCCATGATGATCCCGGTCATCACCAGCAGCGGCATGGCTGCACGGCTTTGCAGGAACGGAATCTTCGGCGTGCGGATCATGTGCACGATCAGCGTCTGGGTCAGCAGCCCTACCACGAACCAGCCGGACTGGAACAGTGTCTGGTGATCCGGGGTGTTGGCATCGAACACGTACCACATCAAGGCGAACGTGGTGATGTCAAAGATCGAACTGATCGGCCCGAAGAACAGCATGAAGCGACCGACATCCGCCGGCTGCCAGCGCTGTGGCTTTTTCAGCATCTCGTCATCGACGTTGTCGAACGGAATGGCGATCTGCGAAATGTCGTAGAGCAGGTTCTGTACCAGCAGGTGCATCGGCAGCATCGGCAGGAACGGAATGAACGCACTGGCGACCAGCACCGAGAACACGTTGCCGAAGTTGGAGCTGGCCGTCATCTTGATGTACTTGAGCATGTTGGCGAAGGTCCGACGCCCTTCGAGCACGCCCTCCTCCAGCACCATCAGGCTCTTTTCCAGGAGGATGATGTCGGCGGCTTCCTTGGCGATGTCCACCGCACTGTCCACCGAAATACCGATGTCGGCGGTACGCAGCGCCGGCGCATCGTTGATACCATCGCCCATGAAACCGACCACATGGCCGTTGCCTTTGAGGATGCGCACGATGCGCTCCTTGTGCGACGGCGTGAGCTTGGCGAAGACGTTGGTTTTCTCTACCGCCACGGCCAGTTCGGCATCGCTCATGCGCTCGATGTCGTTGCCCATCAGCAAGCCCTGTTGCGCGAGGCCGACTTCGCGGCAAATCTTCGCGGTCACCAGTTCGTTGTCACCGGTCAGCACTTTGACCGCGACGCCGTGCTCGGCCAGCGCCTTGAGCGCTGGCGCAGTGCTTTCCTTCGGTGGATCAAGGAACGCCACGTAACCGATCAGCGTCAGTTCCTGTTCATCCGCCAGGCTGTAAGTGTCGCGACCTTCCGGCATCGAACGGGCAGCCACCGCCACCACGCGCAAGCCTTCAGCGTTGAATGCTGCGGTGACCTGACGAATCCGGGTCAGCAATTCATCGCTCAAGGCTTCTTCGACTTCGCCGTGCTGCACACGGGTGCACACCGCCAACACTTCTTCCACCGCACCTTTGCAGATCAGTTGATGTGGCTGACCACGCCCTTCGACCACCACCGACATGCGCCGGCGATTGAAGTCGAACGGAATCTCGTCGACCTTGCGAAACGCCGTGCCAACCTTCAATTCGCGATGGATTTCCACGTGCTCCAGCACCGCCACATCGAGCAGGTTTTTCAGCCCGGTCTGGTAGTAACTGTTGAGGTAAGCCATTTCCAGCACATCGTCGGAGTCTTCACCCCAGACGTCGACATTGCGTGCGAGAAAGATCTTGTCCTGGGTCAGGGTGCCGGTCTTGTCGGTGCACAGCACGTCCATCGCGCCGAAGTTCTGGATCGCATCCAGCCGCTTGACGATGACCTTCTTGCGCGACAGGAACACCGCGCCTTTGGCCAGGGTCGAGGTGACGATCATCGGCAGCATTTCCGGGGTCAGGCCCACGGCAATCGACAGCGCGAACAGCAGCGCTTCGGTCCAGTCGCCCTTGGTGAAACCGTTGATGAACAGCACCAGCGGCGCCATGACGAACATGAAGCGGATCAGCAGCCAGCTGACTTTGTTCACGCCCAGCTGGAACGAGGTCACCGCGCGGTCAGTTGCGCCCACACGCTGTGCCAACGCGCCGAAATAGGTGCTGTTGCCCGTGGTGAGAATCACCGCCACCGCCGTGCCGGACACCACGTTGGTGCCCATGAATAGAATGTTCTCCAGCTCCAGCGGATTGCGCGTGTCGCGGTCGGCCTGACGGGCAAACTTTTCCACCGGCATCGATTCGCCGGTCATCGCCGCCTGGCTGACGAACAGGTCCTTGGCGCTGAGCACCCGGCAGTCAGCGGGAATCATGTCGCCGGCCGACAGCACGATCAGGTCGCCCGGCACCAGTTGCTTGATCGGCAGCTCGATGCGTGGCTCGTCGCGGCGCATCACCGTGGCGGTGTTGCTGACCATCGCCTTGAGCGAGTCGGCGGCCCGGTTGGATTTGCTTTCCTGCCAGAAGCGCAGCAGCGTCGACAGCACCACCATGGAGAAAATCACCGTGGCGGCTTTCAGGTCTTCGGTCAGCCAGGAGATCACCGCCAACAGGGTCAGCAGCAGGTTGAACGGGTTTTTATAGCAGTGCCACAGGTGAGTCCACCATGGCAGCGGCTGCTCGTGTTCGACTTCGTTGAGGCCGTACTGCGCGCGCAGTGCGTCGACTTCAAAATCGGTCAGGCCGTCGGTGTGAGTACCCAGCGACGAGAGCAGTTCACCGCTGTCGCGATGGGCCGCATCGACCAGGGTGTTGGCCAGCGTGGGCGGGACTTCACGGCTGACCGTGGTGTCGTTGATCGATTCCAGCAGCGCCAGACGGCGGAAGTGCCGGGCGATGTGGCGTGTGCGCAGGAAGCCTGCGAAAAATTCCTTGAGCGTAAGTTTCATGGCTGTTGCCCCTATGGTCAGCCGGGAAACCGTCGAGCAGGTACGACCACGCCTCGTTCACCGGAAAATCCGGCACGGCAAGGCTTGGCGCGCCGGTCAGAAAAGACAGGCGTGTCGATAGGTTTGCGATCACGACCACACGGTCGAAATCACATACTTTCAGTGTCGATGAGAAGGACGTCGGGACATGGTCTCAACTGACCATGATCGGGATGCCGCTGCTCGCTTTACGGCGAGACAACGGCAGAGAAAGGCTGCGCGTTATCTTGCCGAGAATCTGCCGGTTACCGAGACCGGCCGACAACTGTCACTCGAACAAGTACCCACTGTGGGTCTCCGCTATTGATGAAAACGCGCGAAGCTTACGCCTCGATGATTGGAGAGTAAACCCGCAAAAGGAAGTGTGTCGGGGAATATCGGGGGATGTTCAGGAAGGGTTCAGGAATGGTTTTTTGCGGTGATCCTTGAGGCCCCTTCGCGAGCAAGCTCGCTCCCACATTGGATCTTCATCTGACACAAAATCTGTGTTCACTGAAAATCCCTTGTGGGAGCGAGCTTGCTCGCGAAGGCGGTCGATCAGGCAAAGCAGATTCAGCTGGCAGTCGCCAACAACAGATCCGCCATCGAACGATGCCCACGGTTCTTGCCATGCTCATACAACGACCCGGCAATCTCGTCGGCACGCACCGGCAACACCGACAGCAAGGTGTCGCTCAGACCATGGCTGGCCTGGCAGAAGCCCTGCATGTACAGGCCGGCCTTGCAGCGTTCGTCGGTGATCAGTTTGTAGTTGCGATCGACCTCGAAATCACCGAGGTACTCTTCCAGTGGCGCCAGTAATTTGCGGTGCATCTGCCGCTCGTAACCGGTGGCCAGGACCACGGCGTCATAGAGGCGCACGGTGACTTCGCCGGTAGCGTTGTTGCGCACCGCCAGTTCGATGCCGCGCTCGGTGGCGCTGGCGCTTTCCACAGTGGTCAGGGTGCGGAACGCATGACGGGCGATGCCCGAGACTTTCTGCCGATAGAAGATGCCGTAGATGCGTTCGATCAGGTCGATGTCCACCACCGAATAGTTGGTGTTGTGGTACTCGTTGACCAGCCGCTCACGCTCGGCGCTGTTTTGCTGGAACACCAGATCGGTGAACTCCGGCGAGAACACTTCGTTGACAAACGGGCTGTCGTCCGCAGGCTTGAGCGCCGAGCCGCGCAGGATCATGTCGACCTGCACCGACGGGAACGAATCGTTCAGATCGATGAAGGCTTCCGCCGCGCTCTGCCCGCCGCCGATGATCGCGATGCTCATCGGTTGATTGTTCACACAAGGCTGCTTGGCCATCTGCGACAGATACTGCGAGTGATGGAACACACGGCTGTCGCCCTTCAACGCCTTGAACGCCTCCGGAATACGCGGCGTACCACCGGCACTGACCACCACCGAACGCGCGGTGCGCACAAACTGCTGGCCTTCGCTGTCGCGGGAGATCACGCGCAACGCTTCAACCTGGTGGTTGTGCAGCACCGGTTCGATGGTCAGCACTTCTTCGCCATAGCGGCTCTGCTCGGTGAACTGCCCGGCGACCCAGCGCAGGTAGTCGTTGTACTCCATGCGGCACGGGTAGAAGGTGCCGAGGTTGATGAAGTCCACCAGGCGGCCGTGAGCCTTCAGGTAATTGACGAACGAGTACGGGCTGGTCGGGTTGCGCAGGGTCACCAGATCCTTGAGGAAGGAAATCTGCAATTCGCTTTGGGTCGACAGGGTGTTGCCGTGCCAGCTGTAGTTGGCCTGCTTGTCGAGGAACAGCACATCCAGCTCGCCGTGGGTCGGGCCGCGCTCTTGCAGAGCGATGGCCAGCGCCAGGTTCGAAGGGCCGAAACCGACGCCGATCAGGTCGTGAACGATGGGCGATGCAATTGCCTGAGTCATTTCCAGTGTCCTCTGGATGAACCCCTCAACAAGGGGAAAGGAGAGCCTAAGTGACCCGACTGGCCTTGAGCAGGACAGCAGGTCGTCTGTTGAGTAGGAACGAGGACAGTGAAATAAAATTTAGCGATGGCGGCTCAATGGGCATCCCATTGCTTGATGCGCAGGCGGCAATGCTTCATCGCATTGACAATGTGTTTTTCCACCAGTGCCTTGGAAATGCCCAGGTGTTCGGCGATCTGCGGGTGCGACAGGCCTTCGATCTTGCGCAGCAGAAAACTGTCGCGGCACAGCGGCGGCAATTCTGCCAGGGCGCGCTGGAGCATCTCCAGACGCTGGCCGTGATCGAGGGTGCCTTGGGGCGACGGGGTGAAATAACGCTCTTCGCTGTCGAGCACTTCCAGCGGCTCGACCTGACGCAAGGCGTTGCGCCGATGATCATCGATCACCAGATTCAGCGCAGTGCGATAGAGAAACGCCCGGGGCTGCTCGATGGGCGTGTCGCTGGAGCGTTCCAGTACGCGCACATAAGCGTCATGCACCACATCTTCGGCGACCTGACGGTTGCCGAGCTTGGCGTTCAGGAAACACACCAGCTCGCGATAGTAGTTTTCCAACATGACTCCCGGCCGCTTCGATGCGGATTCGATCCTTGAGCACACTGATCGACGGCCCCGCAAACACGGGTAGCAAGATAGTGGCAACTTGAGGTGCGTAATTTATAGTAATTCTCATATAGATTTAAAGTGGCGTTTGTCGTTGCCCGCCAAATAGTGCCGTTCTATACCTGTAACATCCTGTGTCTTCGCTTAAATTCCCCTGCGCATTCCTCGTTTACAGGACAGCTCCCCGTGTCTGTCGTGCCCTGCGACAGCGTTCAGCGGCTGCGCGCTGTGCCGCGCAGCCGGACGACGGGCCGAATTCCACTGGCCGGAACCCTGCATGAAACGTCCCCGCCCCGCCCGACGCGCCCTGCTCGCAACCCTCTGTCTGATTCCCGTTGTTGCCTTCGCCGCGTGGCAAATCATGCCGCCGGGCCGCGAGCGCTTCGCCACCGTGCAAGTCAGCCGCGGCGACATCGAAAGCAGCGTCACCGCGCTGGGCACTCTGCAACCGCGCCGTTATGTCGATGTTGGCGCGCAAGCCTCCGGACAGATCCAGAAAATCCACGTCGAAGTCGGTGACGTGGTCAAGGAGGGTCAACTGCTGGTGGAAATCGATCCGTCCACGCAGAAGGCCAAACTCGACGCCGGGCGCTTCTCGATCGAAAACCTCAAGGCGCAATTGCAGGAGCAACTCGCCCAGCATGAGCTGGCGCGGCAGAAGTATCAGCGGCAGCAGCATCTCGCGGCCGGCGGCGCCACCCGTGAAGAAGACGTGCAGACCGCCCGCGCCGAACTGAAAGCCACTCAGGCCCGCGTCGACATGTTCCAGGCACAGATCCGCCAGGCCGAAGCCAGCCTGCGCAGCGATCAGGCTGAACTCGGCTACACGCGGATCTACGCGCCGATGGCCGGCACCGTGGTCGCCCTCGACGCCCGCGAGGGCCAGACCCTCAACGCACAACAGCAGACACCGCTGATCCTGCGCATCGCCAAACTGTCACCGATGACCGTGTGGGCCGAGGTTTCCGAGGCTGACATCGGCCACGTCAAACCGGGCATGACCGCCTACTTCACCACCCTCAGCGGCGGCCAGCGGCGCTGGAGCAGCACCGTGCGGCAGATTCTGCCGGTGCCGCCCAAGCCGCTGGATCAGACCAGCCAGGGCGGCGGCAGCCCGGCCAGCAGCAGTAAAAGCGGCAGCGCCCGCGTTGTGCTGTACACGGTTTTGCTCGACGTCGATAACGCCGACAACGCCTTGATGGCCGAGATGACCACCCAGGTGTTTTTCGTCGCCAACCAGGCCAAAGGCGTGCTCACCGCGCCGGTCGCCGCGTTGCAGGGCAGCACCACGGCCAACCTGCAAACCGCGCAGGTGGTGGCGGCCAACGGCGACATTCAGCAACGCGAGGTACGCACCGGCATCAGCGACCGACTCAACGTGCAGATTGTCGACGGCCTCAACGAAGGTGATCACCTGTTGATCGGCCCGGTCGACGGCAGCGGAGGCTGAATGCAAACGCCTCTGATTGACCTGCAGGACATTCGCAAATCCTACGGCGGCGGTGACGCTCCGGAGGTTCACGTGCTGCGCGGCATCGACCTGTCGATCCATGCCGGTGAATTCGTGGCGATTGTCGGCGCATCCGGTTCCGGCAAATCGACCCTGATGAATATCCTCGGCTGCCTCGACCGCCCGACCTCCGGCGAGTACCGCTTCGCCGGGGAAAACGTCGCCGGCCTCGACAGTGACGAGCTGGCCTGGCTGCGCCGCGAAGCCTTTGGATTTGTGTTCCAGGGCTATCACCTGATCCCGTCCGGCTCGGCCCAGGAAAACGTCGAGATGCCGGCGATCTATGCCGGCACCCCGGCTGCCGAGCGTCACGCCCGCGCCGCCGCCCTGCTCGACCGCCTCGGCCTGGCCTCGCGCACCGGCAATCGTCCGCATCAGTTGTCCGGCGGCCAACAGCAACGGGTGTCGATTGCCCGGGCGTTGATGAACGGTGGCCACATCATCCTCGCCGACGAACCCACCGGCGCACTCGACAGCCACAGCGGCAAAGAGGTGATGGCGCTGCTCGATGAACTGGCGAGCCAGGGCCACGTGGTAATCCTCATCACCCACGACCGCGAAGTCGCAGCCCGGGCCAAACGCATCATCGAAATCCGCGACGGCCTGATCATCAGCGACAGCGCCCGCGACAACCCGGAAGCCCAGACCAGCGCCAACCCCGGCGCCCTGCAAGCGGTGGATCTGCGCCAGCGTCTAGCCGTGGGCGCGGACGCCACCGGCGCCTGGAAAGGTGAACTGGTTGATGCCCTGCACGCGGCGTGGCGAGTGATGTGGATCAACCGCTTTCGCACCGCGCTGACCCTGCTCGGGATCATCATCGGCGTGGCGTCGGTGGTGGTGATGCTGGCGGTCGGCGAAGGCAGCAAACGCCAGGTGATGGCGCAGATGGGCGCCTTCGGGTCGAACATCATTTACCTGAGCGGCTCGGCGCCCAACCCGCGCACGCCGCCGGGGATCATCACCCTCGACGAGGTGCACGCGCTGGCCAGCCTGCCGCAAGTGCAGCGGATCATGCCGGTCAACGGCGCCGAGGCCGGCGTACGTTACGGCAATGCCGACCACCTGAGTTACGTCGGCGGCAACGACACCAACTTCCCGGCGATCTTCAACTGGCCGGTGGTGCAAGGCAGTTACTTCACCGAGGCCGATGAGCAGAACGCTGCAGCCGTCGCGGTGATCGGCCACAAGGTCCGCAGCAAACTGCTCAAGGACGTGCCGAACCCGATCGGCCAATTCATCCTGATCGAGAATGTGCCGTTCCAGGTGGTCGGCGTGCTCGCGGAAAAAGGCGCCAGCTCCGGCGACTCCGACAGTGACAATCGCATCGCCATCCCCTATTCGGCGGCCAGCGTTCGGCTGTTCGGTACACGCAACCCGGAGTACGTGGCCATCGCCGCTGCGGACGCGCGCAAGGTCAAGGACACCGAGCACGCCATCGAGCAACTGATGCTGCGCCTGCACAACGGCAAGAAGGATTTCGAACTGACCAACAACGCCGCGATGATCCAGGCCGAGGCGCGCACCCAGAACACCCTGTCGCTGATGCTCGGCTCGATTGCCGCGATCTCGCTGCTGGTTGGCGGTATCGGCGTGATGAACATCATGCTCATGACAGTGCGCGAACGAACCCGCGAGATCGGCATTCGCATGGCCACCGGCGCCCGCCAGCGCGACATCCTCCGCCAGTTTCTCACCGAAGCGGTGATGCTCTCGGTGGTCGGCGGCATTGCCGGCATTGCCCTGGCGCTGATCGTCGGCGGCGTGCTGATCCTCAGCGAAGTGGCCGTGGCTTTTTCCTTGATGGCGGTACTCGGCGCCTTCGGCTGCGCCCTGGTCACCGGTGTTGTCTTCGGCTTCATGCCTGCCCGCAAAGCTGCCCGGCTCGACCCGGTCACAGCCCTTACCAGTGAATGATCGATTTATGAAACCGCGTCTCAGCCTGTTGACCGTGTGCCTGTTGCTCAGCGCCTGCGGCAGTCCCGTCCAGCGCCCGGACAGTGGCGTGCAAACGCCAGCTGCCTGGCAGTCGCCCCATAGCGCCAGCGTTGCCCGCAACAACCCGCAATGGTGGACGCAATTTGGCAGCCCGGAACTGGATCGTCTGATCGAGCAGGCGCGCGTCGGCAGTTTCGACCTCGCGGCTGCCGTTGCTCGCGTGCGTCAGGCGCAGGCGGGCACCGTCATCGCTGGCGGCTCACAGCTGCCGGAGGTCAAGGCCGGACTGAATGCCAATCGGCAGAAACTGCTGCGCGGCAATGGCTACAGCCAACTCGATGCCAACAGCAGCAACAAGGCGGTGGACTATTTCGATACCAACCTGAGCGCCACCTACGAAATCGATTTCTGGGGCGGCAAACGCGCCTCGCGCGACAGTGCGCAGTTCGCTCTGCAGGCCAGCGAATTCGACCGGGCGACGGTCGAACTGACATTGCTCAGCGGCGTTGCCAGCACGTATGCGCAAACCTTGTCGCTACGCGAGCAGAGCCGCATCGCCGAACTCAATCTGGCCAACGCACAAAGCGTGCTGAAACTGGTGCAGACGCGGTTTGATTCAGGCTCGGCAACTGCGTTGGAACTGGCGCAACAGAAGAGCCTGGTCGCCGCCCAGCAATGGCAATTGCCGCGCGTGCAACAGCAAGCCCAAGACGCGCTGATCAGCCTCGCCGCCCTGCTCGGCCGACCGGTGCAGCAACTGTCGACGACAGAGTCCTTCGAGCACCTGCAATGGCCAGACATCGCCGCCGGCGTGCCCAGCGAGTTGCTCACGCATCGTCCGGACATCGCACGCGCCGAAGCCCAACTGGCCGCCGCCGAAGCTGACGTCAAAGTCGCTCGCGCAGCCATGTTGCCGGCACTGACCCTGACCGCCCAACTCGGCTCGGGCGCCAATCAGTTCGACGATTTGATCCGCAGCCCTTTCTACAACCTGACCGCCGGACTGGTCGCACCGATTTTCAATAACGGTCGCCTCGGCGCTGAACGCGACAAGGCCTCTGCGCGCCAGCAAGAGCTGCTGGAAACTTACCGTGGGGCAATCATCAACGGTTTCGCCGATGTGGAAAAAGCGCTCAATAGCATTCGTCGCCTGGATGAGCAGCGGTTGTGGCAGAACGAAGAACTGAATCAGGCGCAGACCGCGTTCGACATCGCCCAGAGCCGTTACCAGGCCGGCGCTGAAGACTTGCTGACCGTGTTGGAAACCCAGCGCACGCTGTACGCGGCCCAGGATCAGCATGCACAACTACGGCTGTCACGAGTGCAGGCGAGCATTGCGCTGTACAAGGCACTTGGTGGCGGGTGGCAGACGCTGTAATCGAATCAACACAACAACCCTGTGGGAGCTGGCTTGCCAGCGATGAGGCCAGCACTCCCAACATCAACGTTGCCTGACCCGATGCTATCGCTGGCAAGCCAGCTCCCACATTGATTGACGATGTTGCCGCTCTCTCGGCCTGACACCTGAACCTGTGGAAGCGAGCCTGCTCGCGAATGATCGATGACGCAGCCCTCAAGTCGGGCTGGTTTTAGCCTTCAGATTGCGCGCATACCATGGCCGTTGCGGCACGCGGCGGAACAGGCCGGCGAGTTTTTCCTCGTCGCTGATGAAGGTGATGCGCAGCGCCAGCTTCATGGTTTCCGGATCCATCTCCACCGACTTGCCCACCTGCAATCCCGGCGTGGTACTGCAACCATGGGTGATCGGTCCGAGCCACGGATCATCGACTTCCACCCAGCGCCCCGGGGCAAACCATGGCACGCCATTGACCTGCAGCCGCGCGACTTCGCCCGGGTGGAAACGCTCGTGAGCGCGGAACCAGTCCTCGATGCGATCATCGATCCAGCCATGGAAATGCCAGAACGTCGGGTTGACGTGGGAAGAAAACGGATCGCCGAGGAAGTCGTTTTCGGCGTTGTACCAGCGGGCAGCGAAGTCCGCCGGATCGCGGGCAAACGGCACCGGCTGACCGTTGGACGGGTCGCGCGGCACAGAAGCCCAGCGCATGTGCAGCCAGTCATGCAGACCCAGTTCGACTTCGGAGCCAAACTGGCCGAGGGTGAGCCGGGCCAGATACGCCGGATCGCGGTATTGCGACTCCCAGACCTGGAAGTTGCTTTCGTAGGTCTCGGCGGTCTTGATGTCGCTGACCCACTGACTGAATTCGTCATCGCCCGCCGCCGTCCAGGTGGGCGGCAAGGCTGAGCCGTCGTGGTTGTCGAAATAGCGGGCGAAGCCGACACGGTCGCGGATCAGCTCCGGCTGCGGCAGCGGGAAAAACGCCCACGATGGCAAATCCTGCATCGAGCGCGCCGTCCCGAGCATGTGCCGGTGCATGAAGAAAAAGTCCACGCCCGAGCCATTGCGGTCCTTGCGCGGGCCTCGGGCATCGCGCTCCTTGTCACGCGGGCCGGGCTGCCAGCCGATGCCGCGCAAGGCTTCGCGTTTGTCCTCGGGCAGCTTGTGCCACTTGTCCCGGGTCGCATGCCACAACTGGTGAAACAGGCGATGCTCGGGCGAGATCAGCCACGCCAGCAATGTCGGGTTGAGCGGCGTGCGCTCGCGCGCTTCGGGAAACAGCCGCTTGACGGCGACGAAGCGGTTGTCCTGCGCCGGCAAGGCCAGCGCTCGATCCAGGCGCAAGGCCTTGCCGCTGAGCGTGCCACTGCCGGCATTGCCGAAGTCGGCCCAGACCTCATCGAGGATCATCTCCAGCTCATAGCTGATCTGACCGTCAGCGCCGATCAGGCGCCAGCTCAGCTTCGCCGCATCGGCTTTCGCGAGGTCGCCCAGAATTCGATAACGCGGTGTTTCAGCGGAACGCAGGCGCTCGGGCGTGTCGAGAAAACCGCACACGCCGCGACCCTTCTGGCCGATGTCGAGAAACACTTGCAGCCCCTTGAGCGGCAAGCCTTCGAGGCCGGCATCGGCACCTTCGAAACGGATATCCCACACCCCGCGCAACGCATTCGCCAGGCGCTGCCCGGCCATGTCGGCGACGTCGAAAGACGCTTCACCCGGGGTGATCGTCGGGTCCGGCTTCGTCCATTCACGATGCCCGAAATACGCCGCAGGCACGGCAGCGCCGGTCAGCGCCAGGCCCGCCATGAACCATCGTCGAGAAATCTTCATTGCCCTACCTGTGTCAGCCATGAAGCAGGCTTTATCCAAGCTAGAACGTTTGCTCCATGCACAAATTTATGGGGGTACCTGAAAAGATCGCAGCCTTCGGCAGCTCCTACAGTGATCGCGTTCCAATGTAGGAGCTGCCGCAGGCTGCGATCTTTTAACCTGGCAACCTAAATTCCACGGCCATCCACTCGTTCTTCCCAGATAGCGAAGGCCCCCGCGCCTGCACCTCGATGGCGAACCTGACTGAGATGGCAATGACAAAACCACGTTCGAAAAAGGCTCTATTCATCGGCCTGCCGTTGGCCCTGGCGATCAGTGCCGGCGCAGGCTTTGCCGTGTGGCACCACTGGTTCAAGGACGACCTCGGCTACCCGGCCAAAGTCATGAAGCAGGCCGATGAGCTGCACGAACGCATGCTCTCTTTCGACAGCCATGTCAGCCTGACGCAAAATTTCGGCACCGACGGCCACGAAGCCGACAAGGACGGCGACGGCCAGTTCGACCTCGCCAAGGCCAACCGCGGGCGCCTGTCCGGCGCCGCCCTGACCATCTTCGGCTGGCCGGAAATGTGGAACGGCCCCAACGCCCCGCACAAGCCGACCCCCGGCTTCGTCGACGAGGCGCGCAATCAGCAGGAAATCCGCTTCAAGATCATCTCCGGGATGGTTCGCGACTACCCCAATCAGGTGGCCATCGCCTACACCCCCGACGACTTCCGGCGCTTGCACGGCGAAGGCAAGTTCGCGATTTTCATCAGCATGCTCAACGCCTATCCGCTGGGCCACGACCTCAACCTGCTGGATCTGTGGACCGCGCGCGGCATGCGCATGTTCGGTTTCAGCTACATCGGCAACAACGACTGGGCGGATTCGTCGCGGCCGCTGCCATTTCTCAATGATTCGCCGGACGCCCTCGACGGCCTCTCGGATCTGGGCAAGCAAGCGGTCAAGCGCCTCAACGATCTGGGCGTGATCATCGACGTCTCGCAAATGTCGACCAAGGCCCTCGAACAAGTCGCGCAGCTCAGCCGCACGCCGCTGGTGGCCTCGCATTCGGCGCCACGTGCGATGGTCGACATCCCGCGCAACCTCAGCGACAAGGAAATGCAACTGATCAAAAACAGCGGCGGCGTGGTGCAGATTGTCGCGTTCTCGCAGTATCTGCGTCCGCTCACCCAGCAAACCCAGGACAAGCTCAACGAGATGCGCAAGGACTTCGACCTGCCGCCGCTGCCGAACCTGGCGATGGCGTTGATGCCGGGCGACCCGATCATTGCCGCGTGGTCCGAGGAGAAGTTTGGCCAGTACGCCAGCCGCCTCTACGGCATCCTCGAAGAAGAGCCGAAAGCCAGCCTCAAGGATCTGGGCGATGCCATCGATTACGCGGTGCGCAAAATCGGCATCGACCATGTCGGCATCAGCTCCGACTTCAACGAAGGTGGCGGCGTCAAAGGCTTCGAGAACGTCGGCGAAATTCGCAACGTCACCGCCGAGCTGATCTCGCGCGGTTACTCCGAAGCGGACATCGCCAAGCTCTGGGGCGGCAACTTCCTGCGGGTCTGGGATCAGGTCGAGAAAGCCGCGAAACCGGCACTGGCCGCCGCGCCGGGAACTGCCAAGCCATGAGCAATCGTCGTGAGTTCTTGAAGCAGGCGGGGATTCTCGCGGCGGCGCTGCCGTTGGGTGCGAGCCTGCCGAATGTCGCCGGCGCCGCGAACGCCGCGCCCGCGACCGGCAACAAGTGGACGCGGTTGCAGCAGCTGTTCGACCAGGATCCGGCGTATCTGCACTTCTCCAACTTCCTGATCACCTCGCACCCGAAACCGGTGCGCGAGGCGATTGAACGACACCGCGCCGCCCTCGACAACAATCCCGGCCTGGCCATGGATTGGGACCTCGGCGTGATCGAACAGCGCGAAGAGAACGTGCGAGTCTGGGCCGGTCGCTATCTGCAAGCCGATGCAAAACAGATCGCCCTGACCGGCAGCACCACCGAAGGTCTGGCGACGATCTACGGCGGCGTACACGTGCGCCCCGATCAGGAAATCCTCACCACCGAACACGAGCACTACGCGACTCACACCATCCTCGCCCTGCGTAGCGAACGCGACGGCACCCGGGTGCGCAAGATTCGCCTGTTCCAGGATCCGTACAACGCGAGCAAAGCAGAAATCCTTGCTGCCATCGACGGCGCCATCCGCCCCGAAACCCGGGTGCTGGGCATGTGCTGGGTGCATTCGGGCAGCGGCATGAAACTGCCCATCGGTGAAATCGGCGCCATCGTCGACCGGCACAACCGTGGTCGCAGCGACGCCGACCGCATCGTTTACGTGGTCGACGGGGTGCATGGCTTCGGCGTGGACAACCTGAACTTCACGCAGATGAACTGCGACTTCTTCATCGCCGGCACCCACAAGTGGATGTTCGGCCCACGTGGCACCGGCATCGTCTGCAGCCGCTTCGCCGAAGTCAGGTACGTGACCCCGATCATTCCGACGTTCTCCGAAGCCACGGCGTTTTCCACCACCATGACGCCCGGCGGCTATCACTCGTTCGAACACCGCTGGGCGCTGGACGAAGCGTTCAAATTGCATCTTGAGCTGGGCAAGGCCGAGGTCGAGGCGCGCATTCACGCGCTCAACAGCTACCTGAAACAACGCCTGCAGCAACGTCCGCAGATCGAACTGGTGACGCCACTGAGCCCTGAGCTGTCCGCCGGTTTCACCTTCTTCCGGGTCAAGGGCAAGGACAGCGACAAGATCGCCGCGCACCTGATGGCCAACCGCGTGGTGGCCGATGCCGTACACCGCGACGTCGGCCCGGTGATTCGCACCGCGCCGGGGCTGCTCAACGACGAAGAGCAAATCGACCGCTTGCTGGCCGTGCTCGACCAGGCCCTGTGAATCCGGGCGATCCCCTTTTCCTTTTAGCGAGACTCGCAATGAACAGTGAACTGCGTCGATTTTCCTTGAAGGCGCTGCCGGCGCTGATGCTCACCGCCCTCGCCGTCGGCCTGCTGCCGGGCGCCGCACAGGCCGCCACCCCGCCTGCGCCGGGCAAGGTGTTCAAGGACTGCAAGGACTGCCCGGAAATGGTCGTGCTGCCCACCGGCACGTTCACCATGGGCACCCCGGAGGATGAGGTCGGCCGCGAGCCGGATGAAGGGCCGATGCACCCGGTGACGTTTGCCAAACCGCTGGCGATCAGCCGTTTCCAGATTCTGCGCGGCGAGTGGGACGCCTACCTCAAGGACAGCGGCTACAAGATGCCCGACGGCGACACGCGCCCCGGTCGCGCGTGCAAGGCGGGCATTCCGGATTATCAGGGCAGCGACCCGCGCAAGCAGTACACCGACAAGCACCCGGCGGTGTGCATGGATTTCCCGGAGGTCGAAGCTTACGTGGCCTGGCTGTCGAAGAAGACCGGCCAGCAATACCGACTGGTCAGCGAGTCGCTGCGTGAATACGCCGCCCGCGCCGGCAGCACGGGACCGTTCCCCTTCCCGTTCGACGAAGGCAAGGAATACAGCATCGCCAAACACGCCAACACCTACGGCGCCGCCGATGGCTACAACTTCACCGCGCCGGCCGGCAGCTTCCCGGCCAACGCCTTCGGCGTCTACGACATGCACGGCAATATTTATGAGTGGACCGCCGATTGCTACAACGAGAACTACGTCGGCGCGCCTAGCGATGGCAGCGCCTGGTTGAGCGGCAAGTGCGAAGTGCGGCGCATCCGTGGCAACGACTGGGGCGAAGCGCCGGTGTTCTCGCGCTCGGGCAACCGCAACGCCACCTACACCGACACCCGTGGCGACTGGATCGGCTTCCGGGTCGCCCGCGATCTGTAAGGCTATCGCCCGGCTAAATTAGCCATCCCGGCAGTCGTTCTACAGATGGGCGCGATCCTCCATGGCGCGCCCACCGCCCTCTACGTCATCCAGGCGAACCCCACGCGCAGTGCCGGTGTTCGCCGCTCCTTCAAGCAGGGAACCTCCATGAGCAAACCAACACGCGGGGTGATCAATGAATTGTTCGCCCTGCTCAAACCCTTTCGACTGATCGTCAGCGTGTCGATCCTGCTCGGCATGGTCGGTGGCCTGAGCGTCACCGCGCTGCTGGCGACCATCAACAACGTGCTGCACGCCGAGGGCGCACTGACCAGCACGATGGTCGCGGTGTTTGCCGGCTTGTGCCTGCTGGCCCTGACCAGCTCGATCTTTTCCGACATCGGCACCAATTTCGTCGGCCAGCACATCATTGCCAAATTGCGCAAAGAGCTGGGCGAAAAAGTCCTCTCGGCGCCGATCGAGCAGATCGAGCGCTATCGCAGCCATCGGCTGATTCCGGTGCTGACCCACGACGTCGACACCATCAGCGACTTCGCTTTCGCCTTTGCGCCGCTGGCGATTTCCCTGACCGTGACCCTCGGTTGCATGGGCTACCTGGCGATGCTGTCGTGGCCGATGTTCCTGATGATGGCGGTGGCGATCCTGATCGGCACGGTCATTCAGTACATCGCCCGCGGGCGCGGCATGCAGGGTTTCCTCAAGGCCCGCGACTACGAAGACGAGTTGCAGAAGCACTATCACGCCGTCGCCGAGGGTGCCAAGGAACTGCGCATCCACCGCCCGCGCCGGCATCGCATGTTCGTTTCGGGGATCGAAGGCACGGCCGACAAGATCTGCGCAACGCAGGTGCGCTCGGTAAACATTTTCGTGGTCGCCAAGACCTTGGGTTCGATGCTGTTCTTCGTGGTGATCGGCCTGGCGCTGGGCCTGCAATCGCTGTGGCCGAGTGCTGACAAAGCAGTCATGAGCGGCTTCGTGCTGGTGCTGCTGTACATGAAAGGGCCGCTGGAACACATCATTGGCACCTTGCCGATCGTCAGTCGCGCGCAAATCGCGTTCCGCCGGATTGCCGATCTCTCCGAGCAGTTTTCCTCGCCCGAACCGCACCTGTTGCTCAGCGATCAGGGCCACCAAAAGACCCCGGTGCACAGCCTGGAACTGACCGATGTCTCGTACAGTTTCCCGACGGTAGAAGGCGCCAAGCCGTTCCGGTTGGGGCCGGTGAACCTGAAAATCGAACAAGGCGATATCATTTTCATCGTCGGCGAAAACGGCTGCGGCAAGACCACGCTGATCAAGTTGCTGCTGGGCCTGTACGCGCCACAGCAAGGCGAAATCCGCCTCAATCAGCAGCTCGTCGACGCCAGCAACCGCGACGATTACCGCCAGTTGTTCACCACGATTTTCGCCGACTATTACCTGTTCGACGACGTGGTTCAGGGCGACACCCATATCCCGGAAGACGCCAACCAATACCTGGAGCGCCTGGAAATTGCGCACAAGGTCAGTGTGCGTGACGGCTCGTTCACCACCACCGATCTGTCCACCGGCCAGCGCAAGCGTCTGGCCCTGATCAACGCCTGGCTGGAGGAACGTCCGGTGCTGGTGTTCGACGAGTGGGCCGCCGATCAGGACCCGACCTTCCGGCGGATTTTCTACACCGAGCTGCTGCCGGACCTGAAGCGTCTGGGCAAGACCATCATCGTCATTTCCCACGACGATCGTTACTTCGATGTCGCCGACCAACTGGTGCGCATGAGCGCCGGCAAAGTGGTCACTGAGCTGCAACCCGCCTGACTGTGAAAATTTTGTAAAAAAAATGGCGTTGAGCTTTCCGGTTTTCGGAAGGCTCAACGTCTTACTAACAGTTAATAGAAATAGTTCTCAGTCAACACTTTGAAGAGTAGAAGAACAATGCCCGCACCGCACGGACTCCACCCGCTCGCCAAGGCTCTGCTGATCCGCCGCTCCTTCCGTTGCACCTTGCCCGCGTTCTGCGCCATGGCCCTGACCGTGCCGATGGCCGGCCAGGCCCAGGCCGCCGCCGTGGCGATCAATATTCCTGCACAGTCGCTGGGGAGCGCCTTGCAGGAATTCGGTCGCCAGACCAACCTCCAAGTGCTGTACAGCCCGGATGAAGTCAGCGGTCTGCGCAGCAGCACGGTCAGTGGCAACCTGGAACCGACCGCCGCCATCGCGCAACTGCTGCAAGGCACCAACATCGCCTACAGCGTCGAGGGCAACAACGTCGCCTTGCGTTCGCGCAGCAGCGGTGGCGCCAGCCTCGATCTGGCCCCGACCAGCATTTCCGCCACTGCCGAATCGGCCTGGGGCCCGGTCGACGGGATCGTCGCCAAGCGCAGCGCCACCGGATCGAAGACCGATTCGTCGCTCAAGGAAATCCCGCAGACCATCAACGTCGTCACTCAAGACGAAATCAAGATGCGCGGCTCGAAGACCGTCACCGAAGCCCTGCAATACACACCAGGCATGACCGGCGGCGGTTTCTCGGACCGGGTGAAGATCTTCGACGAACCGACCTCCCGGGGCTTCTCCCCTACTCCGCTGTACCTCGACGGCCTGCACATGCCTTACGGCGGCGGCAGCACCGGCGGTTCGCTGCAGATCGACCCGTACACTCTGGAGCGCGTCGAAGTGCTCAAGGGCCCGGCCTCGGTGCTGTACGGCCAGAACCAGCCTGGCGGTATCGTCAACATGGTCAGCAAGCGTCCGACCGCGACCCCGCTGCACGAAGTGAAGCTCGGTGGCGGCAGCTATGACCGCAAATACGGCGCCTTCGACCTCGGCGGCCCGATCGACGATCAGGGCGAATTCCTCTATCGCCTGACCGGCGTGGTCAACGACAGCGGCTCGGCCATCGACTACGCCAGCCAGAACCGCATGCTGCTGGCGCCAAGCCTGACCTGGCTGCCTAACGATCAGACCACCATCACCGTGTTCGGTCAGTACCAGAAAGACCACGACGTACCGGAAGCCCAGGGCCTGCCGGCCAACGGCACCGTGCATCGCAGCCAGGCCGGGCGCATCAGCCGCAGCCTGTTCCTCGGCGAGCCGGACGTGAACAAATACCACCGCGAGCAGTTCGTAGTCGGTTACGAGATTGCCCACGAACTCAACGACGTCTGGACCCTGAAGCAGAACGCGCGTTACGCCGACATCAATGACCAGTACGTGGCGCCGCTGCACGGTTATTCGTTCCCGACCAACCCGGTCACCGGCCTCAACGATGGCAGCTACCAGAGCCGTTATGCGGTGGACTGGTCGCAGCACAACAAGGTCTACGGCATCGATAACATCGCCCAGGCCAAGTTCAACACCGCCGATGTCGAGCACACCGTGCTGCTGGGCGTGGACTACTACCACTACAATTCGAAATTCCTCGGCCTGTACGACCGCACCGCTCCAGGTCTGGACCTGTACAACCCGGTGTATGGCAGCCAGATCAATTTCCGCCAGCCGTACAAGTGGGACAACACCATCACCCAGACCGGCCTGTACGCTCAGGATCAACTGCGCTGGAACCAGTGGTTCCTGACCCTCGGCGGTCGTTATGACTTCGCTGAAACCGACAACAAGCAACCGCTGAGCGGCGGCCACAGCAACCAGAAGGACGAGAAGTTCACCGGGCGTGCCGGCCTCGGCTACGAGTTCGACAACGGCATCACACCGTACGTCAGCTACGCCGAATCGTTCCTGCCGCAAACCGGTACCGACATGAGCGGCGGCGCCTTCGAACCGACCACCGGCAAGCAGTACGAAGTCGGCGTCAAGTACGAGCCGAAGTCGATCGACGGCTTCATTCAGCTGTCGGCGTACCAGATCGACCAGGACAACATGCTCACCACCGACCTCGCCAACCCGGGCTTCAGCACCCAGAGCGGCTCCGTGCGTTCGCGCGGTATCGAGCTGGAAGGCAAGGTCAACGTCACCCGCAACCTGCGCGTGCTGGCGGCAGTGTCGCGTAACCAGACCAAGTGGGAGAAAGACAACGACGGTCGCGAAGGTCGCACCCTGGCCATGCGTCCACCACTGACCGCCTCCGCGTGGGTCAACTACGACTTCGACATCTCCACCGCCCTCGCCGGTTTCGGCATGGGCCTGGGCGCCCGCTACGTGCGCAGCAGCTACGGTTCGGATTACGAGTCGGACTCGTTCCAGATTCCGTCCTACACCGTGTATGACGCCATGGTCTCTTACGACCTGGAGAAATCGCCGCTGCATGTCAAAGGCGTGAAGCTGCAAGCCAACCTGCAAAACCTCACCGACGAGAAATACGTGGCCGCGTGCAACGGTACCCTCGACTGCTACTACGGCGAAGGTCGGACCATGACTGCTGACGTGACCTACAACTGGTAATACGGTTAGCGCTCACTGAAACGCCGGCATTTGCTGGCGTTTTTTTTGGGGGGCTGATTGGGGCTTGGCGGCCTTTGGGCCGACCAGGCTCTTGGGGGTTTGGGGGGATATCCGTTGCTGCGGGTGTTGCTGCTGGCGGTTTCGCTCTTACAGCGAGTCACCTTTTCCAGACGCCGAAAAGGTAACCCAAAAGGCTTTGCCCCGGCGTACGGCACTTCGCTTAGGCTCAGTGTTCCCTCGCTACGGTGCCCATCCGGGGGCAGCGCCTACGGTTTGCTGCGCTGCACCTCCTCTCGATGTATGCGGCTTCGCCGCACGGCGCTGCGCGCCTACCCCCCGGATCGACACCTCCGCTCGGCCTGCCGAAGGGGCAAAAAATCAAAAGCCAGAGCCAGAGCCAGAGCCAGAGCCAGATCAAAAGATCACAGCCTTCGGCAGTTCCTACATGGGATTGAGTGTTTTCAGTTAGAAATTGGTCGGCTGGCTGGCCGCCATCACTGGCAAGCCAGCTCCCACAGTGGGATCGGGTGTTTTCAGTTAGA